>NZ_JAMDHB010000027.1:0-112906 GCF_028656895.1 Pseudomonas sp. TNT2022 ID1044 | reverse complement strand
GCGCATTCTACAGCAGCCTCATTTGCTGTCAAGTGGTTATTTTCAGAAGTTTTCAAGGATTTCCTTAACAACTTCAACCACTTGCGCTTTCGATCTCTCGTCAGCGGGAGGCGAATTCTACAGCGTTACACGCTGCTGTCAACACCTCTTTTTCAACTTCCTTCTGGCTTCGATGAACTGAAGCAGCCTGCTGCCGAAAACTGCGTAACTCATTGTTTACCAAGGAGTTTTCCGTTTCGACTGCGCCGGAAGTGGGGCGAATTATAGACACCTGAAATCTGCCGTCAAGCACTGATTTGGTTTTTCTATCAGGATGCGCAAAATCGCTGCTTATATATAGACGCGCCCTCAACGAATGCGCAGTATATTGCTCAACACAACAATAGCGCTCCAGTTCCACCCACTTTGGACGATGCCTCTTAATGAATGACCAACCTCGCAGCCTTGCCTCGACCTTGTTCTCGGTCGGCCTGCTAATAATAGCCATGGCATCTATCCAGTCCGGAGCCTCCCTGGCCAAAAGCATGTTCCCCATTGTTGGTGCCCAAGGGACCACCACTCTGCGCCTGATTTTTGCCAGCGTAATCATGCTGCTGCTCCTGCGCCCATGGCGCGCGAAGCTGACTGCGAAGTCCCTGCGAACCGTCATCGTCTACGGCATGGCCCTGGGCGGCATGAATTTCCTCTTCTATATGTCCTTGCGCACAGTGCCTCTGGGTATCGCGGTGGCCCTTGAGTTCACCGGGCCATTGGCAGTCGCCATTTACGCTTCACGTCGAGCAATCGATTTCCTGTGGATCGCACTTGCAGCTCTCGGCTTGCTCCTACTGATACCTACGGGTGCAACGACCGCAGGTATCGACCTGGTAGGTGCCGGCTACGCATTGGGCGCCGGGGTATGCTGGGCGCTGTACATTCTGTTTGGGCAAAAGGCCGGCGCCGACAATGGTGTGCAGACAGCCGCATTGGGGGTAATGATTGCCGCCCTGTTCGTAGCTCCCATAGGCATTGTTCATGCGGGAGCCGCGCTGCTGACCCCATCACTGATCCCGATTGCCCTCGGAGTTGCCATTCTGTCCACAGCACTCCCCTATACGCTGGAGATGGTCGCCCTCACCCGCATGCCAGCCAGGACATTCGGGACATTAATGAGCATCGAACCCGCCATTGGTGCGCTATCCGGCTTACTGTTCCTGCAGGAATACCTGTCCCTGTCACAGTGGATGGCTATCTTGTGCATCATCCTGGCTTCGGTCGGCGCTACCATGACCATGGGGAGCTCTGCCAAGCCAGCGATTGCAGCGGATTGATGCAAGATTTGAAGAGGCTCTGGTATTTGCCACTCATTTAGGCCATGTTTAGCCCGCAATCCAATGTCAGCCATGGACTTTTCAAGACAGGGAAATCAGCACGCTTCATGCGAAAGCGAATACTGCCAGACCGGGCGTCAGATCCGGGAAAGCAACAAGGACAGCAATGAAACGAATTTTGATATTGATCGCCGTACTTGCAATTGCGGGCTGCGCGGCGACATCGAAGCCCCTGGTCAAACACGGCAGGAAAGGGCTGCACATCAACTGTTCAGGCCTGTCGTCATCCTGGGATCAGTGCTACGCCAGTGCCGCCAACTCGTGCGCACCGAAGGGATACAAGGTCATCGCCAAGTCAGGGGATGCCGTAGAGGAACCGGGCGACTATCCGTTTGGCCTCAATCCAGCGGGCTACACCAGTCGCAGCATGATCGTCATCTGCAAGTAGATTGCGACCTCGTCGTCAGGCTCCAGGGCCTGCGATCTGCCGTCCGATCTCATCGTAACTGGACTTCAGCACCTTATGCTGAAGCTCCGTAGTGGCCAGCATCCTCGCCACCACCAACGCCCCGATACATTGCGACAGAATGGCCCAAGCCAAACTGTCGCTCTCCAGCACCTGCGCCCAACTCTCCTGCAACTGACAAATCCAGTGCTCCGCCTGCAGACGAATCGCCACGTCAGAACGCGCGATCTCGGCGCCCAACGCAGGCAGTGCACAACCTGTTTCCGGATGTTCGACATGGGACATGCTCAGGTACTGCTTCAGGCACCGCTCAAGCTTGTCGCGATCCTGCTCGGCCCCCAATCGTTCCAGACTTTGCCTCAACTCATTTTCGACAACTGAAGCAAACAACTCATCCTTTGAAGAGAAGTGGCTGTAGAAAGCCCCACCACTCAAGCCGATCGCCTTCATCAAGCCGTCCACACCTACCGTGGAAAAACCGGATCGCTTGGCCGATACCGCACTGCTTTGCAGGAGTTTTTCTCTGGTTTCCAACTTGTGACTGGCCGAGTAACGCATTGCCTTTCCCTCAGGATTGATCGCCTTGACGCTGATCAAATCGTAGCATAACGTTCGTTTAGTTAACGATCGTTTAATAAAGGGATCTACCCATGAATAACAAGAAGGTCGTACTGGTCGTTGGTGCGGGTGATTCTACCGGTGGCGCCATCGCCAAGCGTTTTGCCCAGGAAGGATTCGTCGCCTGCGTCACCCGCCGCAGCGCGGACAAACTCCAGCCGCTAGTCGACGCAATCCTGGCCGACGGCGGTGAAGCCCATGGCTTTGCTTGCGATGCGCGCAAAGAGGACGATGTGGTGGCATTGGTCGAGCAGATTGAAAGCGAGATCGGCCCCATCGAAGCATTCGTTTTCAACATCGGCGCCAACGTGCCTTGCAGCATTCTGGAAGAAACTGCCCGCAAGTATTTCAAGATCTGGGAAATGGCCTGTTTCTCGGGTTTTCTCAACGCCCGTGAAGTGGCCATTCGCATGGCCAAGCGTCAGCGCGGAACGATACTGTTCACTGGCGCAACCGCCGGCATGCGAGGCGCTGCAGGATTTGCCGCGTTCGCCGGCGCCAAGCACGGCATCCGTGCCCTGGCGCAAAGCATGGCCCGTGAGCTGGGGCCGATGAACATTCACGTCGCCCATATCATCGTCGACGGTGCGATCGATACCGACTTCATTCGCGACAGTTTTCCCGAGAAGTACGCAACCAAAGATCAGGACGGCATTCTCAACCCCGAACACATCGCCGAGAACTACTGGTACCTGCACAGCCAGCCTCGCGACGCCTGGACCTTCGAGCTGGACCTGCGTCCCTGGAGCGAACGCTGGTAAGCCCTCCCCCTATAACAACAACAGAGCGCAACGACCATGAGCAAAACCGTGGAGTTCTACTTCGACCTGGGCAGCCCCGCCACTTACCTGGCATACACACAGCTACCCAAGATCTGTGAGCAAACCGACAGCCAGCTCCTCTACATCCCGATCCTGCTTGGCGGGGTCTTCAAAGCCACCGGTAATGCTTCCCCGGCGACTGTTCCAGCCAAGGGTCATTACATGTTTCAAGACCTCGACCGCTTCGCCAAACGTTATGGCGTGCCACTGAAGTTCAATCCGCATTTCCCGATCAACACCCTCATGTTGATGCGTGCTGTCACTGGCATGCAGCTGCGCCACCCCGAGCGTTTTCTGGCGTTCATCGACTGCCTGTTCAAAGCGCTGTGGGTTGACGGCTGCAGCCTCGATGAACCGGCCACCGTCGGAGCCGTGTTGACCCAAAACAACTTCGATCCCAATGAAGTACTCGCCCTGACCGCGGATGACGAAGTCAAAGCCGTACTCAAGGCCAATACCGAAAAAGCTGTGCAACGTGGCGTGTTTGGTGCACCAAGCATGTTTGTGGATAACCAGTTGTTCTTCGGCCAGGATCGACTGGACTTCGTCCTCGAAGCCCTGAGTTAAATCTCGACCACCAACCGCCCCTGCGCTGCTCCCGATTGCTGCAATTCATGGGCGGCGTCGGCGGTTTGCAAGGTGAACCGGCGCGGATCGAGAATGGGTTTAACTTTGCCAGCCTCGATCAAACGCGCCGCTTGCCGAAGAATCTCCCCGTGATGTTCAAGTCCCTCCCCCGTCAGCAATGGCAGCAACGTGAATACGCCGGAATAGGTTGCCCCGCGAAATGAAAGCGGCGCGAGACTGTGCTGCCCCCATCCCAGACAACTCACCACATGGCCGTGATAAACCCGCGCGGCCCTGAATGATGCGTCCAGAACTTCACCACCCACTGTGTCATAAACGATATCGAAGCCCGCCCCGTCCGTGTGCTCCGCCACATAAGCCTCGACTGGAGACTGGCGGTAATCGATAAACGTTGCGCCCAAGTCCTCTATGACCCCTTGATGGCGCGCAGCCCCCGTAGCGAACACCTGCGCGCCGAATGCACGGGCGATCTGCACCGCAACATGCCCGACGCCTCCTGCACCACCGTGAATCAAGACTCTTTGCCCCGCCCGCACCCGCGCGCGATCGACCAATCCTTCCCACGCCGTAATCAGCACCAATGGCAACCCGGCCGCTTCGCGCATGTCCAGATTGCCCGGCTTATGCGCCAAGAGCCGCGCATCGACCACCGCGTACTCAGCCAGCGAACCCTGAACTCCGCCAATCCCCGTCGCCATCGCATACACCTCATCACCCGGCGTCCAGCCATTTACCCCCTCCCCCAACGCTTCCACCGTTCCCGCCAGATCCATGCCCAATACTGCCGGCAACGGCTGCCGCGCGTGGGCGGCCTGGCCCGACCGAATCTTCCCGTCCAATGGATTCAAGCCGCTGGCCGCCACCCGCACCAGAACCTGCCCCACGCCTGGAGTCGGCCGAGGAATGGAAGCCAAGCGTAGCGGCGCATTAGCCGAGTCAACAATCAGCGCACGCATGTGCAATGAGTCAGTCATTTCGCATACTCCCGTCAGAGGTGGTTGTAGGAATGATCTTCCACCCACCTACTCATGCCGATAAGACGCCAGATCGCTATAGTGACTATGCCCTGACAGCATCAATGAGACGTCTCGTGGACAAATTGAACGCAATGGCGATTTTCGTCCGAGTGGTTGAACGCGGCAGTTTTTCCGCCGTCGCCCGGGAGTTGCAGACCAGTCAGCCGACCATCAGCAAAATGCTACAGGCACTGGAAAGCGAACTGGGCGGCAAGCTGATTACCCGCAGCACCCGAAAGTTATCGCTGACCGATGAAGGCCAGCGCTACTACGACCAATGCCGGCACATCCTCGCTGCCGTGGACGCCGCCGAACACAGCTTCCAGTCTGGCCGGGAGACCATCGCCGGTCCACTGCGAATCGGTTCTTCCGTGAGTTTCGGGCGCCTGCAGATTGCTCCGCGTCTGCCGGCGTTTCTCAGGCGCTATCCCGGGATACAGATTGACTTGCAACTGAGTGATCAAAATCAGGACCTGGTGACTGAAGGTCTGGACGTCACGTTCAGGATTGGCGCGTTGAGTGACAGCGGCCTGATAGCTCGCCACATCGGCACCACCCACCGGATGACCGTGGCGGCACCGCATTACCTGGCGCAACACGGCGAGCCGCAAACGCCGGAAGATCTGCGCGGACACAACTGCCTGCAGTTCAATCTGCTGACCAGTCAAAACGTGTGGGTTTACAACCATGGCGCACATCGGCATGAAGTGCGAATCAAGGGCAATGCGCAGAGCAACAACTCCGAAGCGATTCGCGAGTTGGTTCTGGGGGGATTGGGGGTGGCGTTGTCGCCGGTGTGGCTGTTCAGCGAGGATCTGAAAGCCGGAAGAGTGACAGCGTTGCTGCGTGACTACACCGCGCAGCCGCTGCCGATACATGCCCTGTCCCCGGCGAATCGTCGCCAATCGGCCAGGGTCAAAGCGTTTGTCGATTACATGAGTCAGGCGCTGGAAACAGCGCCTGAGCTGCAAGCCATCAAATAGCCGCGGTACGCGTGTTCAGCCACTCAAGGGCCGCGCCGTCGAGCAACGGGCTCAAGCGCTCACGCACTTCGGCGTGGTAGGCATTGAACCATTGTTTTTCCTCTTCACTGAGCAACGAGGTTTCCAGGCAACGGGTATCGATCGGGCACAGGGTCAGGGTTTCGAACTTCAGGAACTCACCGAACTCGCTGCTGCCTGCTTCGCGGTTCATCGCAAGGTTTTCAATGCGCACGCCCCATCGACCCGGACGGTACGTACCTGGCTCGATGGAGGTGATCATGCCCGGCAGCATCGCGGTTTGAGGTGCCGGAGCGGCCTGGTAGGCAATGACCTGCGGGCCTTCGTGAACATTGAGGAAGTAGCCGACGCCGTGACCGGTGCCGTGCCCGTAATCGACGTTTTCGGCCCAGATCGGCGCACGTGCGATGGCGTCCAGCAGCGGCGACAGGATGCCTTTCGGGAACTGCGCACGGGACAAGGCAATCACGCCTTTGAGCACGCGGGTGCAGTCGCGTTTCTGCTCTGCAGTCGGTGTCCCCACCGCAACCATCCGCGTGATGTCGGTGGTACCGCCGAGGTACTGACCACCGGAGTCGATCAGCAACAGACCGTCGCCTTCGATCACCGCGTGTTCTTCTTCGGTGGCGTGGTAATGCGGCATGGCGCCGTTGGCGTTGAATGCGGCAATGGTATTGAAGCTCAGCGACACATAATCCGGACGACGTTCACGGGCAGCGGTGAGTTTTTCATCAATGGTCAGTTCAGTGATGCGTTCGCGACCCCAGGCCGAGTCCAGCCAGGTGAAAAATTCGCACAGCGCCGCGCCGTCCTGCTCCATGGCCCGACGGATGTGTTCGGCGTCGGCCAGGCTTTTCTGCGACTTGGCCAGCGTCGTCGGATTCAGGCCTTCGACCAGTTTTACGCCATCGTTCAGGTTATCCAGCAAACCGGCAGTGACGCGCGCCGGATCGACCAGCAGACTTGCACCGTTCGGCACTGCGCGCAGGGCATCGGCCACTTCGCTGTAATCACGCAAGGTCACGCCATCCTGCTCCAGGACCGCGCGCAGCTCGGCGTCAACCTTGCTCAGCGCCACAAACAGGGTGGCCTGTTGTGGGTTGATCAAGGCAAAGGAAACGAATACCGGGTTGAACGAGACATCACCACCGCGCAGGTTGAACAGCCAGGCGATGTCATCGAGGGTGGCGATGAAATGCCAGTCGGCGCCACGTGCCTGCAGGGTTTCACGCAGTTTGGCGAGTTTTTCGCCACGGCTGACGGTCGCCTGTGGAGGCAGGTGTTGGTAGATCGGCGCGTTCGGCAGCGTCGGGCGATCGCTCCAGACTTCGCTCAGCAGGTCGATGTCGGTGCGCAGTCGTGCCCCGCGCTCTTCGAGTTTGCCGCCCAGAGTACGCGCCGAGGCCACGGCCATCACCGCACCATCGACTGCGACCACGCCACCTTCCGGGGTTTGCTCGGCGAGCCAGTCCAGCGGGCTCGGCTGGCCCGGTTGCAGCTTGACCAGTTCGATGCCGCTGCCCTTGAGTTCCTTGGTCGCCTGCTCCCAATAACGGCTGTCCGCCCAGACACCGGCGAAATCCGCAGTGACGATCAGCGTGCCGACCGAACCGTGGAAACCCGACAACCATTGACGCCCTTGCCAGTAACCCGGCAGATATTCGGACAAGTGCGGATCTGCCGACGGCACCAGCAAGGCGTGAATGCCCTCCCGGCTCATCAGCTCACGGGTATGCGCCAGGCGCTGAGGCACCGATCCTGTAATTGAAACCTGCGTATTCATCATGACTCCTGCTAACCACTCATCATTATTGTTCAGTGCCGATCGACGCCGGCGCTTTGCGCCTTACTGCCAGAATGCCGGGGCACTGGCGCAGGCTGTTTTAATCAGCTGTACGGCTTGATCGATATCCTGCTCGGTGGTGAAACGTCCCAGGCTCAAGCGAATGGTGCGACTTGCCGAGCGGGCGTCATGCCCCAGCGCCAGCAACACGTGGGACGGCGCATTGCTCGCGGAATTGCACGCCGAGGTCGCGGAAAACGCGATCGACGCGAGCAAGGCCGCTGAATTGAACTCGCCCTCACTGAAGGTCAGGCTCAGGGTGTGCGGTATACGTCGGGTCGGGCTGCCATTGAGGCGCACGCCGGGCATGCCCAGCAATGGATCGAGCAAGCGTTCACGCAGGCGCACGATCAAGGCTTTTTCTTCGTCGAACGCAGCCGCGGCCAAGGCGAAGGCCGCGCCCATGGCGGCAATCTGGTGGGTCGCCAGGGTGCCGGAGCGCAGGCCACCTTCGTGTCCGCCACCGTGGATCTGTGCCAGCAAACGCGGCCGCGCCCGCGGGCCAACGTACAACGCGCCGATGCCTTTGGGGCCGTAGAGCTTGTGCGCCGAAAACGACATTAAATCTACCGGCCACTCGGCCAGGTCGATCTTCACTTTGCCCGCGCCCTGCGCCGCGTCGACATGAAACAACGCGCCGCGCTCGCGCACCACCTGGCCGATGGCCGGGATGTCATTGACTGTACCCAACTCGTTGTTGACCAACATCAGCGACACCAAAAAGGTGTCATCGCGCATGACATCGCTGACGGCTTGCGCGGTGATCAGGCCATCGGCGTCCGGCACCAGATAGGTGACCTCGACGCCCGAGTCCTGCAATTGCCGGGCAGTGTCGAGGATCGCCTTGTGTTCGATTTGACTGGTAATGATGTGACCGCCAGCAACGCGGCGCGCCTGGGCGACGCCCTTGAGGGCCAGGTTGTTGGATTCAGTGGCGCCGGAGGTCCAGACGATTTGCTCAGCCTCGGCGCCGACCAGTTCGGCGACCTGCCGTCGCGCCTGCTCGACCGTTTGCCGGGCCTGTTGGCCGAATGCGTGGGAGCTGGAGGCCGGATTGCCGAAGTTGCCGTCAAAGCCCAGACACTCGACCATGACCTGGATGACTCGCTGATCCACCGGGGTGGTGGCGGCGTAGTCGAAATACAGTGGACGTTTATTCATAAAAAACTCGCAGAGCGTGTTCCGGGATCAGGAGGCTCGTGACTGCAACGGCGAAACGCAGCCTTATGAGCTGCGTCCGGTTTTCAGAACGTTACCAATACCTGATCGGATGCCGTTAAAGAAGCACAACTTCATTTAAAAGTGCGTAGGAACGCTCCTGAAAAGTGAGCTTAACAGGCATCAGGCAATCGGTTGAAGCAATGCGTCAGCTGAAGCTTTCGAGCAGGATCGGATACAGCGACGCCACCAGCAATGCCGCCATGCTCCAGTTGAACAGGCGCAGCCAGCGGCGATCCTTCAAAACGTTGCGCAACAACGTGCCGCACGCCGCCCAGACACCGACACTGGGCAGGTTGATCAGGGCGAAAACCGCCGCAATCACAATCACGTTGGTGAAATAGCCTTGCATCGGCGTATAGGTGCTGATTGCGCCGATGGCCATGATCCAGGCCTTGGGGTTGACCCATTGGAACGCGGCGGCGCCGAGGTAGCTGATCGGTTTCGCGTCACCCTTGGCACTGTCCGAGACCGGCCCGGAATGGGCGATTTTCCATGCCAGGTACAACAAATACGCCGCGCCGACGTATCGCAGCACGGTGTAGAGCAAGGGATACGTCTGGAACACCGCGCCCAAGCCGAAACCGACCGCCACCACCAGCACGAAAAAGCCGCAGGTAATGCCCAGCATATGGGGGATCGTGCGGTTAAAGCCGAAGTTCACGCCGGATGCCAGCAACATGGTGTTGTTCGGGCCGGGCGTGATTGAGGTCACGAGAGCAAACAGGGCAAAGCCCAGCAGCAGATCAAGCGAGAGTGTCATGGGTGGCAATCCATCAGGGTCGGTCAGGTGTTGACCCTATCGCACACCCCGCAGGAAACCCACGGACAGTTGGGCAAAACTTACACCAGTACAGTCTTCACTCAGCTTGGGCGACCGTGCAGCTGTACAGCTCGCTCGGCGTTCATCTCACCTTGTTTGTCGAAGCCGAAGGTCTTCTGTGGCTGGCCGAGCAATTCGGCTTTTTTCGCGTGGTATTCGTCGAAGGACAAGCCACGACGGTTCAACGCTTCCAGCGCCAGCTCCCGGGTTTCTTCGGCGGTGTAGGGCCGCAACTCCGGAGAAACATGGCTGGCACATCCGGCGAGAACGGAGACCGCGAGCAACATCAACGTGGCGATTAGAGGTTTCATGTTCGACGTCCTGGCATCTGGGTTCGGGGCAATGAACACAGGCTACTCGCGCCTTTGGACGGGCAGAAATCATCGCTCTCGATAGTGGGTATCGAGATTTGATCGCTATTACCGTTCGTGGCGGTGGACGGCGGCGCGCAGGGCGAGCGTTTGATGCAACAGTCGATCTAACCCACCAGATTGCAGTGCAGTGCCTGGTCGTGACTGAGTTCCAGGCTGTGCAGCACCTGGAACGAACCGAAGGTCACGGTCTTCGCCTGATGGGTGCGCATCAGTTGCCAGAAATCCTGTTCGCCGCTTTCAAAACCCTGGAACGCCGCTTCCCCGGCCTCGCGGGTTTGCCATTGCAGATAATTGAGCACTCGCCGGCCATCGTCGCTGGCCTGGATGCTCGCACTCAAAAACCCACTGTGGTGCCGGGCCAGGTGCTCGGTCTGCCGTGACAGTGCCGACACCAGTGCCGGTTGCTGGCCAGGCTCGATTTCGAATTCGATCAATTGGGTGAAGCTGCGATTTTTCTCAGACACTGGCATGAATTGTCCCCACTCATTAGTAAAACGAATCTTGCGATCCGAAGGTGTGCAGGGTAAAACCTCAAGTTAACTAGAGGTCAAGAGGCTTTTTTCAAATGATCACCCCGGAAAAACTGCACAAGGAACTGACCGTCGGCCAATTGGCTGCACGCAGCGGCGTGGCGGTCACGGCGTTGCACTTTTACGAGTCCAAAGGGCTGATCAAAAGCAATCGCAACCCGGGCAACCAGCGGCGATATCCACGGGAAGTGTTGCGCCGTGTGGCGCTGATCAAAGTGGCTCAGCGCCTGGGCATTCCCTTGGCGGACATTGGCGAGGCGCTCAAGGCTTTACCGGATAACCGCGCGCCAACAGCGGCGGACTGGAAAGTACTGTCGGCGCAATGGAGCCGGGATCTGGACGAGCGGATCAATCAATTGACTTTGCTGCGTGACAAGCTCAACGGCTGCATTGGCTGCGGGTGTCTGTCGATGGAGGCTTGCCCGTTACGCAATTCTGGCGATGTGCTTGGGGATCGAGGGCCGGGGGCGCGGCTGCTGGAATCGGGGGTTGATCCGAAATAGTGGTGCGGCCATCTCGAACAGACTCACTCCCACAGTGGCTTGCATTCCGGCAGTCGGGGCCCCCCGAGCTGCCGCAGGCTGCGATATTTTTGTGAACTCGAAGACTGCCGAAGATCAAAATCTAAAGATCGCACTCTTCGGCAACTCCTACACTGATTCGGCTGGAGAACGATCTTCGTCTCACAATAAAAAAGGAGAACGATCATGAGCGTCAAACCCATTCCAGAGGGTTATCACAGCATCACCCCGTATCTGGGCATCGCAAAAGCCGCTGAAGCCATCGACTTCTACAAAAAAGCCTTCGGCGCCATCGAAGTCATGCGCCTGTCCATGCCCGACGGCGGCATCGGTCACGCCGAGCTGCGTATCGGCGACTGCCCGATCATGCTCGGCACGCCGTGCGATCAGGGGCCGTTGAGCAACCCGGACAGTTCACCATCGGTGGGCCTTCATTTGTATGTGACCGATGTGGATAAATCCTACAAACAGGCGATCGACGCCGGCGGCACCGTGGTCTCGGAGGTCAAGGATCAGTTCTATGGCGACCGCTCCGGGACGTTGAAGGATCCCTATGGGCATCTTTGGTTTCTGGCCACACGTAAAGAAGATCTGACTCAGGAGCAGATTGAGCAGCGGGCCAGGGAAATGTTTCAGCAGGGTTGAGTCCTGAGGTGTTTGATCTGCCGTCATCGCTGGCAAGCCAGCTCCCACAGGAATCCGGTTGTTCACAGGTCTTGTGTATACCAATAATCCCCTGCCGGAGCCCGCTTGCTGGCGATGTTGAACCCGTGGTGCCTATCGCCAGCAACCCGGTTCCTGAGGGGCATTTTGCCCAAGCCAGAGAACGAAAAGAAAACACGAAACATTTTCTTTCATATCACCCTTCGGGATTTCGGGTGCTCATCCGTCCTATATAGATGCAGTCCTGTCGCGTAGGCAAAAGCCACGGCCGGGCCTTTCATGGACCTCATCGCTGCGAAGCCCGTAGTAGAGGCCTTTCATCGATATAAGACGCCCTAATCATGTCGAAGAAATCCCGTTCAAAACTCTGGTTCCTGGTCCATAGCTGGCTGGCACTGCCGATCTGGTTTTTCGTCCTGATCGTCTGCGTGACCGGCACCCTGGCCGTGGTGAGCCAGGAAATCGTCTGGCTGGCCAACCCGCAAATGCGCGCCAGCCAGCCTTCGGACGATGCGCCGCGGCTCAACTACGACCAGATCGTCAGTGCGATCAAAAAGGCCGAGCCCGATATCATCATTGACAGCATCAGTCGTCCCGACGAGTCGCACTTTGCCCTGGACGTCAGGGTCAACTACCCCGACGGACGTGAGCTGACGGTCTACGTCAACCCGTATACCGGCGCCATTCAGGGCCCCGCACCGCAATTCAACTTCCAGGCGTTCACCCGCGCCCTGCATGGCTGGTGGCTGGTGCCGTTCACCAATGGCTACAGCTGGGGCTGGTACCTGGTGTCGTTCCTCAGTCTGCCGCTGCTGGCTTCTTTGATCACCGGGCTGGTGGTGTACAAGCGCTTCTGGAAAGGTTTCTTGCGCCCGACCCTGCGCATTCGCCATGGCGCACGGATTTTCTGGGGCGATTTCCACCGTCTCAGCGGCATCTGGTCGATCTGGTTCATCGCGGTGATTTCCGTCACCAGCACCTGGTTCCTGATCGAAGCGTTCATGTTCGACAACCAGATTTCCATCTCCACCGCTCCGGTGGCGCTTGTGGTGCCCCGTGAGAGCGTGCCGCTCACCGCCGACGGTTCGGCGGCACCGATGATCAGCCTGGAAGCGGCGATCCGCGAAGCCAAGGAACGCATTCCCGGTCTGGACGAAAGCTTTGTCAGCATGCCGGCCAACGCCTACAGCTACCTGTCGGTGGGTGGTCGCAGCTGGTACCCACTGATGTTCCAGACCGCCGAAATCAACCCGTACACCGGCGATGTTGCCGCCACGCGCCTGCTGTCGGACCGCTCGGGCCTGGAGTTCGTGACCGAGTCCATGCGCCCGCTGCACACCGGTGATTTTGGCGGACTCTGGATCAAGTTGATCTGGTTCTTCTTCGGCCTGCTGCTGAGCATGATGGTGCTCAGCGGGCTGTTGATCTGGACCAAGCGCACCGCCCTGGCCACCGCCAATGCTCTCAAGCGCAGCACCAAACGCACTCGCAACGAAAATATCCCGGTGACCGGCCGTGAAACCACGGAGGTCAGCCAATGAGCCTGTTCATTGCGGAAAAACCAGCCTCGAAACTGAGCCGCTTCTGGCACAAATGGCGTTTCCACATCAACGTCCTGCTGTTGCTGGTGCCGCTGGGCTTTATGCCCAAGTACTTCGCCGACGCCGCGCTGTTTCGCGGTGACACCGGGCTCGGCGAACGGGAAATCGGCGAAGTCCAGGTCGGCCCATGGAGCGTGCGTCTTGCCGAGCTGCGCAATGAAGCACCGCGCCCCGATGGTCCGGCCGGCTATATGAAAAGCTTCAACGCCGCGCTGTGCGACAGTTGCCGCGAGCAGGTCAAGGCCACTTACCTGCGCATCGGTAAACCCCGCAGCCTGCGCGCCGCCGGGGTGATTTTCTTTGGCACGCCGTACCGCATGGGCGCCATGTTGCCGATCCCGAAAAAAACCAAGGCCGACGCCGAACTGTGGATCACCATGGAAGGCTGGGACGGCTCCATGCATCAGGCATCCATTCCTCTGAGCCAGGCCTCCCCCGCCACCCTTGCCTGGCTGAGCACTCAAGGAGGTAAACCATGATCAACCTTATTCGCCCTCTCAGCGCCGCAGTGCTGCTGCTCTGCGCCGGTTTCAGCACCAGCGCCCTGGCCCACAACCCGATGTGCGAGTGCAAGGCGATCGACGCCGAGCAGATCAAATGCACCGGCGGCTTCTCCGACGGCAGCGGCGCACCGGGCGTGACGCTGGATGTGATCGGCTACGACGAAACCATTCTGGTGCCAGGCAAGCTTGGGGCTGACTCGACCCTGACCTTCAAGAAGCCCGGCGCCGAGTTCTACGTGCTGTTCGACGCAGGCCCCGGGCACGTGGTCGAAATCGACCAAGCGGACATCGAGACCCCATGAGTACGCCCACCACGCAAGTCGTCCGCCCGGCCGGTGCCGGCCATGAAACCCTCTACGTATTGCTGTTGTGCCTGATCATTCTGACGGTGGCCGGTTCGGTGGTTGCCTGGCGCGGCGAGCCTCAGGAAGTGAGCAGCGTCAACAGCCATCAGTTGGATGCCCGCCGCGACCTCAGCGCGTCCGAGCAAGGCATCTACGCCGATCTGCGGGTAACGCTGGACGAAATTCATCTGCTGCGCCAGGAACAACAAACCCTGCCGACACCTGCAACCCTCGCCGATGAAGGCTTCGCGCCGTTCGCCCAGGACGCCAGCTCTGTCAGTCGCGGTGGCCATGCCTGGCAGTTGCTCGATGCCAAGGCTTATTTCGGCCAGAGCCAGACCGCCAGCGTGGCCGGCTCGTTTCTGATGCGGTTGACCGCTGAGGACGACGCCCCCGACATCTGGCTCAACCGCGCCACCGACCTCAAGGTCCCTGCCGACCTCAGTGACGCCGCGCTCGAAAGCGCCGGCTGGCAGCAGATCGTCGCGCAATTCGATGCCGGCGTGACCCGCCAGCACCGGCACTGAACCCTCGCCTTCACCCGAGAGAAGACTGCTTTCCCATGCCTATTTCATCTCTACGCTCTGTTCTGCGCCTGACACTGGTCGGCCTGCTGGCCTGCCTGCTGACACCCCTGGCCAGTGCCGACGAGGCCAAGCGCCTGCGCATCGGCATCACCCTGCATCCGTATTACAGCTACGTGGCCAACATCGTCGGCGACAAGGCCGAGGTCGTGCCGCTGATTCCGGCCGGATTCAACCCGCATGCCTACGAACCCCGCGCCGAAGACATCAAGCGCATCAGCGGGCTCGACGTGATTGTGCTCAACGGTGTAGGCCATGACGACTTTGCCGACCGCATGATCGCCGCCAGCGAGACGCCGCAGGTGCCGGTGATCGAAGCCAACGAAAACGTGCCGCTGCTCGCCGCCACCGGCGTAGCCGCGCGCGGTGCCGGCAAAGTGGTGAACCCGCACACCTTCCTGTCGATCAGCGCGTCGATTGCCCAGGTCAACAACATCGCCCGGGAGCTGGGCAAACTCGATCCGGCCAACGCCAGGACCTACACCGAAAATGCCCGTGCCTATGGCAAACGCCTGCGCAAGATGCGCGCCGATGCCCTGGCCAAACTGACCCAGGCGCCCAACGCCGAATTACGAGTGGCCACGGTGCACGCGGCTTACGACTACCTGCTGCGCGAGTTCGGCCTGGAAGTCACCGCCGTGGTCGAGCCGGCCCACGGCATCGAGCCGAGCCCGAGCCAGCTGAAGAAAACCATCGACCAACTGCGTGAGCTGGACGTGAAGGTGATCTTCTCGGAAATGGATTTCCCGTCTTCCTACGTCGACACCATTCAGCGCGAATCCGGGGTGAAGCTGTATCCGCTGTCGCATATTTCCTACGGCGAATACACCGCCGACAAGTACGAAAAGGAAATGACCGGCAACCTCAACACGGTCGTCCGGGCGATTCAGGAGTCGGGTAAATGACCTCGAAAGAAACCATCCTGGCTGACACCGAATCCTCTGTGGGAGCGGGCTTGCCCGCGAATGCGGTGGGCCAGTCAGTGTCCTTGCCAAATGACACACCGCAATCGCGAGCAAGCTCGCTCCTAAAGGTTTCGGGGCCGACGCTGGATTTTTCGGAGGTCAGCCTGACATTGGGTCGCACGACAATCCTCGACAAGGTCACCTTTGAGGTCCGTCCCGGCAGCGTGCACGCGCTGGTCGGGCCTAACGGTGGCGGCAAAAGTTCGTTGATCAAGACTTTGCTCGGGCAGATGCCGCATCAGGGTCGCCTGAGCCTGCATTGGCCGGGCGAACCGGGGATCATCGGCTATGTGCCGCAGGCCCTGGAGTTTGATCGCGGCCTGCCGATGACCGTCGACGATTTCATGGCGGCCATGTGTCAACGGCGCCCGGCATTCCTCGGCCTGAGCAAGCATTACGCCGCGGCGATTGGCGAGGCGCTGGAGCGAGTCGGCATGCAGGACAAGCGCAAGCGGCGCATGGGTGCGCTGTCCGGTGGCGAGCGTCAGCGGGTGTTGTTGGCACAAGGGCTGATTCCGGCGCCGCAATTGCTGGTGTTGGACGAACCGATGTCGGCGCTGGATGAAGCCGGGATACAGGTGTTCGAGCGCTTGCTCGGCGACTGGCGCGCGGCGGGCATCACCGTGTTGTGGATCGAGCACGATCTGGAAGCCGTCGGACGGCTGGCCGATCACGTCACCGGCCTCAATCGCCGGGTACTGTTCGATGCCACGCCGAAACAGGCACTGACCCCGGATCGACTGCTGACACTGTTTTCGACCCATCCACGGAGCGCTGCCTGATGAGTTACGAAGCCTTTCGTTTGATGATCCAGGGCTGGGCCTCCTCCGGGTACCTGCCTGAAGCGCTGGCCTATGGTTTTGTGGTCAACGCGCTGCTCGCCGGTTTGTTGATCGGCCCGGTGCTGGGCGGTCTGGGCACGCTGGTGGTGGTCAAGCGTTTCGCGTTTTTCTCCGAAGCGGTGGGTCACGCGGCACTGACCGGCGTGGCCGTCGGCATTCTGCTTGGCGAACCCTACACCGGCCCCTATGGCAGCCTGTTCGGCTACTGCCTGTTGTTCGGCATCTTGCTCAACTACCTGCGCAACCGCACTGGCCTGGCACCGGACACCTTGATTGGCGTATTCCTTTCGGTGTCCCTGGCGCTGGGCGCGAGCCTGCTGCTGATTCTGGCGGGCAAGATCAACGTGCACATTCTGGAAAACGTGCTGTTCGGCTCGGTGCTGACGGTCAATGGCAATGACCTGCTGGTGCTGGCCATCGTCGGTTCCCTGGTGATGGCCCTGGCTTTGCCACTGTACAACCGCATCATGCTCGCCAGTTTCAACCCGCAACTGGCGGCGGTGCGCGGCGTGGCGGTGAAATCGCTGGATTACCTGTTCGTGATTCTGGTGACACTGATCACCGTCGCCGCGGTGAAAGTCATCGGTGCGATTCTGGTCGGCGCACTGCTGGTGATTCCAGCCGCTGCGGCGCGCTTGCTCAGCCAATCGTTGAAGGGCTTTTTCTGGTGTTCGGTGCTGATCGCCACGGTCAGCACGCTGTGCGGGATTCTCGCGCCGATCGTCTTCGACCTGCCGATCCCCTCCGGTGCCGCGATCATTCTGGTGGCTGGTATCGCCTTCGCCCTGGCCGCCATCGCGCGCGGCGTCGTCCCCAGCCTGAAAGGGAACCTTGGATAAATGACTTTTTCTCTGCGACAACTGACCCTGGCGGTCGCCCTGTGCGGGCTGGCCACAACATCCTTCGCCGCTGACGACAGCAAACCGCTGCGCGTACTGGCCTCGTTGCCAATCACCTACGGGCTGGGCGAAGTGCTGCTCAAGGGTACCGACGTCCATCTGCAACGCGCGGCTCCGGACAATCTGCCGGGCAGCCGTCAGACCGCGTACTTCACCGGCCGCGGTGCGCCGGCGCTGGCCAAACTGGCGACCGACGCCGATGCGGTCATCGGCCTGCGTTCTTTGTGGCCGGAGGATCCGCTGTATCCCGTCTCACGGCGCAGCAATATCCGTATCGTCGAAGTCGACGCCGCCCGCCCGGTGGACGGCGCCCTGCCCGGCATTGCCGTCCAACCCGGCAGCAAGGTCGATGGGTTGAACAGCCAGCCGTGGCTGGCCAGCAACAACATGGGGCGCATGGCGGACGTGATGGCGGCAGACCTGGTGCGCCTGGCGCCCAAGGCCAAGCCTGCGATCGAGGCCAATCTGGCGGCACTGAAACAGCGCCTGCTCAAGCTCAGCGCAGACAGCGAAGCGCGTCTGGCGGCTGCCGACAATTTGAGTGTGATGAGCCTGAGCGATCATTTCGGCTATCTGATTGGCGGGCTCAATCTTGAGCTGGTTGGCCTGGATGCAAGACCGGATGCCGAGTGGACGCCGCAGGCCTTGAAGGCGCTGGGTACGACGCTCAAGGACAATGACGTCGCGGTGGTGTTGCACCATCGTCAACCTTCCGATGCGGTGAAAGCGGTGATCGCCGACGCCGGCAGTCGCTTGGTGGTGTTGAGCGTCGACGCGGCTGATCCGGTGGCCGAGCTGGAGGGAGATGTGGATTTGGTGATCAAAGGCTTGAGTGGCTGATCACCGCTGGCCACAAAAAAACCCGCTGACCGTCACCGGTCCAGCGGGCTTTTTTTGCATCAATGATCAGTGAGCGACAGCCTGCTCATCCATCTTCCGGCGCAAACTCAACGGGCGCATGTCAGTCCAGGTTTCCTCGATGTAAGCCAGGCATTCCTTCTTCAGTCCGCTCTTGCCTACGGTACGCCAGCCTTCAGGCACGGCTTTGTAGTCAGGCCAGATCGAGTATTGCTCTTCGTGGTTGACCACGACCTGAAAGAGGATGTCCTCGCGGTCGAAAACTGAAGTCATGCTGTTTCTCCATCACTGTAAGGTGGGCTGTACGCGATGTGCAGCCGCTATGTAGAAGGAACGTTCCGGCGCCCGGAAAATTTAAAGCCCGGTGGCGGCGGCCAATGCCCGGCCGAAAATCTCGGCGACGCGGTCGATTTCCGCGGCGGTAATCACCAACGGCGGCAGGAAACGCACCACCGCGCCGTGCCGGCCACCCAACTCCAGGATCAGGCCGCGCTTGAGGCATTCGCGCTGTACCAGAGGCGCCAGACGGGCAAAGGCAGGCGGATGCCCCAAAGCGTCCAGCGCTCCGGTCGGATCGACCAGTTCGACGCCCAGCATCAAGCCACGACCGCGAATGTCACCCAGTTGCGGGAAGTCGCGCTGCAGGATGCGCAAGTGTTCGCTCAAGCGCTCACCCATGGCGGCGGCGTGTTCGCAAACCTTGTGCTCAACCAGATAACGCATCACCGCGGACCCGGCAGCCATGGCCATCTGATTGCCGCGGAATGTCCCGGCATGGGCGCCCGGCAGCCAGGTGTCGAGCCAGTCGCGATACACCACCACTGCCAGCGGCAGGCTGCCGCCGATGGCCTTGGACATGACCACCACGTCCGGAATGATCCCGGCATGCTCGAAGGCGAACATCTTGCCAGTGCGGGCGAAACCGCTCTGGATCTCGTCGACGATCAGCGCCACACCCGCCTTTTCGGTAATCCGGCGCAAGCCACGCAGCCAGTCCAGATCGGCCGGGATTACCCCGCCCTCGCCCTGCACCACTTCAACGATCACCGCTGCCGGCAATTGCACGCCGGCCTCCGGGTCGCTCAACAGATTTTCGAGGTAATTGAGGTTGGCCTTGACCCCTTGCGCGCCGCCCAGCCCGAACGGACAACGGTAATCGTAAGGGTACGGCATGAATTGCACGCCGTTGCTGAGCAAGGCACCCAGGGGCTTTTTCGGCCCCAGGCTGCCCATCAGGCTCAACGCGCCCTGGCTCATGCCATGGTAACCGCCCTGAAACGACAACACGGTGCTGCGACCGGTGGCAGTGCGCACCAGTTTCAACGCGGCTTCCACAGCGTCGGTGCCGGTGGGGCCGCAGAACTGAATCTTCGCCTCGGCCGCCAGTGCTGGCGGCAACAGGGCGAACAGGTCCTGCACGAACCGGTCCTTGACCGGCGTGGTCAGGTCCAGCGTGTGCAGTGGCAATTCGTCAGTCAGCACCTGCTGAATGGCCTCGATCACCACCGGATGGTTGTGGCCTAACGCGAGCGTGCCGGCACCGGCCAGGCAGTCGATGAACGTGCGACCTTCGACGTCTTCGACATGGATGCCCTTGGCGCGTTTGAGTGCCAGGGGAATGCGTCGCGGATAGCTGCGCGCGTTGGATTCCTGCTGGTTCTGACGGGCCAGTAACGGCGATTCGGTGAATTGATAAAGCGTCTCGGTCGGGGCGACCCGGGCCGGCTGATCTTCGATAAGGCTGGTAGCGACTGACATCTCTCGACCCCACAATAAGGTTTTCCTGTTCTGGAAACGCATCAGGGGCTCAAGGATTTACACCTTCGACAAGGCTTTGTGCATGGGGATGGCAGGAAGCCCCGCCACCGTGAATGTTCCGGTGTGTGGCTGGTAACCCAGGCGCCGGTAAAAGGCTTCGCCGGTCCGCGTGCTGTTGAGTCGTGACTGGCGCAGGCCCTGGTCAATCAACCAGTTTTCAAGTTCACCCACCAACGCCTGACCCACCCCGCGCCGAAACCACTCCGGCAGTACGTAGCAGAACGCAACCTGCCCCTCGTTCGACGCCATCGCCACACCGACCGGTTTGCCCTGCAACAGCGCGACGTTGAGGTACAGACGCGGGTCCGTGAGCCAAAGGCGGATATGTTCGTGGGTTTGATTCCGGGTCCAGGCCGCGACGGTTTGCGGCTGGTTGCGATGGTCGAGCGCGCAACCGACGCGGATGGAACGCTCGATGATGCGGCTGATGATGCCGGCGTCGCCCGGGGTAGCCTTGCAGGTGAGTATGGGGTCATCCATGGCGCTGTTACCTCAATCCGTTGAGTTTGAGGAACGATAGTCGTGGGAGGTCCGGGCGGCCAATGGAGAGACGTTACTTTTGATGTACAGCAAACTCTGTGGGAGCGAGCTTGCCCGCTCCCACAGGGTCTTGTTGTGTTTATCAGACCGATTGCAACGGCATGGTCAGCTCAACCCGCAACCCGTCCGGTCGGCTGTCGAAATGCAACGTGCAGCCGCAGCGCTGTACGATGGCCTGGACAATCGCCAGGCCAAGACCGCATCCGGTGCTCTGACCGTTACGCCAGAATCGTTGGGTCAGGTGCTGCAGGTCGTCTTCGGCAATACCCGGCCCGTGATCGCGCACCACAAATTGCACACGGTTGCCGCTGGTCTGCAGGCTCAGCTCGACTTCCCCCTCGCCGGGAGTATGGCGCAAAGCGTTGTCCAGCAGGTTGCGCAGCGCCGCAATCGACAGCACTGCGGGCATTTGCACCGGCGCCTGAGAGGCCTTGGTCGGCAGGTGGAATTTTATGCGCTGACGATCACCGCCCGCCGCGTCCTGAATCGCCAGTTTCGCCACTTGCTCGGCGCTGCACTGCACACCGTCATCGAACGACAAACTGCCCTCGACCCGGGCCAGCAACAACAATTGTTCAAGCGTGCGGTGCAGGCGGTCGGCGCCCTCCTCGGCCCGGGCCAGGGATTGGTCCCGAGCCACGCCTTCGGTCATGCGCGCCACCTGCAGGTGGGTCTTGATCGCGGTCAGCGGGCTGCGCAATTCATGGGCAGCGTCGCCGGTCAGCCGACGCTCACGCTCGATGGTCTTGCCGATCCGCTGGAACAACTGGTTCTGCGTGTCGAGCAGCGGTTGCAGCTCGCTGGGCAATGGCTTTACCTGCAATGGTTCCAGAGAGTCGGGACTGCGTCGCATCAAGGCATCGCGCATACGGTTGAGCGGCGCCAGTCCCTGGCCGATCCCCAGCCACAGCAGGCACAGGCAACCGAGCAACGCCACACCCACCGGCACCGAAGCGGCCAGCAGGATCGACATGTTCAAGGCCTCACGCTCGATTTGCCGGTCCGCCGTGGTGATGCGCAGATCGCCGCGAGCCAGGGTAAAACTGCGCCACGGCGCGCCGTCGATCATCTGGTCGTGGAAGCCCATTTTTTCGGCTTCCAGGGTTTGTCCGGGATCGGTGTGACTGCGGGCGAGGATTTCCCCGCGCAACGAACTGACCTGGCACGCCATGCCGCCGGGAATGTTCAGCTGTTCGGCGCTGAAATGCGTGCCCTCACCCTTGCTCGGTACCGGCGGCAGCTGCTCCATCAGCCCGGCGACCATCCGCGCCGAAGCCACCAGGCGCTGGTCGAGGGAGAACATCATCTGGTTGCGCAGGTCACTGAGCATCCAGGCCGCAGCCAGCGCCCAGATCAGTGCAAACGCGGCGCCGAGCGTCAGGCTCAGGCGCAAACGCAAACTCATCACTTCGATTGATCTCCGCCGTCAGCCGGCCCCAGGCGATAGCCCAGACCGCGCACGGTTTCGACGATGCCTTTTCCCAGTTTGCTGCGCAGGTGATGGATATGGACGTTGAGGGCGTTGCTTTCCAGTTCGTCGTTGAAGCCGTAGACGCTGTCCTTGAGTTGCTCGGTGGACAGCACCCGGCCACGGTTATGCAGCAGGGCCTGCAACAGCGACTGTTCGCGGCGCGACAAATCCACCGGTTGACCGGCGAGCCTGGTTTCCCGGCTGCTCGGGTCGTAAGTCAGCGCGCCGTGTTCAATCAGGTTGACACTACGCCCCGCCACGCGTCGCAACAGCGTGTGCAGGCGCGCGGCCAGTTCGCGCAGGTCGAAAGGCTTGAGCAGGTAGTCGTCGGCGCCAGCCTGCAGACCATCGACGCGGTCGGTGACCGAGTCCCGGGCGGTGAGGATCAGCACCGGCAGCTCCAGACCGTTGTGGCGCAGCTGCTGCAACAACTTGAGGCCGTCTTCGTCGGGCAACCCGAGGTCGAGCACCATCACGTCGAACGCTGCGACCTTGAGCATCGCCCGGGCGGCGGACGCCGTGGCGACGTGCTCCACAGTCAGCCCCTGAGCGGTCAGGCCGGCGACGATGCCGCTGGCGATCAGCTCATCGTCTTCACAAACCAGTACGTGCATGGAAAGCCTCGTAAAAATAAAGCCGATTAGGCAACAGATCGATTAACCCGAGATTATGCCTGCTGTCCACAACGGTCCAATATCACGCGGCAACGTTGGCTCAGTGCAATACATATCTACCGCATCCGCGCCGATCTTTCCCAATAGCCTGTGTCGGGTAGCACTTAATTTCAACTCAACACAGGAATCAACTATGTATACCCATGAAACAGCGTTAAGGAGCTTATTCAATCTGCGCGAGGCCATCAGCATCCACGTTGGCCGCGTGACCGATCAGCAAGTGGAAGCCACAACCAAGGGCATGGCCTTGTATGACCTGGGTGAGTTCACCCAGTCGCAACCTTATCTGACAATCGGCGCCACCGCCGGAGACCGCGCTTCACAATACGCATTGGGCGAGGTTTTCAGGCGTCGCGCACGGGGCCTGAGCGATGACGCTAAAAAGTGGTATCAACTGGCTGCGGCGCAAAATCACGTGTACGCCCTGTTGCGGCTGGGTGACGCTGACTCATTGACCAAAGCACGGGGGCTGGCTCAGGCAGAAGCCGATAAGGGCAATGCCGACGCCATGCTGGCGCTGTACGAAATGGATCAGGATATTGCGGTGCTTAAAAAAGCGGCCGACGCCGGATCGCTGGAGGCCCAGTACATTCTCGCGGTCAAGTACGAGTCGGACCCGAATCTCATTACCGACAGCATCGAACGGGAATCGACGATTGACGCATTGCTGAAAAAAGCCGCAGAGGGCGGCCTTTCGCAGGCGATGAGTTGGTACGCCAATCGCCCTCCCATCAAGCAGGATCTGCCTGTCAGGCGCCAGTGGCTGGAAAAACGCGCCCAAATGAATAATGTCCACTCCCTGCTGAACTATGCCCGCGCCCTCGGTGGTTTCTATACCGCTGAAGATGGCACTGACGAATATGGCTTCACAGAAGACCCGGTCAAAAGTTACGGCTTGTTCTGGCTGATCACTGAAACCACCCGGGAGTTGTCTGTGCATAACCTGGCAGCGCAAGACCTCCGGTCCGTAGCCACAGACATGACAGCCGATCAGATCGCCGCGGCCAAAGTCTTTGCCCGGCAGTGGGAGGCGGATCATCCGCCAATGTCCGAGTACAGGTTGACCTATAGCGATATCAGTTAACTCGGCATGGCCAGTAACGCGATGTTGTCTCAATCAATGCGCACGCGGGCTTTTTTGCTTTAACACCCGGTTAATCGACGACCATCATCGTGGGCAAATCATGAACCCCCAGGTGTTGTCGATGCGTTACGTCGTTTTCTTGTTGCTGGCATTGTTTGCCAGCCTGGGTATAGCCCAGGCTGGCAGCAATCCATTCGATTCCAAACCGGATTTTCTTCCGGTCAGCAAAGCCTTCATTTTTACGTCTGAACGCCTGGACTCCGGTGAAACCCAGTTGTTCTGGCAGATTGCCGACGGCTATTACCTGTATCAGAAACGGCTGAAGTTCGACGGATTGCCTGCCGATCAGCACCCAGCGTTGCCGCAGGGCGAAGCGCACAGTGACGAGTTTTTCGGTGAGCAACAGGTTTATCGACAGGGTCTGGAACTGAAGATCCCGGCCGGGGCCAGTGGCCAGATCAAGGTGGGTTTCCAGGGCTGTGCCGATGCGGGTTTGTGTTATCCGCCGCAGACCCAGGTTGTCGATCTGGGCAAGAATGTGGCAACCGTTGTGACAAACGAAGCACCGGATCAAGCGTTGGCCAGCAACCTGCAACAACGGGCGCTGGGCTGGAGCCTGCTGGTGTTCTTCGGTCTGGGCCTGTTGCTGGCCTTCACCCCTTGCTCATTACCGATGCTGCCGATCCTGGCCGGGTTGATCGTCGGCAGCGGCGCCAGCCCCAAACGTGGCGTGGCACTGGCCGGCAGTTACGTGGTGAGCATGGCGCTGGTCTATGCGGCGATGGGTGTGTTGGCGGCCTCCCTCGGAGCGAACCTGCAAGCCTGGCTGCAAAACCCGTGGCTGCTAGGGAGTTTCGCGGCGATTTTCGTCTTGTTGGCGCTGCCCATGTTCGGTTTTTTCGAACTGCAACTGCCGGTGGCCGTGCGTGATCGCCTGGAGAATGTCTCGCGCAACCAGCGCGGCGGCAGCCTGATCGGCGCGGGTGTGCTGGGTGCCTTGTCCGGTCTGCTGGTCGGCCCGTGCATGACCGCACCGCTGGCCGGCGCCCTGCTCTACATCGCACAAAGCGGCAATGCCTTGCACGGCGGGCTGATCCTGTTCGCCATGGGTGTCGGCATCGGTGTGCCGCTGCTGTTGCTGGTGACTGTCGGCAACCGCTTCATGCCCAAGCCTGGCGCCTGGATGAACCTGGTCAAAGGCATTTTTGGCTTCCTGTTCCTCGCCACTGCGTTGCTGATGCTGCGCCCGGTGCTGGACGAAAGCCTGTGGGTCGGTTTGTGCGGCGCATTGCTGGTGATCGCGGCCTATAGCGCGTGGAAGCAATCAGAGGGTTTTGGTCGCGTGGCGCATCTGTTCGGGGCCACGTCGTTGCTGCTCGGTTTGTGGGGCAGTCTGTTGCTGATCGGCGCGGCGGGCGGCAGTGATGATCTGTTCAAGCCGTTGCAGGTTTACCGCGCTTCAAACACGGCCGTTGCGGCTGTGCCGGTCGGTCATGACGCCTTCACCACCATCAAGGATCCGCAAGCCCTGCAACGGGAGCTCGACGCCGCGCAAGCGCAGGGCCAGTGGGTATTGCTCGATTACTATGCCGACTGGTGCGTGTCGTGCAAGGTCATGGAAAAACAGGTATTCGGTAAAACCAAAGTGCTCGACGCCTTGAGCGATGTGCGCTTGCTCCGACTGGACGTCACCGCCGACAATGCCGCCAGCCGCGAATTGCTCGCTCGCTATAAAGTACCGGGGCCGCCGAGCCTGTTGTGGATCGGTGTCGACGGCGTTGAGCGTCGCAGTCAGCGCATCACTGGCGAAGTCGATGCCGAGACGTTCCTGCAACGCTGGACCACCACCCGAGACGCCCGCTAATGCTGACCTTTACCCTCGGCACCTTTGCCATCGCGCTTAACCACCTGCTGCTGATCAGTGCATTGGCACTGGCGACCTTTGTTGGTTGGCGGGTGGCCAAGCGCGGAGGCGATAACCCCGAATCGGTGCTGTTCAGCCTGTTCCTGATCGGCATGCTCGCGGCGCGGATCGGTTTCGTTGCCGTTTACTGGAGCCACTATCGCAATGGTCCCTGGCAGGTCATTGATCTGCGCGATGGCGGTTTCCTCGCCTGGCCGGGCGTGATCACGCTGGTGCTCGCCAGCGTATACCGGGGCTGGCGTCGCCCGGGTTTGCGCCGTCCGTTGGGCTTTGGTGTGGCCAGCGGCCTGGCGTTCTGGTTGCTGGCGACGTTTTCGCTGACGATCTACGAGCAAGGCACACGCCTGCCGGAAATCACCCTGCGCAATGCCGCCGGTGAAACCGTGCAATTGGCCGACTACAAGGGCGGCCCGCTGGTGATCAACCTGTGGGCCACCTGGTGTCCGCCATGCCGCCGGGAAATGCCGGTGCTGGAAAACGCTCAACAGCAACGCCCGGACCTGACCTTCCTGTTCGTCAATCAGGCCGAAAGCATGCAAAGCGTTGCTACGTTTCTGGAAACCCAGGGCCTGAGTCTGTCCAACGTGCTGTTCGACGGCAGTGGCCGTTTGGGCCAGGCCGTGGGTTCCATGGCATTGCCAACTACGCTGTTCTATAACACCGACGGTCGCTTGCTGGGCAGCCATCTGGGTGAGCTGTCACACGCCAGCCTGGCCCGCGCCCTGGAAAACTTCGACTCCGTACCTGCCACCTCTGCAAGGAAACTGCCATGCCCCGCCTCCGCCACCTGCTGACCCTGAGCCTCGGTGCCGCCCTGCTGCACCTGCCATCGGTGCAGGCCGAAGAGCTGCCCGAGGCGATCAAGAAAATCGAAGCCAAAGGCGCGAAAATCGTCGGTCAGTTCGATGCCCCTGACGGCTTGCGCGGTTACGCCGCGCAATACCAGAACCGTGGCATGGCGCTGTACCTGACGCCGGACGGCAAGCACGTGCTGCTGGGCAATCTGTACGACGCCGAGGGCAACGACCTGAGCAGCGCGCCGTTGCAGAAACTGGTGTACGCGCCAATGGCCAAGGAAGTCTGGGGCAAGATGGAAGCGAGCAACTGGATCGCCGATGGCAACAAGGATGCGCCGCGCATCGTCTACATGTTCAGCGACCCGAACTGCCCCTACTGCAACATGTTCTGGGAACAGGCACGGCCATGGGTCAAGGCCGGCAAAGTGCAGTTGCGGCACATCATGGTCGGCATCATCCGTGAAGACAGCCCCGGCAAATCCGCCGCGCTGCTCGCCGCCAAAGACCCGCAAAAAGCCCTGCAAGACCACGAATCCGCCGGCAAGGCCAGTACGCTCAAAGCCTTGAAAGAGGTGCCGCCGGCGATCCAGGCGAAACTCGCGGCAAACATGCAGCTGATGGAAGACCTGGAGCTGCAAGCCACCCCGGCGATTTTCTACATGGACAGCAAGGGTGAGCTGCAACAGCAACAAGGCGCGCCGTCGCCGGACAAGTTGGCGAAGATTCTCGGGCCGAAGTGACTTCACTCACCTCATCGCGAGCAAGCTCGCTCCTACAGGGAATGCATTCCAGTGTGGGAGCGAGCCTGCTCGCGGCGTCGTTACGGTCAATGATTTCTTGCAGCGATAAACTTCAACAGTTCGGCAGTCACAAACTGCGGATTTTCCAGATTGGAAATGTGCCCCGCCTCCGGTACCAGCACACACGGGCAACCAATCAACTCCGCCATCTCACGGGCTTCCGACGGTGGACGCGGCTTGTCCTGGTCACCACAAATCACCAGCGTACTGGCCGCATCCAGTTCACCCAGGCGCGGCAACAGATCATCGCGCGCAAACGTAATCCGCCCCATCGGC
Source organism: Pseudomonas sp. TNT2022 ID1044 (assembly GCF_028656895.1). Taxonomy (NCBI): domain Bacteria; kingdom Pseudomonadati; phylum Pseudomonadota; class Gammaproteobacteria; order Pseudomonadales; family Pseudomonadaceae; genus Pseudomonas; species Pseudomonas sp. TNT2022 ID1044. The sequence goes on along the minus strand of NZ_JAMDHB010000027.1, from coordinate 85,134 downwards.
ACGATGCTTTCGCGCAGCCGTTGCGGCGCTAATGCCGCGAGTTTGCCACGGAAGTCCTGATACAGCGCCGACTGCGGATCAATCCCCGGGCGGAAGAAAATCGGTACCACGATGTCGAGCAGTTGCGGCGCGATCACACCGCTTTCTTCGATCATCTTGAACAGCGAGAAGTAATACTGGCGGGTCGGCTCCGGTTCGACACCGACATAGGTGTCCATCAACACCAGCCCGTTGAGCCGCTGCGGTGCCGACAACGCCAGGCGCGCGCCCCACATGCCGCCAACCGACAGGCCGATCAGCGTCACGCGGGCAATGTCCAGATGATCGAGCAGCGCCAAGGCCTGGCGCGCCACATCGTCCAGCGATGCAGTGCCTGCAGGCAGTGGCCCCGATTCACCGTGGCCCCACAGGTCCAGCGCGATCACTCGATACTGTTGCGACAGTGCGGCAATCTGTGGCGCCCACATGGCCTGGTCCCACAGATAACTGCCGGCCAGCAGGACTGCCGGGCCGGTGCCTTGATCGATGTAGTGCAGGGGTTGGCCGTCTATCGTTACGAAAGGCATCAAGTGTCTCCGCCGTGAAAAATGGAGCATGAAGACTGAGCGGCTGACGGTGCGTAGTCAATTGCACGATTGTATGCGTCTGTACAACCGCCATCGCTGGCAGGCCAGCTCCCACAGGGATCAATGTTGTTCACACTTTAAGTGTCCACCATTGCACCTTGTGGGAACTGGCTTGCCAGCGATGAGGCCGCTACAACCACTAGAGAATCAAAGCCCCTCCAGCGCCGCCATCAGATCATTCAACCGATCCGCCTTGTCCCCGGTAATCTCGCTGGCCGCCAAACCGTCGATGTACCCGGCCAGTTCCTCAACCGTGCTGCACTCGAACATCGCCCGCAGCGGCACATCCCGCTGCAGGGTTTTCTGCACCCGCGAGGCGATCTGCGTGGCCAGCAGCGAATGCCCGCCCAACTCGAAGAAGTTGTCGCGAACACCGACCTTATCCACTTTCAACACTTCGGCCCAGATATCTGCCAGGGTCTGCTCCAGTTCATTGCGCGGCGCTACAAAGTCCTGGTTTTGCAGCGGGCCGATTTCCAGCGTCGGCAAGGCTTTGCGGTCCAGTTTGCCGTTGGCGTTGAGCGGCAACCTGTCCAGCCACAGCCAGTGCAGCGGCACCATGTATTCCGGCAGTTCGGCACGCAGGCGCTGCTTGATGCGCGCCAGGCGTTCAGCCGGATTGAGCGTGGAATCCGCCGCGACCAGATAACCAACAAGGTGCTTGCCGTTTACGCCTTCCTGCACACCGACCGCCGCATCGCGGACTTCCGGCTGTTCATGCAGGCGCGCTTCGATTTCACCCAGTTCGATACGGTAGCCGCGAATCTTCACCTGATGATCGATGCGCCCGACGTATTCCAGCACCCCATCGCTGCGACGGCGGGCCAGGTCGCCAGTGCGATACAACCGATCACCCGGCGCGCCAAACGGGTTGGGCACGAACACCTGTGCGGTGCGCAGCGGATCACTGACGTAACCGCGCCCGACGCCAGTGCCGGCGACGCACAACTCGCCCACCGCACCCAGCGGCACCAGTTCCAAGGCACCGTCGAGCAGGTACAAACGGTTGTTGTCGGTCGGCATCCCAATCGGCAAGTAGCTGCCGCGAGTAGAGGCCCTATCGACGCGGAAGAACGCCACGTCGTCCGAGCATTCCGCCGGACCGTAGGCATTCACCAGGCCGATGTCCGGGTAACGCTGCAACCACTGATGCGCCAGTTCCGGCGGCATCGCTTCTCCGGTCGGCAGCATCCAGCGCAAACCGTCGAGGCTCATGCGTTCCTGGGCAAGCATGCCCTGGATCAGCGACGGCACGCTTTCCAGCACGCTGATGCGCTGATTCGAAACATGCGCCAGCAGGCCCTGCGGATCGTGGGCGATGGTGTTCGGCACGATGTCCACTCGCGCACCGAACAACGGCGCGGCGAGGAACTGCCAGACCGAAATGTCGAAGCTTTGCGAAGCGGTCTGCGCGATCACATCGGCGTCGCTCAGGTTCAGGTACGGCACTTTGCTCAACTGGTTATTGAGCATGCCGCGCTGTTCGACCATCACGCCCTTTGGCAAACCGGTGGAACCGGATGTGTAGATCACGTACGCCAGATTATCCGGGCCGCTGTAGATCCCCGGGTTATGGCTCGACACCCCACTCGCCTGCACCTCTTCCCAGACCAGCAATCGAGGCCGATGGGCGCAGGCGAATTCGTCCAGCAGCGCAACCGCCTGCTCGCGGCAGCCCTGGGTGCAGACCAGCAACGGCGTACGGCTCAGGTCGATGATGCGACTCAGGCGCTGGCTCGGCAGCCCCGGGTCCAGCGGCAGATAACCGGCCCCGGCCTTGAAGCTGCCGATGATCATGCCCAGCAGATCGAGGTTGCGCTCGGCCAGCAAGGCCACCGGTTGATCCAGCCCGACACCGGCAGCTCTCAGCGCATGACCGAGACGGTTACTGCGTTGATTCAATTCGGCGTAGCTGTGCTGCTGCGCGAGGCAACTGGCGGCGATCCGCTGTGGATGCGCGGCAACCTGCGCTTCGAACAATTCAACGTAACTCTGCTCCAGCGCATAGGCATGCTCGCTCTGGTTGCAGCCGTGGATCAGGAAGTCCTGTTCCTCGGCACCCAACAACGGCAAGTCGGCCATGTCGCCGTGGAAACCTTCGAGCAACGCCAGCAGCAAACGCTTGAACTCACCGAGCATGCGCTCGACGGTGTTTTCATCGAAGTAACGCTGGTCGTAGGACAGGTGCAAGCCCAGCTCATCGCCCGGATAGCACACCGCCGTCAGCGGGAAGTTAGTGTGGGTGCGGCCCGAATCGGAGGTCGCGTTCAGGCTTTGGGCGCGGTCCAGTACCGAGCTTTCCACTGGCGCGTTTTCGAACACGAACAGGCTGTCGAACAGTGGCTGGCCCTTCGGCAGTTCGCTTTGTTCCTGGATGTTCACCAACGGCAGGTATTCGTACTCGCGCAGTTGCATGTTGCTGTCGAGCAAAGCGCTGAGCCACTGGCGCACGCTGCAACGCTGATCGTCCTGCGGCATCTTCACCCGCAACGCGATGCTGTTGATGAACAGGCCAACGGTGCGTTGCATCTGTGGCATGTCCACCGGTCGCCCGGCCACCGTGACGCCGAACAACACGTCACGATCACCGCTCAGGCGGCGCAGCACCATGGCCCACGCCGCCTGGGCGAAAGTGTTGATGGTCAGCTGATGGGCCTGGGCCAGCTCACGCAGTCGTGCACCGTCACAGGCGTCGAGCCTGGTATAGCGGTCACCGACAATCATGCCGCCACTGTCGCCGGCGTGTTCACGCAGGAACGGTCGATCACTCGGGATCGGCGTGGTGCGTTCGAAGCCCCGCAGGTTGGTTTTCCACCACTGTCGCGCTTCGGCCAGGCTCTGGCGTTGCAGCCAGCCGATGTAATCGCGGTAACGCGGCGGCACGGCCAGTTGCGCGTCCCGCCCCTCGCCGAGGGCGCTGTAGATTTCGAAAAAATCGTTCATCAACAACGAACGGCACCAGGCATCGATGAGGATGTGATGGTTGCTCATCATGAACCAGTAGCGCGCCGCGCCCACACGAATCAGGCGCAAGTGGAACGGTGCCTGATTGAGCAGATCGAAGCCGGCCTCGCGCTCGGTCTTGAGCAAGGTTTGCAGCTTGGGTTCCTGCTCGGCTTCGGCGATATGGCTCCAGTCCAGGTACTCGATCGGCGTCCTGCCCGGCTTGTGGATAACCTGCAACATGTCTTCGCCGATGTTCCAGCAAAACGACGCGCGCAACGCTTCGTGACGGGCGATGACCGCTTGCCAGGCCTGGGCGAAACGCTGCGGGTCGAGTTCGCTGTTGATGCGATAGCGATCCTGCATGTAATACAGGCCCGTGCCGGGTTCCAGCAAGGTGTGCAGGAGCATGCCTTCCTGCATCGGGGTCAGCGGGTAGACATCCTCGATCGCCGCCGCCGGGATCGGCAGCGCATCGAGTTGCATCTGATTGAGCCGCGCCAAGGGGAAGTCCGACGGCGTCAGGCCACCGACGTCATCACGCAGGCAATGTTCGATCAGGCTTTGCAACTCGCCAAGGTAAGCGTCTGCCAGCTCGTTGATTGTCTGGGGATCGTGGCGTTCGGCGCTGAAAGTCCAGCGCAGTACCAGTTCACCCGCGTACACCTGGCTGTCGACGCTCAACTCGTTGGGCAACGGTGCATTGGCATCGTGGGCCGCGCCGATGGCTTCATCCAGCGGATGGAACAGCGCATCGGCGCCGAAACTCTGATCGAACTGCCCCAGGTAGTTGAAGGTGACCGGTGCCACCGGCAACCCGGCCATGCGTTGGCGACACAGGTCATCGGCGAGATAACGCAGCACGCCATACCCCAGACCTTTATGCGGCACGGCGCGCAATTGTTCCTTGATCGCTTTGATCGATGCGCCCTGCCCGGCGGCCTCTTCAATGTTCGTCGGCGTCAGGCGCAACGGGTAAGCGCTGGTGAACCAGCCGACGGTGCGGGTCAGGTCGATCTCGTCGAACAGTGCTTCGCGGCCATGACCTTCCAGTTGAATCAACGTCGAGGCGTGACCGCTCCATCGGCACAGCACACGGGCCAGTGCGGTCAACAGCAGGTCGTTGACCTGGGTGCGATAAGCGCTCGGCGCCTGTTGCAGCAACTGCCGGGTTCGCTCGCGGTCGAGGCGTACGCTGACGGTTTGCGCGTGCCGGTTTTGCCGTCCACCGTCGGGACGATCACACGGCAATTCGGCGCTCGGCCCAGCCAGTTGCGCCTGCCACCAGCTCAGTTCTTCACGCAGGGATTCGCTGCCGGCATAGGCGTGCAAGCGTGCGGTCCAGTCCTTGAACGCGCTGGTTTTCGCCGGCAGTTTCACCGACTGCCGCGCATCGAGTTGGCGGTACACGGTTTGCAGATCGTCCAGCAGCACGCGCCAGGAAACGCCATCGACCACCAAGTGGTGAATCGCGATGAACAAGCGCTGCTGGCCCTCGGGACCATCGACCAGCAGCACGCGCATCAGCGGCCCCTGTTCGAGGTCCAGGCTGCGCTGGGCGTCGGCGAACAGTGCGACGCATTTGTCCATCGACGGAACGCGCACCGGCCACAGCACCGGCGCATCGGAAATCGCCTGATGTTCGGCATGCCATTGGCCCGCCACGTTGCTGAAACGCAAACGCAAGGCGTCGTGCTGTTCGATCACCGCCAGCAGCGCCTGCTCCAGACGATGAGGCTCCAGCGGTGCCGTCGGTTGCAGCAACAACGCCTGGTTCCAGTGTTGGCGCTGTGGAATATCGGTGTCGAAGAACCAGTGCTGGATCGGCGTCAGGCGCGACTCGCCGCTGAGCACACCTTGCTCGGCGCTGACCTGTTCAGTGCGGGTCGCCACGGCGGCGAGGGTCTGCACGGTCTGGTGCTGGAACAGGTCACGCGGGCTGAAATGGAGGCCTTGCTGCCGTGCGCGGCTGACCACCTGGATCGACAGGATCGAGTCGCCGCCCAGTTCGAAGAAGTTGTCGTTGAGACCGACCTGCGCGACGTTCAGGACTTCGCACCAGATCTGCGCCAGCGCGATTTCGAGCTCGTTGCCCGGCGCGACGTATTGCTGGCGGTTCAGCTCCGGGTCCGGTGCCGGCAAGGCGCGACGATCGAGTTTGCCGTTGGCGGTCAGCGGCATGCTGGCCAGCAGGATCAGGTGCGTGGGTACCATGTAATCCGGCAGTTGCGATTTGAGGTGGGTCTTGAGCGCCTCGCGCAGTTCAGCCTGTTGCGCTTCGCCAGTTTCTGCGACGTCGCTCACCAGATAGCCAACCAGCTGCTTGCCGCTCGGTGCATCCAGCGCCAACACCACGGCTTCACGGATCGAATCGTGTTCCAGCAAACGGGTTTCGATTTCCCCCAGCTCGATACGGAAACCACGAATCTTCACTTGGTGGTCAATACGCCCGAGGTACTCCACCAGGCCATCGGCCCGCTGACGCACCAGGTCGCCGGTGCGGTAGATACGCCCGCCGTTGTCGGCAAACGGATCAGCCACAAAGCGTTCAGCGGTCATGCCCGCACGCTGGTGATAACCCTGGGCCAGGCCGGCACCGCCGACGTACAACTCACCGGTCGCGCCTTGCGGCACCAACGCCAGGTCGGCATCGAGGATGTACGCCACGCGGTCGCCAATGACGCTGCCGATCGGCACACTGCCCAGGCCTTCCTCGAGGACTTGCGGGGCCAGGCTGGCCAGCGGCATGACCACGGTTTCGGTCGGGCCGTAGGCGTTGAAGAACAGGCTCGGTGTGAACGCCGCGCGAATGCGCGACAGGTGTTCGCCGGTCAACGCTTCCCCCCCGGTGATGATCATGCGCACCGGCAGGATCTCGTTGCGGGTCGCCAGCCATTGCGCCAACTGGCTGCCGTAACTCGGGGTGAAACCGAGGACGTTGATGTGATGAGTGCGGATCAGGCCGCAGATTTCTTCGGCGTCCCATTGGCCCTGCGCACGCAGCACCACGTGCGCACCGCTCAACAACGGCACCAGCAAGCGTTCGGTAGCGGCGTCGAAGTTGATCGAATAGAAGTGCAGTTCGCAATCGTCCGGGCGCATGCCGAAACGCTCGATCACGGCGCGGCAGTGCATGGCGATTTCGCCGTGGGACACCACCACGCCTTTGGGCTTGCCGGTGGAACCCGAGGTGTAGATCAGGTACGCCTGATGTTGCGGCAGGCTGATGAATGGCAGTTCGCTGGCCGGGTAATCGGCCAGTTTTTCGGCGTCCTCTTCGACGCACCAACGGCCCACCGTCGACGGCAATTCGCCGAGGGCCTTGAACATCGCCGCATCGCTCAAGAGCAATCCGACGCCGCTGTCTTCGATCATGTAGTGCAAGCGATCGAGTGGGTACTCCGGGTCCAGCGGCACATAGGCGCCGCCGGCCTTGAGGATCGCCAGCAAGCCGACAACCATTTCCAGCGAACGCTGCAATGCCAGCCCCACGCGAACCTGCGGCCCGACACCGCGTTCGCGCAGCATCCATGCGAGGCGATTGGCGCGGCGGTCGAGTTCGGCGTAGCTGAGGGTCTGCCCGGCGAAGGTCAGTGCCGGCGCATCGGGACGCGCCAGTGCCTGCTCGCTGAACAGATGATGGATGCACTGATCGAGGCGATGCTGACCCGCTTCGACACCGAGGCTATCAAGCAGATGGCGTTGTTCGCCGGCTTCGAGCAGCGGCAATTCACTGAGGCGTTGTTGCGGATCGGCAATCAACGCTTCCAGCACGTTGCGCCAATGCCCGGCCATGCGCGCAATGCGCGGTTCGTCGAACAGATCGGTGCTGTAGGTCAGGCAGCAACCGAGGCGATGGTCGAGGTCGGTGACTTCCAGGTTAAGGTCGAACTTGGTCGCACGGGCATCGTTGGCCAGGTACTCGACGGTCATGCCGGCCAAGGTGCGGCTCTGCTGGAATTCCCAGCGCTGAACGTTGCACATCACCTGGAACAGCGGGTTGTAAGCAGCACTGCGTGGCGGCTGCAAGGCCTCCACCAGATGATCGAACGGCAGGTCTTGATGAGACTGGCCTTCGATTACCGTGTGGCGAACCTGCTCGAACAACTCGCCCACGGACATCTGCCCGTCGAGCTGGCAACGCAGCACCTGCGTGTTGAGGAATGCACCGATCAGCCCTTCGCTTTCCGGACGAATGCGGTTGGCCACTGGTGCGCCGATGCGCAAATCGGTCTGGCCGCTGTAGCGGTACAACAGCGTGGCCAGGGCGGCGGTCATGGTCATGAACAGGGTCAAACCGTTTTGCGCGTTGAAGGCGCGGACCCGTGCGGCGAGGTCATCGCTCAGGTCGAAACGGTACAACTCACCTTGATGGCTTTGCACCGGCGGACGCGGTCGGTCGGCGGGCAATTCCAGCAGCGGATGTTCACGGCCCAGTTGCCCGGTCCAGTAGTCGAGCTGACGCTGGCGCTCACCGGACTCCAGCCACTGACGCTGCCACACGCTGTAGTCGAGGTACTGCACCGGCAGCGGCGCCAGCGGCGACTCGCGGTCATCGATGAACGCTTCGTACAGCGCGCTCAACTCGCGGGCAAAAATATCCATCGCCCAGCCTTCGGTGACGATGTGGTGCAGGGTCAGCACGAAGTAATGTTCCTGCTCGGCTGTCTTGACCAGGCAGGCGCGCAGCAGCGGTCCGCTCTCCAGATCGAACGGCTGGTGCGCTTCAGCGTCGGCCAGTTGCTGGACTTGCCACTCGCGAACTTCGGCTGCCAGCGCAGTGAAATCCTTCCAGTCCATGCGCACACCCGTCTCGGCATGCACCTGCTGACGCGCCACGCCATCGACGCTCGGGAACGTGGTGCGCAGGGTTTCGTGGCGCAGGATCAGCGCTTGCAACGCGGCTTCGAAACGCCCGACATCCAGCACCCCGCGCAGGCGCGCCATGCCGCCGACGTTGTAGGCCGGGCTGTGCGGCTCCATTTGCCAGAGGAACCACATGCGCTGCTGGGAATAGGACAGCGGCACCGGTTGGCTGCGGTCGACTTTGTCGATCGGCGGCTGTTTGTTGGTTCTGCCGCTGGCCTGGATCAGGCGCACCTGCTCGGTGAACGCGCCCAGCTCACTGTTCTCGAACAGCGCACGCAGCGGCAATTCGACGTCACAGGCCTGGCGGGTGCGGGAAATGATTTGCGTGGCCAGCAGCGAGTGGCCGCCGAGGGCAAAGAAGTCGTCGCGCAGACCGACTTGCGCCAGGCCCAGCACTTCGCGCCAGATACCGGCGAGCTGTTGCTGCAGTTCGGTCACCGGTTCGACGTGTTCGCGCACCTGCCACTGCGGTTCCGGCAAGGCACGACGGTCGAGTTTGCCGCTCGGGCCAAGGGGCATTTCGTCCAGCCGCATCAGCTGTGCCGGGACCATGTACTCCGGCAATTGCGTCGCCAATGTGGTTTTCAGCCGTGCGGTTTGCGCGTCGATGGATTCACTGGAATCGGTCGTGGTGTAGTAACCGATCAGTTGCCCCCCGGCTGAGGTTTCGCGCACCAATACCACGGCTTGAGCGACACCATCCTGGGCCAGCAGCCGCGCTTCGATTTCTTGCGGCTCGACGCGGAAGCCGCGCAGCTTGACCTGCTGATCGAGGCGGCCGAGGTATTCAATCACGCCATCGGTGGTCCAGCGCGCACGGTCACCGGTGCGATACAGACGCGCGCCCTGCTCGCCCGACGGATCGACCACAAAGCGTTCGGCGGTCAGGCCCGGACGGCCCAGATAACCGCGCGCCAAACCGATGCCGCTGATGCACAACTCACCCGGCACGCCAGCCGGAACCGGGTTGAGCTCGCTGTCGAGCACGCGGCAAATCACGTTGCTCAATGGCCGGCCAATCGGCGAGCGCTCGCCATCGGCGCGAGTGCAGTGCCAATGGGTGACGTTGATCGCGGTTTCGGTCGGGCCGTAGCGGTTGTGCAGTTGCACTGCCGGCAATTGCTCCAGCACGCGGTTGCGCAATTCGGCGGGCAACGCTTCGCCACCGCAGAACACCCGGCGCAGGCTGGTGCATTCAGTCGTCAGAGGTTCGTCGACGAACAGCGAAAGCAGCGGCGGGACGAAGTGCAGCGTGGTCACGCCATATTGCTGGACCCGTTGCGCGATGCGGTGCGGATCGCGGTGCTCACCAGGGGCGGCGATCAGCAAGCGGGCACCGGTGATCAGCGGCCAGAAGCACTCCCACACCGATACGTCGAAACTGATCGGCGCTTTTTGCATCAGCACATCGGTGTCGTTCAGGCGATAGGTGTCTTGCATCCATTGCAGGCGTTCGGCAAGGGCCGCGTGGGTGTTGCCGACCCCTTTCGGTTGGCCGGTGGAGCCGGAGGTGTAAATCACATAGGCGAGGTTGTCGCCGTGCAGGTGAAGGCCCGGCGCGTGACTCGGCCAGCGCTCCAGATGCAGGGCATCCATGGCGATAACGCTGACGCCGTCAGTTGCCGGCAGACGCTCCAGCAGTTGGCTTTGCGTCAGCAGCAATTCCACGCCACTGTCGCTGAGCATGTAGGCCAGACGCTCGGCCGGGTAATCCGGATCGAGCGGCACATAAGCGCCACCGGCCTTGATGATTGCCAACAGGCCGATCAGCAGTTGCGGCGAACGCTCGCACGCGATCGCTACGCAAACGTCCGGCCCCACACCTTTGTCGCGCAGGTAATGGGCCAGGCGATTGGCCTGGGTGTGCAATTCGGCGAAGTCCATCTGGCCGCCCTCCCACAACAGCGCAGTGCGCTGCGGAGTCTGACGGGCCTGTTCGTTGAGCCGTTCAGGCAGCCACTGCTGGGCCGGCGCGCCGGGCGCGACGGACCAGTCGGCTTGCTGATCGAGTTCGGCGCCGGTCAGCATTTGCAGGTCGCCGATGGCGGTTTGCGGTTGCGCGCAAATGGCCTGCAACAGGTTGCTGAAGTGCCCGGACAGACGCGCGATGGTCGCCGCCTCGAACAGCTCGCTGGCGTAATCGAAAGACAGACTAAGGCGACCGTTGCGATCCTCTTCACTGTGCAACTGCAAATCGAACTTGGCTTCGCGGCTGTGCCACGGCAATTCTTCGGCGAGCAATCCCGGCAGGCGTTTCAAGGCGCTGAGGTCGCGCTGCTGATGGTTGAACATGACCTGGAACAGCCCTTGTTCACGGGCTTGCGCAAAGGCTTCAAGCAGTTGTTCGAACGGCAAATCCTGGTGCGCCTGCGCACCCAATGCCGCCTGCCGGGTTTGCGCCAGCAGGTCAGTGAATGGCTGCCGTGAGTCCACTTGCGCGCGCAGCACCTGAGTGTTGATGAAAAAGCCGATCAGGCCTTGGGTTTCCAGGCGCGGACGGTTGGCGTTCGGCACGCCGATGCGGATGTCACGCTGGCCGCTGTAGCGATGCAACAGGGTCTGGAACGCGGCCAGCAGCAGCATGAAGGGGGTCGATTGATGGGCCAGCGCGGTCTGGCGAATGGCATCGCTGAGGGCGGTGCCCAGGCGCACGGTGTGGCGTTCGGCGCTGCGCAGGTGTTGCGCCGAACGCGGATGGTCGGTGGCCAGGCTCAAGTTTGGATGCTCATCGCCCAACCGGTCTTTCCAATAAGCCAGTTGCCGCTCGCCCTCGCCCTGCGCCAGCCATTGCCGCTGCCAACTGCCGTAGTCGGCGTACTGAGTGGGCAAAGGCGCGAGCGTTGCCTGCTGCCCTTGGCAAGCCGCCGCGTACAACCGAGCAAATTCGTCGATCAACACGTTCAGCGACCAACCGTCGGCGATGATGTGGTGCATCGTCAGTAACAGTTGATGGTCTTCGTCATCAAGGCGCAGCAACGTCACCCAGAACAGCGGGCCTTTCTCCAGATCGAACGGGGTCCGCGCTTCATCTTCGCGGATTTGCTGCGCACGCGCCTCACGCTCGGTGGGCGCAAGGTCGCTGATATCGATCACTTGCAGGTTGAATTCGTCAGCCGCAACCACCTGTTGCAAGGCCACGCCGTCACGTTCGAAGAACCGCGTGCGAAGGGATTCGTGACGCTCGATCAACTGCTGGAAACTGGCGCGCACCGCGTCTTCATTCAGCTCACCGCGCAAACGCAAGGCACCGGGAATGTTGTAGGCGCTGCTCAGCGGGTCGAGTTGCCAGGTGATCCACAAACGGTTTTGTGCCAGGGATTGCGGCATCGGTTGATGGCGCGACAGCACAGTGATCGGCCCTTGGGCCAGCCCACCCTCCTCTTGCTGACGGGCCACCACCTCGGCGAATGCGCCGAGGGTCGGCGCTTCGAACAGCAGGCGCAGGTTCAACTCCAGGCCCGACTCTTCGCGCAAACGCGCCACCACCTGTGTCGCCGCAATGGAGTTGCCGCCGAGCAGGAAGAAGTGATCGTCGGCGCCCACCTCGTTGAGCTGCAACTGCTCGCACCAGATTTGCCCGATCAGGCTTTGCAGCCCGGAGCCGGTTTCGGCAGTGCCTGCGCTTTCGCTGGTTGCCGACGGGAACACCGCGTAACTGTCGAGGCTGCCATCCGCCAGGCGATTGCGGCACGCCGAGCGCTGCAGTTTGCCGCTGGAAGTCTTGGGCAGTGCGCCCGGATTGAGCAGCACCACCACGCTTGGCGCTTCCTGACAGGCTTCTGCAACGGCCTGGCGAATCGCTTTGATCAGCGCTTCGGGCGGCAGGATTTTTTGCACGCTGCGACTGATTTCCGCGGCGATGCCGATGCCTTCCTGACCGTCCACGCTGACCGCGAACGCCGCGACGCGACCTTTGCGCACGACCTCGACTTCTCGCTCGACGGTCTGCTCGATGTCCTGTGGATAAAGGTTGTGGCCGCGCACGATCAACATGTCTTTCAGGCGACCGGTGATGAACAGTTCACCGCCACGCATGAAACCCAGGTCACCGGTACGCAGCCAGGTGCGGCCGGCGTGCTGGACGAACGTCTTGGCCGAAGCTTCGGGGTTGCGCCAGTAACCGCGGGCGATGCTCGGGCCGGCCGCCCAGACTTCGCCGACGGCGTTGTCGGCCAGTTCAGTGAGCGACGCCGGGTCGATAATCAGCACCGCGTGATCCGGCTGACTGATGCCGCAGCTCATGATCGCGCTGCCCTCACCCGGCTCGGCGCGGTTCTGCGTCAGCGCTTGATCGTTCACCCGCAGGTTGCCGATGCCCTGGCCGCGCGGTGTGCCGGCGACGAACAGCGTGGCTTCAGCCAGGCCATAAGAGGCCATGAAACTGTCGTCCGTGAAACCGCAACCGGCGAACTTCTCGGTGAAGCGCTCCAGGGTGTCGAGACGGATCGGCTCGGAGCCGGAATACGCCACGCGCCAGCGGCTCAGGTCGAGGCGTTCCAGCGCCGAATCGCTGACCCGCTCGCTGCACAGCCGATAGGCAAAGTCCGGCCCGCCGCTGATGGTGCCGCCATAGTCACTGATCGCTTCGAGCCAGCGCAGCGGCCGGCCGAGGAAGTACGCCGGCGCCATCAACACGCACGGCACCCCGCTGAAAATCGGTTGCAGCAAGCCGCCGATCAGGCCCATGTCGTGGTACAGCGGCAGCCAGCTGACGATCACGTCGTCGGGGTTGAGGTCGATGCCGAAACCGTGGCGAATCAGCCGTTCATTGGCCACCAGGTTGCCGTGGCTGACTTGCACGCCTTTGGGCAACGCGGTTGAGCCGGAGGTGTATTGCAGGAATGCGATGTGATCGCCTTGCAGGTCCGGCGCGACCCACCGTTCGGCCAATGCGCTGTCGAGGGTATCGACACACAACAACGGCGGCGCACCTTCAATGTCTAGCAACGCATCACGCAAACCGGCGCTGGTCAGCAACAGGCGCGGTTCTGCATCGCTGATGATCGACAGCAGGCGCTCCTGATGATGACGGCGCGTCGACTCTGGCGGATAAGCCGGCACGGCGATTACGCCGGCGTACAGGCAACCGAAAAACGCCGCGACGTATTCCGGGCCGCTGGGAAACAGCAGCACCGCGCGATCCCCCAAATCAGCCTCGGCCTGCAACGCGCCGGCAATGGTTCGCGCACGCTGGTCCAGTTCGCGATAGCTGAGCACCACAGCCTGATCCCGGGTTTCGGCGAGAAAACGCAAGGCCACACGATCCGGCGTCAGGGCTGCGCGGCGCTGAAGGGCTTGGACCAGTGTGCTGGGGAGTTCGAACGCGTCGGTCATGAGGTTTCCTGCCTGAATTCGGCTTGCAAATGGAATCGGTTTTCTGACGTCACGCCCCTTCGAGGGCGCGCAGGGCGCGGTCTTTGCCGACCGCGCAAGGCATTGGGAATACGGTTGTGCCGGGGCTACTGCCCGGAGCCATTCACCAATGAGAACGGATGGCATCTCGAAATAATTAGTCGCCAGGCTTGAGCGCCAACCAGGCCGGGGAGCTGCGAACGTGCGTCAGCGTGTCGCAGTTCGCACTCTGCACCTTCAAGGAGCATTAGTTCTCTTTCTCAATTGACAATCATTATCATTCAACATAATTTGTCGCTCGATGTGTAGGGCGGCCCAGGACTTCTCGTCGTCCCACTAACCTTTTGGCAGCAGGGTGATTTCCATGACGGAACAAGTCTCCACAAGCAGGTGCGATTCGCCGCTACTTCAGGCATTCGTCGACAATCGACTGATTCTGGTCAAGATTGCAGCCCGCATCACCGGCTGCCGATCTCGCGCTGAAGACGTGGTGCAGGACGCATTTTTCCGGCTGCAATCCGCGCCGCAAATCACGTCCTCGTTCAAGGCTCAGCTCAGCTATCTGTTCCAGATCGTGCGCAACCTGGCGATTGATCACTACCGTAAACAGGCACTGGAGCAGAAGTATTCCGGACCTGAAGAGGAAGGCCTGAACGTGGTCATCCAGGGGGCTTCGCCGGAAACGTCGCACATCAATTTCTCGACCCTGGAAAACATCGCCGACGCGCTGACAGAGCTGCCAAGCCGCACCCGTTACGCCTTCGAGATGTATCGCTTGCACGGCGTGCCGCAGAAGGACATCGCCAAGGAACTCGGGGTCTCGCCGACCCTGGTGAACTTCATGATTCGCGATGCGCTGGTGCACTGTCGCAAGGTGTCGGGCACTCGGGCGGACAGCATGGCTCGTCGTTAAGATCCGAAGTTTGCGTCGCCCCTGATCGCTAGCAGGCTAGCCTGCTAGCGAAGACGGACTCAAGACCAACACAGACCTTGAGCCCTGCCGTCACACCAACCCGCACCGATCAAAAAAACGCTCACGCCCCAACGCCATCAAAGCGGCACGCTTGTGCGGGAAGTCGAACTCTTTCTCGCGGAAAAACCGTTGATCCTGCATGTACCCGATCATCTTGGCGTTGTCGGCGCGAGGCTCGGCAACCACCCGCTGAGTGCGCGGCTCATCAAGAAACAGGTAATGCACCAACGCCGATAACCAGCTCGCGACCTTGTGCGGGCCACGGTGATGTTCCTCGCCCACCAGCATGTGAATGCCACGGTCATAATCGCCGGCGTCGTAGAACGGTGCGATGCGATCTTCCTTGGCCCAGTAGGCTTCGAAATAGGCAAACGGTTGATCGTCGAAACAACCGATCAGCGTCAGGGTGTGGGGGTCGGCTTCGAGTTTGCCCAGGTACTCGCGATGCTGTTCGAGGCTGCCCTCCTCCTGCCAGAAACTCGCGACGCGCGCGCTGTTCTGCCACCGATTGAAACGCGCCAGATCGACATCGATGTCCACGGTGCGCAGGGAAATCCACATCCCCAGTCGCGCATCGAAACGCCGGTAAACCTCGCCGCGTGGCTTGGTCGGTCGCAAGGGATGGCGCTTGCCGCCACTGATGATCATTTGCTGGGGATAGCTGTTGGTCAACGACTGCACAAGCCACGGCTGCGGCAACTGCCAGAATAGCGTGCGCTCGCAGTGGAACTGACTGGCCGTTTGCGTGGGGATCAGCAAACCGCTGAGCAGAGCCTCGGCCGGGGCTTCATCGAGTTGCCAGATCAGGCGCTGGCACGCCGGATCACCGGCGAACAGCCAGTAACAGGCGGCCCACACAGCCGAGGTGTCGAGGTCGCCACCTTCCTCCCGTTGCACTTTCAATTCGGGGTCGCGGCTGAGTCGCAGCTGGACCAGCGGTTGGCCGTCAAGGCTGAGGCTCAGGCGGTTTTCGGTTTCATCGGCTACAAGACGACTGCCTGAGGGTAACGCCAGGGCAGTCAGGTCATTCAGATTGGACATGGGTCGGGCTCACGATCGTCGACAGTTCAACCATGTGACGTCAGCCGCAACCGGAAATTTAAGAGAACCCGGTCAATAGCTGATCTGAAGTGACGATCTCAGCTGCCCGGGACAGGCACCACCGCAATCTTGTAGGGCTCGAAAATCTTCAGCATCTGGCCATTGTCCCGCAAGCCTTGCAGCAGCTTGCCGAACACTTCGCCACTGATGGGCGCCGCCGGGCGCAGGATGGCGTAATGGTGATAGATCTGATCGATGCGCTCGGACACCAGCAACTCATTGGCCACATTCAGATTGCGCAAAAAATAGTCGTTGAGGTAAGAGCGCGTGACCAGCGCGATGTCGGCCCGGCCGCGCAACACCATCAACAGGTTGCTGTCGTGGGAATAGGTCAGCGTGGCGTTGTAGTTTTTGGCGAGGTATTGGGCCTCGGCATTGAAGTTGGCGAACTCATAGTGGTAGCCGCTGAACAGCGCCAGACGCTTGTCGGTCAGGTCTGCAAAATAGTCTTGCTGGCGAACCGCACGGCCCTCGGGCTGACGTTGTGCGACGAAAATTTCGGCGTCTTCCAGGCCCATGTCGACATCGATATGGGGAATGTCTTTCCAGCCCCAGGCCGGGTTTTCGAAGATCGCCATGTCGATCCGCCCCTGCTTGAAGTCACCAAAGCGTCGAGGAATGGACGTCGGTACCAGCACGAACCGATAGTCGCTTTGCAGGGTGTTCAGCGCCTCGACCAGTTGCGGCAGCAAGCCGGTGTCGGCCCCGGATTCCGGGCGTACGGTGTACGGCGGAAAGTGCGCGGCACCGATTCGCACCAGTTGCGCAGCCTGGGACGGTATCATCCATAACGCCACAAGCGTCGCCAGCAAAAGCCGCGAAGCCGTCCGAATTGGCGAAGACATCAAGACAAGCCACTCCCCAAAGTACTGCATCAATGCATTCAAGCTAGGCGGTTTCGCCCAGTTAGCCAGTTTCCTGCAAACCAATCCAGCCGATCACTTCTGCTCCAGTACCAGAATCAGTGCCTCGTCGGCCAGTTGATCCAGGCCCATGCTGCCATCGGCGCGAAACCAGGTGGTGGTCCAGGACAGCGCCCCGGTC
Organism: Pseudomonas sp. TNT2022 ID1044; assembly: GCF_028656895.1. Classification (NCBI taxonomy): domain Bacteria; kingdom Pseudomonadati; phylum Pseudomonadota; class Gammaproteobacteria; order Pseudomonadales; family Pseudomonadaceae; genus Pseudomonas; species Pseudomonas sp. TNT2022 ID1044. The sequence continues at coordinate 68,226 of NZ_JAMDHB010000027.1, read as the reverse complement.
AGAAAACGTCGCGTGATGAACACATCGCCCCGGATAAAACCGGCGCTTTTGGCTTCACCCAACACCTGCAGCCAGATGTCTTCATAAATGTCCCGCAGCGCCAGCACCTGGGCCTGGCCGTCCTCGGACAACGACCGCCATTCGTAGACCAGCACCGCCATGGCTTCGCCACTGCCACCCATGATCGATTGCAACTCGCAACGGATCAGCGCCAGTACGCGCTCGCGCACACTGCCGGCCTCGGCAATGGCCGCACGCATCAACGCGGTGTTATAGCGAATGGTCTCCTCCATCACCGCGCGCAGGATTTCATCCTTGCTCTTGAAGTGATGAAAAATGCTGCCCGACTGAATGCCCACGGCACCGGCCAGGTCGCGTACGGTGGTGCGCTCGTAGCCTTTATTGCGAAACAGGTGAGCTGCCACTTGCAGCAACTTGCCACGGGCACTGTCCGGATCGGTCAACTGGCCACTGTCGACCAATTCGCGCATGACCCTCAGCGCTTTTTGCTCATCCACCCGATCTCTCCTACAGTCGTGATCACCGCTAAAACAGCGGGGTTGCGCGGGCAATTTAAGCTGATGGCCCGAACCAAGCAAGCGCTCGGGCAGAAGATATTTTCGCCATTTACAAACCAAGCGCTTGCTTGGTAGTCTCGATGCACTCTGTTGGAGGTGGTTATGGATTTGACTGCACCACGAACAATTCGCATTGGGTGCGCCAGCGCATTCTGGGGCGATACCTCGACTGCCGCCGCGCAACTGGTAGAAGACGGGCGCTTGGACTATCTGGTTTTCGACTATCTGGCCGAAATCACTATGTCGATCATGGCTGGCGCTCGCATGAAAGATCCCGCAGGTGGTTATGCAGGCGACTTCATCGAAGTACTCGGCCCCCTGCTCCCGCAACTCGCCAATCACAGCATCCGGGTCATCAGCAATGCCGGCGGGGTCAACCCGCAAGCCTGCGCCGCCGCCCTGCAAGCGGCCTGCGACAAGGCCGGCGTTTCCTTGAAGATCGCCGTACTGCTGGGCGATGACCTGCAACCGCAATTCAAACAATTGAGCACCCTGGGCATTCATGAAATGTTCAACGGCGCGCCGCTGCCACCGATGTGCGTCTCGACCAACGCCTATCTCGGCGCACCGGGCATCGTCGAGGCTTTGCGCCTGGGCGCGGACATCGTGATCACCGGGCGCGTGGTCGACAGCGCGGTGGTCAGCGCCGCGCTGGTGCATGAGTTCGGCTGGTCGTGGCACGACTACGACAAACTGGCCCAGGCGGCACTGGCCGGGCACATCATCGAATGCGGCGCCCAGTGCACTGGCGGCAACTTCACCGATTGGCGCGATGTACCCGACTATGAACACATCGGTTTTCCCATCGTCGAAGTCAGCGCCGACGGCCAGTTCGTCGTCAGCAAACCCGCAGGCTCCGGTGGCCTGGTCACACCGCTGACGGTGGGTGAGCAGATGCTCTATGAAATCGGCGATCCAAGGGCCTATCGGCTGCCCGATGTGGTCTGCGATTTCACTCAGGTCAAACTGCACCAGCAAGGCAAAAACGCTGTCCAGGTGCATGGCGCAAAAGGTTTGCCGCCCACCGATCAGTACAAGGTCAGTGCCACCTACCCGGATGGTTTCCGATGCACCGCCAGTTGCCTGATCGCCGGCATCGACGCGGTGGACAAGGCCCGGCGCGTCAGTGAAGCAATCATCAACAAGACCTCGGAAATTTTCACCCGGCGCGGCTGGCCAGCCTACAGCGACGTGAACATCGAACTGCTCGGCAGCGAGGCCACCTACGGTCCCCATGGACAACGGCACGACAGCCGCGAAGTGGTGATCAAGCTTGCCGTGCGTCACCCGAACAAACAGGCGCTGATCGTGTTCTCCCGGGAAATCGCCCAGGCCGCCACGGGCATGGCGCCGGGGCTGACCGGAATTGTCGGCGGGCGGCCGACGGTCTATCCGTTGATCCGGCTGTTCTCGTTCCTGATCGACAAAAGCACCTGTTCGCTGGAGATTGATTTCATGGGGCAGCGCCACCCGTGCGCCCTGCCCGCCCTCGATGTCCTCGACAGTGCGGACTTGCCGGCGCCGCTGGAACCACCGAAGCCCACGGGGCTGGCCGATGCCAGCGTGGCGCTGGTCAAACTCGCGGTGGCGCGTTCGGGCGACAAGGGCAATCACAGCAACATCGGCGTCATGGCCCGCGATCCAGAGTACCTGCCGTGGATCGCCGAGGCGTTGACGCACGAGGTGATCGTCGACTGGATGAGCCATGTCCTCGACCCGGTGCACGGGCGCGTCGAGCGATGGTATTTGCCCGCCAGCCAGAGCCTGAACTTCCTGCTGGAAAACGCCCTCGGCGGCGGTGGCATCGCCAGCCTGCGAATCGACCCACAAGGCAAGGCCTTCGCCCAGCAGTTGCTGGAAATCCAGATTCCGGTGCCGCAGCGCATCGCCGACCAGGTCAAATAGAGGACTGCCGCCATGGCCTACGATTCGATATTCAGAACTGATCTGTTTGCCGGCCAAAACATCATCGTCACCGGCGGCGGCAGTGGCATCGGCCGCTGCACTGCGCACGAACTGGCGGCCCTCGGCGCCCATGTGATTCTGGTCGGGCGCAAGGCCGACAAACTGAAAGCCGTTGCCACCGAAATTGCGGAAGATGGCGGCAAGGCTGACTGGAGCACCTGCGACATTCGAGACGAAGAAGCGGTGACGCACCTGGTCAGTGAACTGATCCGTCAATACGGGCCGATTCACGGCCTGGTCAACAATGCCGGCGGGCAATACCCGTCTGCGCTGGCCTCGATCAATCAAAAGGGTTTCGAAACCGTGATGCGCACCAACCTGGTGGGCGGTTTCCTGATGGCCCGGGAAGTGTTCAACCAGTCCATGAGCAAACACGGCGGTGCCATCGTCAACATGCTCGCCGACATGTGGGGCGGCATGCCGGGCATGGGGCATTCGGGGGCGGCGCGCTCGGGAATGGACAACCTGACCAAGACGTCGGCGTTCGAGTGGGGTTATGCCGGGGTACGGGTCAACGCCGTGGCGCCGGGCTGGATTGCCTCCAGCGGCATGGACACCTACGAAGGTGCGTTCAAGGCAGTCATTCCAACCTTGCGCGAACACGTGCCGCTCAAGCGCATCGGTACTGAATCGGAAGTCAGCGCCGCCATCGTGTTCCTGCTGAGCCCGGCCGCTGCGTTCATCAGCGGCAGCACTTTGCGTATCGACGGTGCCGCCAGCCTTGGCGGACGGGCATGGCCCATTCACAAGGCGACCAACAGCGAATCGTATAACGGCTTCCACCGCGCCTACCTTCCTGACGTCCTCAAGGACAAGGAATAACCCATGCCGGTGATCCAGTCGCAACTCGATGCCAACAGCGAACAGTTCGTCCACAACCGTGCGGCGATGCTCAGCGCTGTCGAACAGGTCCGCACCCTCGAACAGAACCTGCTGGACAAGGCCGCACAAGCCAAAGCCAAATTCGATAAACGCGGCCAGTTGTTGCCCCGCGAACGCCTCAATCTGCTGCTCGACCCCGGTGCGCCGTTCCTCGAACTGGCGAGCCTGGCCGGCTATAAACTGCACGATGACAAGGACGGCAGTTCGGCCGGCGGCGGCTTGATCGCCGGCATCGGTTATGTGTCCGGGGTGCGGGTGCTGGTGGTGGCGAACAACAGCGCCATCAAGGGCGGGACCATTTCCCCCAGCGGCTTGAAAAAATCCCTGCGCCTGCAACAGATCGCCATGGAAAACAAACTGCCGGTGATCACCCTCGCCGAAAGCGGCGGCGCCAATCTCAACTACGCGGCGGAGATTTTCGTCGAAGGCGCGCGCAGCTTCGCCAACCAGGCGCGGATGTCGGCCATGGGCCTGCCGCAAATCACCGTGGTGCACGGCTCAGCCACAGCGGGTGGCGCTTATCAGCCCGGGCTGTCGGACTACGTGGTGGTGGTACGCGGCAAGGCCAAGTTGTTTCTCGCCGGGCCACCGCTGTTGAAAGCGGCGACCGGGGAAATCGCCACGGACGAAGAACTGGGTGGCGCCGAGATGCACGCACAAACAGCTGGCACTGCCGAATACCTGGCGGAAAACGATGCCGATGGCGTGCGTCAGGTGCGCGAGATTGTCGGCATGCTGCCCTGGAACGAACAACTGCAATGGTTACCCGAACTGCGCTGGGAAGAACCGCTCTACCCCGTCGACGAACTGCTGGGGCTCATTCCGGATGATCCGAAAAAACCTTACGACGTGCGCGAAATCATCGCCCGCATCGCCGACGCTTCGAACTTCCTCGAATTCAAGGCCGAGTTCGATCAGCAAACCGTCTGCGGGCAACTGAAAATCCAGGGTCGCGCCTGCGGCTTCATTGGCAACAACGGCCCGATCACGCCCAAGGGTGCAAGCAAGGCAGCGCAGTTCATTCAGCTGTGCGACCAGAGCCAGACGCCGTTGCTGTTTTTTCATAACACCACCGGGTTCATGGTCGGCACCGAATCGGAGCAGCAAGGTGTAATCAAGCACGGCGCCAAGATGATTCAGGCCGTGGCCAATGCCCGCGTGCCGAAACTGACTATCGTTGTCGGCGGGTCCTACGGCGCTGGCAACTATGCGATGTGCGGTCGCGGCCTGGACCCGCGTTTCATCTTTGCCTGGCCCAACAGCCGCACCGCGGTGATGGGCGGCGCGCAGGCGGGCAAAGTGTTGCGCATCGTCACCGAAGCCAAACAGGCCAAGGACGGGCTGGTGCCAGATCCGAAAATGCTCGACATGCTTGAACAGGTCACCGCGCAGAAGCTCGACAGCCAGTCCACGGCGCTCTACGGCAGCGCCAACCTGTGGGACGACGGTTTGATCGACCCGCGCGATACCCGGACCTTGCTCGGTTACTTGCTGGATATCTGTCAGGAGGCCGAAGTGCGGCCGCTGCAAGCCAACAGTTTTGGTGTAGCCCGCTTCTAAGGGCGACCAGAGGAGAACAATAAAAATGATCTTCACCCAGGAACACGAAGCACTGCGCCGCACCGTCCGCCAATTCGTCGAGCACGAGATCAACCCCCATGTCGAGGAATGGGAAAAGGCCGGGCGCTTTCCGATCCACGATATCTTCCGCAAGGCCGGCGACCTGGGCCTGCTGGGCATTTCCAAACCGGAAAAATTCGGTGGCATGGGCCTGGACTACAGCTATTCGATCGTCGCCGCCGAAGAGTTCGGGACCATTCATTGCGGAGGCATTCCGATGTCCATCGGCGTGCAGACCGACATGTGCACCCCGGCCCTCGCCCGTTTCGGCTCCGATGAACTGCGTGACGAGTTCCTGCGCCCGGCCATCAGCGGCGAGCAGGTCGGCTGCATTGGCGTCTCCGAAGTGGGCGCCGGTTCCGATGTGGCCGGGTTGAAAACCACCGCGCGCAAGGATGGCGACGATTACGTGATCAACGGCAGCAAGATGTGGATCACCAACTCGCCGAGCGCCGACTTCATCTGTCTGCTGGCCAACACGTCGGACGACAAACCGCACATCAACAAATCATTGATCATGGTGCCGATGAACACGCCGGGCATCAGCCTCAGCTCGCACCTGGACAAACTCGGTATGCGCAGCTCGGAAACCGCGCAGGTGTTTTTCGACAACGTGCGCGTGCAGCAGCGCAACCGCGTCGGCCATGAAGGCGCGGGGTTCATGATGCAGATGCTGCAGTTCCAGGAGGAACGCCTGTTCGGCGCAGCCAATATGATCAAGGGCCTGGAGTACTGTATCGACAGCACCATCGAGTATTGCAAGGAGCGTAAAACCTTCGGTAACGCGCTGATCGACAATCAGGTGATCCACTTCCGCCTCGCCGAACTGCAAACCGAAATCGAATGCCTGCGGGCGTTGGTCTATCAGGCCACCGAGCAGTACATCAAAGGCCAGGACGTCACGCGCCTGGCGTCCATGGCCAAACTCAAGGCCGGTCGACTGGGCCGCGAAGTCAGCGACAGTTGCCTGCAATACTGGGGCGGCATGGGTTTCATGTGGGACAACCCGGTGGCCCGCGCCTATCGCGACGTGCGGCTGGTGTCGATTGGCGGCGGTGCCGACGAAATCATGCTGGGGATCATCTGCAAATTGATGGGCATCCTGCCGGGGAAAAAGAAATGAGCACGCTACCCGATTGCCAGACGCTGCTGCTGGAACTGCACAACGGCGTGCTGCACATCACCCTCAATCGCCCGGACAGCCGCAATGCCATGAGCTTGCAGATGGTGAGCGAACTGCGCGCAGTACTGGCGGCAATTAACGATGACCGCGCAATTCGGGCGTTGGTCATCGGCGGTGCCGGTGGGCATTTTTGCGCGGGTGGCGACATCAAGGACATGGCCAACGCCCGCGCCCAGGGCTCCAGCGCGCACCGCGATTTGAACCGGGTGTTCGGTGCGCTGCTGCAAGAGGTGCAACACGCACCGCAAGTGGTCATCACCGTGCTGCAAGGTGCCGTGCTCGGTGGAGGCCTGGGCCTGGCCTGTGTCAGCGATATCGCCATGGCCGATCATTCGGCGCAATTCGGCCTGCCGGAAACCAGCCTCGGCCTGCTGCCGGCGCAAATCGCGCCGTTCGTGGTCCAGCGGATCGGCCTGACCCAGGCCCGGCGACTGGCGCTGACGGCGGCGCGCTTCGATGGCAACCAGGCGCGGCGAATGGGGCTGGTGCACTTTGTCGAACATGACCCGCAAGCCCTGGCTGAGCGTCTCGATGAGGTGTTGGCCCATGTACTTTGCTGCGCCCCCGAAGCAAATGCGGCGACCAAAAAACTGTTGCTGGCCAGCGCCGGGCAACCTTCGGATGCGCTACTCGACCAGGCAGCCGAGTGGTTCAGCGACGCAGTGACCGGGGCTGAAGGCGTCGAGGGGACGATGGCCTTTGTGCAGAAGCGTAAACCGGGGTGGGCCTCTTAAAAGCATCGCTGGCAAGCCAGCTCCCACAAGGTTTTGTGTGGGAGCTGGCTTGCCAGTGATGGGCCACATTCACCGCAAAAAACCAGGGAACAAAACATGCCCGGATTCAGCAAAATCCTCATCGCCAACCGCGGTGAAATCGCCTGCCGCATCCAGCGCACCGCCCAGGCGCTGGGTTATCGCACTGTCGCCGTGTTCAGCGATGCCGATGCCGATGCACTGCACGTACAAATGGCCGACGAAGCCGTCAACATCGGCCCGGCCCCGGTCCAACAGTCCTACCTGAACATTCCGGCGATCATCGACGCCGCCCGGCGCACCGGCGCCGATGCCATTCATCCCGGTTATGGTTTCCTCTCGGAAAACGCCGGCTTCGCCCGCGCCTGCCAGCAGGCCGGCATCACCTTCATCGGTCCCAGTCCTGAAGCCATCGAACTGATGGGCAGCAAACGCCTGTCGAAAATCGCCATGATTGAAGCGGGTGTGCCCTGCATCCAGGGTTATCAAGGCGCCGAACAGGATGACGCGACCCTGAAGCGCGAAGCCGAACGCATCGGCTATCCGCTGATGATCAAGGCCAGCGCCGGCGGTGGCGGGCGCGGCATGCGTCTGGTGCACGACGCCGGGGCTTTGCTCGAGCAGATTCGCACGGCGCGCTCTGAAGCGTTGAACGGGTTTGGCAGCGGCGAACTGATTCTTGAACAGGCGTTGATCGAGCCACGGCATGTTGAGGTTCAGTTGTTCGGCGATCAACATGGCAACCTGATCTACCTCGGTGAACGCGATTGCTCGATCCAGCGCCGGCACCAGAAAGTCATCGAAGAAGCCCCCTGCCCGGTAATGACCGGCGAATTGCGCCAGGCCATGGGCGAAGCGGCGCTCAAGGCCGGGCGTGCAGTGAACTACGTCGGTGCCGGTACGGTGGAATTCCTGCTCGATGCACGCGGGCAGTTTTACTTTCTGGAAATGAACACGCGCCTGCAAGTGGAGCATCCGGTGACGGAGCTGATCACCGGGCTCGATCTGGTGGCCTGGCAGTTGAACATTGCCGATGGACAACCGCTGCCATTGCGTCAGGAGCAAGTGCAGCTCACCGGTCACGCCATGGAGGTGCGTTTATATGCTGAAGACCCGGCCCAGGGTTTCCTCCCGCAAACCGGACGCATTGCCGGCTGGGAACCCGGTTTGCAGGAAGGCGTGCGATTCGACCACGGCCTGATCGAAGGTCAGCGCATCAGCCCCTTCTATGACCCGATGCTGGGCAAGATCATTGCCCATGGTGCTACCCGCGAAGAAGCCCGGCGCAAACTGCTGCGGGCGGTGCAGGACAGCGTGCTGCTGGGCGTGCAAAGCAACCAGCGCCTGCTTGCCAGCCTGTTGCAACACCCGGCATTCATTCGTGGAGCATTCAGCACCGGCCTGATCGCCCAGGAATTTGCCGAACATCAATGTTTGCAGCCTTATGCGCCCACCCCCGAGCAATTGGCGATTGCCGCTACCCTGCTCTATCAGGCCTCGGCCCAGTCGCATCGTGCCCCATTGTCCGGATGGCGCAATAACGCGAGTGTGCCGCTGCACTATCGTCTCGGCCTGGAAGATCAGGAGTGGTCGGTGGTCGTGAACGCGGTACCGGGCGCGGCGTACCGGATTGAAGTCACCCACCGCACGCTTGAAGTGAAAGTCATCCACAGCGACGGACACTGGGCCGCCCTGGAAATTGACGGAATCCGCCAACGCCATGCCTATCGACTAGAGGGTGGACACCTGTGCCTGTTTACCCGACCGGGCAGCCTGACACTGGAGGACCGAACCCAGGCCTTGGTCAGCAGCCTGGCCAATGTCAGCTCCGGCACGCTCAAGGCGCCGATGGACGGCGCGATTGTCGACGTGCTGGTCAGCGAGGGCAGCACCGTCAGCAAAGGCCAGCTGCTGGTGGTGCTGGAGGCCATGAAGATGGAGCATCCGCTTAAATCCGGTATCGACGGCGTGCTCAAGCGCTTGCAGGTGCGGGTCGGTGATCAAGTGAAAAATCGCCAGATTCTGCTGGAGGTCGAATAAGCCGCTAGGCGGATCCGTCGGGTTTGGCTACGCTCAAAACCTATCAGGACGCGGATACCAGGAACCCTGCGATGCCTCATTGGCTGGTCATTGATCTGGAAGCCACCACCGACGAGGGTGGTTGGCCAGTAACTGAGATGGAAATCATCGAAATCGGTGCCACCTTGGTCGATCGCAAGGGACGGGAACTGGATCATTTCCAGCGGTTCGTCCGCCCGTTGCGGCGACCGTTGCTGACCCCATTTTGCCGGGACCTGACGCATATCACCCAGGCCAACATCGATAGCGCGCAACCTTTGGGCGAGGTCTGGCCATTGTTCGAGCGCTGGCTCGGCCAACATCACAGCCGCCTTGAAGGCTGGGCCAGTTGGGGCGATTACGACCGCAAGCAACTGTTGCAGGAGTGGCAGCGCCTGCAACTCGACAGCGTCTTGAGTCGTGTACAGCACATGAACCTCAAGCAACGCTTTGCCAAGGCCCGACGGCTGGAACGCCCGCTGGGGCTCAATGGCGCCCTGCAACTGGCCGGTCTGCAGTTTACCGGCCAGCAGCACCGGGCACTGGAAGACGCGCGCAATACCGCACGACTGTTACCCCTGGTTCTGCCGCTTTAGACAGGTGACGCCAACAAAGGCCTTGTGCATACTGGCCGGCCCTTTTTAGCCCTTTTCGAGGAATCGCCATGTTTAAAGTCAATGAGTACTACGACGGCACCGTCAAGTCGATCGCCTTTGGCACCGCTGAAGGTCCGGCGACCATCGGCGTCATGGCTCCGGGCGACTACGAATTCGGCACTTCCCAGCGTGAAATCATGCACGTGGTATCCGGCGCCCTGACCGTCCAGCTACCCGGCAGCGAAGAATGGGAAACCTTCGCCGCCGGCAGCCAGTTCAACGTGCCTGCCAACAGCAAATTCAAACTGAAAGTATCTGTCGATACCGCTTATCTGTGCGAATACCGCGGCTAAAACCCTGGGTTTCACAAAGCAAAAAAATGCCCGTGTCCAGGGACACGGGCATTTTTTCATGCAGCGGCTTTCATTCAAGGATAGTCACCGGCATGCCGACTTCCAGACGGCCGTTACTGTCATTGACCAGATTTTGCCCGAACATCGCGCCATCCGCTTTGGATCGATAGGCTTGCAGGGTAGCGAACGGTTCACGATCCGCGCTGCGTTCGCCGGTCTGTGGGTCGATGGTGGTCAGAATGCACCGTGAGCACGGCTTGACCACGCGGAACTCGACATCACCAATGCGAATGCGCTTCCAGCCATCCTCGGCAAACGCATCACTGCCTTCGATCACAAGGTTCGGCCGAAATCTCAACATTTCCATGGGCCGGCCGACTTTTTCCGACAGATCTTCCAGGGATGCCTGCCCGATCAACAACAACGGAAAACCGTCTGCGAACGCCACCTGATCATCGTCCTTGCCATAACCGGCCTGGGTGGTACGCGCACGATCGAGCGGCACTTGCACCAGGCGCGTCGGCTTGCCGATAAACTCGCTGACCCAGGCACCCGCCGCATCACCGGCATCGGGCACGCGCAAAGTATCGCGCCAGATGGTTACACCGCGCAGTTCGGCATCGCTGCCAGGCAAGGCGATATCGATAGCAGCGAGGCCAGGAGCCTGGAGGGTCAAGCCGCCCTCGGCATTCCACAGCGCCGACAGCTGGCTCATTTTTGCCACCGCTCGCTGGGTCAGGAAACGCCCGCTGCCCTCGTCCACCAGCATCCAGCGTCGATCCCCGTCCAGCCCGAGCTTGTCGAGGCTGATCTGTTGCAGGATCTCGCCCTTGCCGGATTTCAACGGATAACGATAAAGCGCGCTCAGACGCAGCATAGCCAGCTCCCTGGTGGGCCAAAAACGCCACCCTATACGAGCTTGAGCGCTGAATCAAAGGCTGATGACTGAAGCACGCGCAGTTCTTGCAGGAGCCGGCTTGCTGACGAGGCGGTCGGTAAAATCGCGCCGGCAAACCGGTCCCTACAGGTTGGTCATGATCACGCCGGCACGGCGTCGAGCATCAGGCGCTGGCGCACCACATCGACGAGTTTGTCCGGCTGGAATTTGGAGAGGAAGTTGTCGCAGCCGACCTTCTTGACCATCGAGTCGTTGAAGCTGCCGGACAGCGATGTGTGCAGCACCACATACAGGCCGCGCAAGCGCGGATCGTTGCGGATTTCGGTGGTCAGGCGATAGCCGTCCATTTCCGGCATTTCGGCATCGGTGAAGACCATCAGCAGCTTGTCGGTCATGTTCACACCGCTATCGGCCCAGGCCTTGAGCATGTTCAGCGCCTTCAAACCGTCACTGGCGATGTGCATTTTCACGCCCAACTGCCCCAACGTATCGCGCAGTTGTGCCAGCGCCACATTGGAGTCATCCACCAACAGCACTTCACGACCACGGGCGCGTTCCAGCACCGGATCTTCAAGTTTGTCGCGGGACACCTTGGCGTTGTACGGGACGATTTCGGCCAGGACTTTTTCGACGTCGATGATTTCCACCAATTGATCGTCGACCTTGCTGATGGCCGTCAGGTAGTGCTGGCGACCGGCGCTGGTCGGCGGCGGCAGAATCGCCTCCCAGTTCATGTTGACGATGCGATCCACGCCACCGACCAGGAATGCCTGCACCGAGCGGTTGTACTCAGTGACGATGATCGTGCTGCCCGGGCCCGGCACCAGCGGCCGCATGCCGATCGCCTGGGACAGGTCGATCACCGGCAGAGTCTGACCTCGCAGATTGACCACACCGCACACAAACGGATGACGCTGGGGCATCAAGGTCAGCTTCGGCAGTTGCAGGACTTCCTGCACCTTGAACACGTTGATGGCGAACAACTGCCGCCCGGCAAGCCGGAACATCAAAATTTCCAGGCGATTCTCACCCACCAATTGCGTACGTTGGTCTACCGTATCGAGAATGCCGGCCATCAATCACTCCTGGGCTTGTACTGATGAATTCACTAATAGAGGGTTATCGGCTGTTATTGCCGGAGCTTGACCCCCTGTAAAATGCCGCGCTCAAACATTGATGTCACATTAACATCATGCTTTACTGGCGTTGTAATTTCATCCGCTGTATTCCTGCGCCGCGACAATAGTTTGCGCGTGAGGTTCCGTTGCGTAAGGGATTCCCCTAGCAACAATCAGGTGCAACCTGATATTCGCGATATCCAATAGCCATTAATGTGACGCCATTCTCATTGCATGAATGGAGTCAGGCTTTTGTGTGCGATCGCAAGTACGTGGCCAGTCACCCTTTTGACTAACCCAGCCTGCACTCCAGCCGGCCAGAGCGCGATCTCACGACGAACCGATTACGTCGGGACGACTGTCGTCCTCGTCGACACACACGACATCCCCTCACTTAACATGACGTTGTGGAGATAAGCATGCCGAACAATCGCACAGAGTGGGCGAAGCGCGTCCCTGAGTTTCTCGTCGAAGCCGAAACACTGCTGGCCAAAACCGAGGAATGCCTCAGTCACTTGCAACTGATCAGCAATGACAAGGACGCCATCGACTGCATGCTCAGTACCCTTCTCAAGCTCGCCAGCAAGGCGGATGCCCTCGCGCTGGCAGCCGTTTCAGAGTTTTCGTTGCACATCCATGGTTTGCTCAACCATGCGCAGCATCACATGGACCTGCACGACGAAGCCTTGGGGGCGCTCAAGGACTGCCTGACGTTGATCGCCTGGCAACTGGAGTTGATCGATCAGAAGACCGGCCAGCTCAGTCTTGACGAAAGCGAACAGACAACCCTGATCGAAGCCTTCGCCTTCCAGGTCGGGCAACGGCATTTCCAGCCTCCGGTTAATTCCCGGCCGTTCACGCTCGTTTCCTATATGGAGCGCCAGGCTTGATTTCAATGAATTTAGCCGCGCTCCATCATTGAGATCATGACTGCTAATTAGCGGGGCATACTCAAGTCGTAATTGAACATTACATATCCATTTACGACACCTTCAAACTTTTTGTCGCACTTCCCCTCCTCTCCAGACCAGGGTTTTACCTGGCGCTAACGGGGTCAAACCCCTGTGACCGAGGGTATCTTGCTGACGATAGCCCCACACTTTTCCATTGTGGAACTACCGTCCAGAACGCCTTGTTTCTTGACTCCATGGACATATATCACGACGCGACCAACGGTATGTTCGGTGCTATTATGCCGCCCATTAGTTGACGTCAATTAATAGCAATGTGATTGTGGGTGACTGCAACGATCAAGTTTCAGGCCGGATTTCTCATCGGAAGTACGCACCGTTGAAGTCGATGCAAAACACTACAAAACAGAGATCCGTCAACCAGCATGACCGGTCTGCCCGCAGCGAACCTCCATTGGCTCCATCCGTTATGTACGCCAGCCTCAAGTCGATCATCATGTGGCCACCCTCACGAGAAAACGCTCGCCGGTTCACCCTATTGCTGTGTGCCTGCTCGACGCTCGGCAGCCTGCTTACCTATGGCCTGTCCTCTCACCTGCCTTTGGGGGTGCTGATCCTTAATGTCGCGTCACTTGCTTGTGTGTGGGTGCAATACCGCCTGTCCCGCAAGTCGATCAAGTTCCAGCCGCAAGAGCTGGCCGATCGCTTGCTGCAGGTCCAGGAGAACGAGCGTCACCGACTCAGTCGCGAACTGCACGACGACATCGGCCAGTTACTCACCGCAGCAAAACTGCAAAGTGACTGGCTCAAACGCCGAATGCCGGAAGAGCTTCAGGGACAATGCGCGATACTGTGCGACACGCTGGAAGAAACCCTCGCCAAAGTCCGCGATGTATCGGCCATCCTCAATCCCCGGCAATTGACCAGCCTGGGACTGGAAGCCAGTCTGCGCGCTCATTTGCTTAAAACGCTGGCCAACGCTCCGGTGAACTGGAGCCTGGAATGCCATCAACGCCTGACCGGAATACCGGAAGAAATGGCCGTCGCGGCGTTTCGCATCACCCAGGAGGCGGTCACCAACATTCTGCGGCATGCCGAGGCAAAGAACCTGCTGGTCTGCCTGACGCGATTGCCCAAGGGTCTACGCCTGCACATCAGTGACGATGGTCAGGGTTTTGCGCCGGCCACTGATCCGGGTCGCGAGGGGCAGCGTGGTATGGCCGGCATGTCGGAACGGATCAACCAACTCGGCGGAACATTGACGGTTACCAGCGAACCGGGCAAAGGCACCCAAATCGAAGCACTCTTCCCCTGGGCGCCCCGCGCGCTTGAGCGGGCCAGTACGAATAAGGTTATGCATTGACTTGTAACTTACTTCTGGTGGATGACCACTCGCTGATCAGGGCTGGCGTGCGCGCCCTGGTGATGGACCTTCCTGGCTATGCCGTCATTGGCGAGGCCAATGACGGCTCACAACTGCTCGCGATGGTCGAGCATCTATCTCCGGATATCGTGCTGCTGGATCTCTCCATGAAGCAGACCGGCGGCCTCGAAGCCTTGCAGCAACTGAAAAAGATCCGTCCGCAGAGCAAGGTACTGATCCTGTCGATGCACACCGACCCGGCGCTGATCATGCAGGCGCTGGAATCCGGCGCCCACGGCTATCTGCTCAAGGACACCACCGCCACCGAGCTGGAACATGCGCTGGAAGCCTTGCGCAACAATGAACGTTACCTCAGCCCGGCCATCGCCCATACGGTGATCAACCAGGCGCTGACCCGAAACCAGAAACACCCTGAGCCCGCGGACTCGCACAACCTGACCGCCCGCCAGCTGGAAATCCTGCGCTTGATCGTGCGCGGAAAATCCACCCGGGAGATTGCCAACGGCCTGGGCCTGAGCGTCAAGACTGTCGAAACCCATCGCTCGCAAATCATGAAACGTTTGCAAATCTACGATGTGGCCGGCCTGGTGCTGTTCGCCGTGCGCGAGCAAATCATCAGTCTGGACGATTGACCGCCTCATTTGCGCTCAACAGCGGAGAATCTGCGGGCAGATGCACCCGCAGCGCTCCGGGCCGCGCAGAAAACCGCAGGTTGTCCCCTTCCAGCGGTTCGCCGTCGAGGTTGATGTACAAACCTTCGGCCACCTTGATCTCGACCCATGGAAGCCTGGCCCGGACAAACATGCTATCGATGCCGAAGCCGTCCGCCAGCAGGTCTTTCAAAGTCCCGACCACTTCCTGCGGCGCCGGCAAGATGCTGATATCGAGCAATCCATCGTCCGCCAGCGCCTGCGGGCATAACACATGCCCGCCGCCCGCCTGTCGGCCATTGCCGATGCCCAAGGCCAGCAACTCGCCGCTCCAGTGAAAGTCCGGCCCCTGCAATTCACCGTAAGCCGCGTGCAGTTCACTGAACCGTGACAGGCCGGTGAATAGATACGCCGCGCCACCGAGCACTTTTTTCAAGTCCTCGGAAGTATTGGCGGTGACCTGGCTGCCAAATCCCCCCGTGGCCATATTCAGAAACACCTGCCCGCCGACCTCTCCCAGATCGATGGCGCTCGATGCAACGTCCAGAAGGTTCAGTGCCTCTGCAGGCTCCAGCGGGACGCCGGCAGCGCGTGCAAAATCATTGGCGGTTCCCAAGGGCATCAGCACCAGGCTCGCCTGCGCCGATTGCGCGGCCATGGCTTCGGCAATATCGCGCAACGTACCATCCCCCCCGCCGGCAATAATGTGTGGGTAGCCCGCGGCCATTGCCTCTTCCACCAGGCGCTGTGCGTCGCCAGCCTCCCAGGTCAGCCGAACGGCGAGCTCCCAGCCTTGCTCGCGCTTGCTTTCAACAGCCGCGCGCACCTCCTCGTTGAGCGCCTGCTTGCCATGCAGAATCAACAGCGCCTTGCGTTCGCTCATGGTGTTCACTCCCGGAATTGAATGGCGTACAGGAGATGTTGACCTCGCCGCCCCTCTTAAAAGTCGCACGAATTTGATTTTTTTCCAGGGGGCGTCCTGCACGTCCTACAAGGACGGGATTTTTCTTACATAACCTGAGGAATCGGCTCAATTGACCAATATTCGTGATTGGTACACCTTGGGGGCCACGGATTTCAGTCATCAGCAGGACAAACACAAGGATGTGCCATGCAAAACCATGACATCAGGTTGCCAGTGATGCCGGTTGTACCGATCACTGAAAAATGGGCCGATCATCAGGCAGATTTCGCAAGCAGCAAAAAAACCAAGGGAGAAGTTGATATGGAACCGCGCGTCACTGAGCTGGAGACACACCTCAAATACATTCGCAAGGACATGGAAGAAGTGCGCAGTGACGTCAAGTCCATCAAACACAGGCTGGCCTATTCCGCGGGCGGAACGGCCGTGGTGCTCGGGCTGCTTGGCTGGATCGCCAACAGCCGTTTCGACCAGCTTGTCACGTTGCTGCTGGCACATTAAGCAGCCGAAAACGCAAAACCCGGTTTCAACCACCGGGTTTGTGAGACTTCACCGCTGTAGGAATCAGACCAGAACTTCACTCAAAGGGATGAAGCTGACGCTGTCACCTGTAACCAGCGTTCGCCCCTCCAATACTTCAACCAGTCCGTCGGCCCAGGCGGCACTACGCAGCACGCCAGAACTCTGATTTTTGTAAATGATCGCCCGGCCGTTCTCAAGGCGACCACGCAAGTATTCACGCCGGTTGCCGGCAACGGGCCAGTCAAACCCGCACGGCACTTGCACCTTCAATGGCTCGACGTCTCTGACGCCCATACGACGCAAAAGATAAGGCCGGGTCAACAAGGCAAAGGTCACCAGTGTCGATGCCGGATTACCGGGCAGGCCGATGACCGGAACGCCACGAAAATGTCCGAATGTCAGCGGCTTGCCCGGCTTGATGGCGAGCTTCCACAAACTCAACTCACCTTCTTCACGCAAGGCAATGCCCAGAAAGTCAGCCTCACCCACCGATACACCACCGGTCGAGAGAATCAGATCGACATCTTTCAGTTCGCCGAGTCGCGTACGCGTGGTGTCCAGATCGTCAGGAAGAATCCCGGCATCGACCACGTCACAACCCAAACGCTGCAACCAACTGCAGAGCAGCACACGGTTGCTGTTATAGATCTGCCCCGGGCCCAGCGCCTGACCCGGCTCAATCAATTCATCGCCGGTGGACAGAACCGCAACACGGACCTTGCGGACCACATCCAGCTCGGCGCAACCCAACGACGCAGCCAAACCTTGCTCGATCGGCCCCAAGCGCGTACCCGCCGGCAAAACCAGTTCACCGACAGTCGTTTCCTGGCCCTGTGGACGAATGTTTTGCCCGGGTTTGATGGCTTCGATAAATGCGACTCGCTCGTCCGCCAGGACTTCAGCGTTTTCCTGCATCTCGACACAATCGGCTCCGGCTGGAACAGGTGCCCCTGTGAAAATCCGCGCACAGGTGCCGGGCTTCAAAGGTTCGGGAGCCTGACCGGCAAAAATCTTCTGGCTGACAACCAGCGGCTCACCGGTCCAGTCAGCTGTACGCAGCGCATAGCCGTCCATGGCGCTGTTGGGCCATGGCGGGAGATCCAGCGTCGACAGCAGATCATCCGCCAACACACGGCCCTGAACCTGGGCCAACGGCAAGCGTTCACGCTCAAGAACCCGTGTGGCGTCCGCCATTTCCAGCAACCGCGCCAATGCTGTCTCGACCGGCATCAGGCTGCCGGTCTTGCCCGGCTTACCCACGGGATTCACAAGGCGCTGCCTGTTTCAAATGAGGGACGAAGTTGCAGGGGCGATGGCGTGAATCCAACTGTTCGGCAAGAATGCCGTCCCAGCCGGTCCGTACTGCATTGGTCGAACCTGGCAGGCAGCAGACCAGCGTGCCATTTGCCAGACCAGCCAGGGCGCGGGACTGGACAGTCGACGTGCCGATGTCCGCCACGGAAATCTGCCGGAACAGTTCGCCAAAACCATCGACTTGTTTGTCGAGCAGACAGCTCACCGCCTCCGGAGTACTGTCGCGCCCGGTAAAACCGGTGCCGCCCGTGATCAGCACGACCTGCACGACTTCGTCGGCAATCCAGTTGGCGACTTGCGCACGAATTTTGTAGAGATCATCTTTTAGCAGTACCCGGGAAGCCAGGTTATGGCCGGCCGCCGTCAATCGGTCAACGAAGACCTGGCCTGAGGTATCGGTTTCCAGGGTACGGGTGTCGCTGACCGTCAAAACCGCAATGTTCAGCGGCGCGAAAGGTACATCAGCCTTGGCTTTCATAGGCTCGTCCAGTTGTAGGAGAAACAGCCCGGTGTTATATCACAGCGCTCCCTTTTTTCGCCGCCCCCATGGAGAACTGCCATGACTTCGAATGCACAATTGCCACCTTGCTCGATTCTGCTCCTGGCAGGCGGGCGCGGCCAGCGCATGGGCGGACAGGATAAAGGGTTGCTGGAATGGCACGGCGAGCCGCTGATTGCGCATTTGCATCGCAAGACCCGCCCCCTGAGCGACGACCTGATCATTTCCTGCAACCGCAATCAGGAAAAGTACGCCGCCTACGCCGACCAGTTGGTGCATGACGATGAAGGTGACTTTCCAGGGCCTCTGGCCGGGATTCGTGCTGGCCTGAAAGCAGCGCGGCATAGACACCTGTTGGTATTGCCTTGTGACGTGCCTCGCATCGATGCTGCCCTGCTTGCCAACATGCGCGAAACCGCCGGCCAGCATCCAGACAAACCCTTGATGTTGTGGCATGACGAGCACTGGGAACCGTTGCTATGCGTTATCCCTGTGGCCCTTCTCGCGGACTTTGAGAATGCCTGGCACGAGGGTGAGCGCAGCCCGGGGCGAGTGATGCGCAAGCTGGGCGCGATAGCCTTGCAGTGCCCCGACAATGACCCGCGCCTGGCCAACCTGAACACGCCAGAACTGTTAAGCACGCACAACACTGTGTCAGACTGACACTACCCAAGGAACTTGCGGGCGCTGTTTACGTCTCAAGCTCGGTAACCAAAAGAATTCATTTTCGGAGACACACCCATGACTCAACGGACCCTCGCCACTTTCATGCTCGCACTGGGCCTCGCTACCCTCGCCGGCTGCGCATCGCCTACAGTGATCACCTTGAATGATGGTCGCGAAATCCAGGCCGTCGACACGCCAAACTACGATGACGAATCGGGCTTCTACGAATTCGAACAGCTGGATGGCAAGCAGACCCGCATCAACAAGGATCAGGTTCGTACCGTCAAAGAGCTGTAAGCCTGGCGGCATCACCGGATACAAAAATGCCCCGATCAGTCGGGGCATTTTTTTGTTTGCTGTTTAAGTACGAGAGGCTACGGATTCGGCTCGCTGTTCAGTTTATCCGCCCGAGTCAGCGCCTGAGTGGCCTCGGTGATGCACTTCTTGTCATCATTGGCAGCCCGGGCCGCCTCAGCACTTGCCTGCATCCGCTTGATTTCCATCGTGGTGTTTTCGGACGTCGCTGGCAGGCTGGTTACTTTGTCCTTGAGCTCCTGGAGCTTGATGGTGCAAAGATCGCTGTCGGCAGCAAAAGCGGGAGAGCCCAACATTGCAGCGCAAATGAACATTCCAGCAAAAACGGTACGTTTCATGAGTATCTCCTGGCTTGGAAAGCCTCGGCACTGCCCGGGGAGACTCATTGGCGGTACCGAGATCATTGAACGCCACATTCGTGGTGCCTGTTCAAATGACTGTAAACCCGCGTGGAAATTCGATTTTTTCCGTACCGCGATCACCATTGCAGAGTGATTGCACTCTCGAACTCTCGTTCTTCCCCGGTCACCGGATCGACAAACTTCAACCCTTGCGCCAGCAGTTTCAAAGGGTTGGCGTAGTCATCTTGCGCGTCCCTGAGTACCTGCGGATAAAACGGGTCGTTGCAGATACTCGCGCCCAAGGCGGTCATGTGCACACGTAACTGATGCTTCTTGCCCGTTACCGGATAGAGGCCGTAACGCCACAGATCGCCATTTTTTTCCCTGACCTCCACCGCCGTCTCGGTATTGCTGACGCCCGGACCTTCCTGCATGCGAAAGAATGGCTCGCCATCAATGAGTCGGCTTTTATGGATCAGCGGAAAAGACAGATCAGGTAATGCCCGGGCAATGGCCTCGTAGCGCTTTTCAATCTGCCGGGTTGGAAACAGGGATTGATACGCCGAGCGACTTTGCGGGCTGGCGGAAAACAGCACCAGGCCAGCGGTATGGCGATCGATGCGATGCAGCGGCACCAGGTGCGGATTATCCAGACGGCGGATCAGCCGTCTGAGCAATGTCTGCTCCACATACTCACCGGCCGGTGTCACCGGGAGAAAATGTGGCTTGTCTGCCACCACCAGATGTTCATCTGCATACAGGATCGACTCAGTCACCGGGATGGGTTTTTCGTCCGGCACTTCGCGAAAATAATGAATCCTCAAACCTTCCTTGTACGGCAGATCAAGCGCGATTGGCATGCCGTGTCCATCGAGAACGCGCCCACGGGCGACCCTGTCCAGCCATTGCTCACGACTGATGGCGCTGAAGTGCTCGCACAAACAGTCGATTACGGTCTGCCATGGGCCAGCCGGTAAATAGAGCGTGCTGGCCTGGCTGTGTGCGGCGGAAAAAGATGAAGTGGACATACGAACGTTCTGACCCTCAATGCAGGGCGGCATTATCCAACAGCAACGGGGTCGAACCTAGCGGAGATTCTTCAGGCCGGAATCTGCGTACGCGCCGCCGCTTCGGTGTACTCCTTCAGCCAGCGCAGTACGTCGACCGCTTCCCAGCGTCCCGGATCATAAATCGCATACAACAAACCCTGATAACCCACGACGTCCAGCCGCCGGTGAAAGCCAGCACGCTGGAACAGCGCTTCGATTTCTGCAAAACAGGTATTGAAGTGGACTTTGTTGAAAGGGGTTTTTCCTTCCGTCACCAGCCCGTCCAGGCGCAATTCGAGGACTGCCTCGCGTAACACGTCCACCGACATCCGGTTCACGCTGCTTTTCAATTGCTCGACATTGACCACGATTTTTCCCTCTCACGCCTGAACCTGCGCACTTTCGCCGGGTAACCGGCAGCGGCAAGAACTGCATTGCGAATAACTGTATGCGCATACAGTATCCGAATATCAACCTTTAAGCCAAGAGGATCAATCGTAAAGTACGACCGGCGGGAACATCATTGCCGTGAAAATCGTTACCGCAGGAATGCCACGACTTCATCGGGACTGAAGGGCCAGCCCAGCTCAGCCCCTGTGTCGACCCGTCGCAACACCGGAATGCGCAGACTGTAAGCCGCGAACCAGGTTTCGTCTTCGGCGATATCCACCAGTTCCACCAACAGGCCACGCTCGACGAATTCCATCAGCATGGATTCGGCCACTTCACAGAGATGGCACCCCAAGGTGCCGAACAACTGACATTCAGGAAGCATGAGGGATCAACCGAAAAAATTAAGTGATCATATTAGGCCTGCCTTGGAAAACCGTCGAGCCATTGAATTATCTGGGCTGTAGCCAAGGAGCATGAGGATTGCTGCAACAACCTGACGCATATCAGTCGTCTTCGTCGGCAGTTGCCCGATACTGACGGTATGTTTGCCTTCTACGCTTGAAAAGCCTTGACCGCCCAGGAGCTTTCCGTGTTCGCCAGTCTGCTGATCATCCTCGCCTCCTCCCTGGTGGTCATCGCTCTGTTCCAGCGACTGCGACTCCCCCCCGTGCTGGGCTACCTGTGTGTCGGGTTGATGATCGGGCCGACCGCTTTCAACTGGGTCAACGAAAATGAACAGCTGCCGGACCTCGCCGAACTGGGGTTGGTTTTCCTGCTGTTTTCCCTGGGGCTGGAGTTCTCGTTGTCGAAAATGCTGACCCTGCACCGAACGGTGTTTGGTCTCGGAAGCCTGCAAGTGTTGGCCTGCTCGATTGTCCTGGGCGGGTTGCTGATGATGTTTGACATGCCCGTCTTGCCAGCCATGTTACTGGGGGCCGGGTTGTCGCTGTCGTCTACCGCAATCGTCAGCAAGGAACTGGGCAGTCTCGGTGAAATTTTCAGCAGCCACGGCCAGAATGCTATCGCCGTGTTGCTGTTTCAGGACGTTGTCGCGGTATTGCTTTTGACCCTTGTACCGGTGTTCGCCGGTAATAGCGAACAGGCCTGGTATTGGGCGGTGCCGCTGACACTGGGTAAAACCGCCGCGTTGTTTTTCGGTCTGCTATTGACCAGCCGTTGGCTCCTGCCGCGATTATTCCATGAGGTGGCGGCAGCCCGTTCTGCCGAACTGTTCGTATTACTGGCGCTGGTTATCGTACTGATGACTGTTTCATTAACGCACATGCTCGGTCTCTCCCCCGCGCTGGGGGCATTCCTGGCCGGCATGTTGCTGGGCGAAAGTCATTACCGGCACCAGATCGAGGCCGATCTACGCCCTTTTCGCGATATCCTGCTCGGCGTGTTTTTCGTCAGCATCGGCATGCTGATCGACGTGAAGCTGTTTGCCAGCCATGGCTTGCTGATCTTCACGATGACCCTCGGATTATTGCTGATCAAGGGCTGCGTCATCGCGCTACTGGTCAAGGGACGTGGCAGCGACAGTGAAACCGCGTGGCGCAGTGGCCTGGCGTTGGCCCAGGGCGGTGAGTTCTGTTTTGCCTTGATGGCCCAAATGCAGCAAAACCGGCTAATGCCCGACAGCTTTGGGGGGCTGCTGCTGGCAGCGACGTTCTGTTCGATGCTGGTTACGCCATTACTGTTGCGCGCCGCACCACACATTGCGATGCGTCTGCACCGCAAGCCCAATGAAGAAGCGAAACTCGAAGAGATCAGCGCACTCAATGCGAGCCTGCGCGACCATGTGGTGATTTGCGGATACGGTCGCGTAGGCCAAACCATCGGCCGTTTTCTCAACCACGAGCAACAAGTCTATATCGCGCTGGATAATGATCCAGTGCGCATCCAGGAAGCGGCCGCCAGTGAACACTGCGTGCATTACGGCGACTCACGACGAGGCGAACTTCTCGTCGCGGTTGGACTTGAGCGGGCAAGACTGCTGGTGATCGCAGTGGACAATACCGATATCGCCCTGATGATCCTCAAGGAAGCACGCCGCTACAATCTCGATGTGCCGATCCTTGTCAGGACCCACGATGACAGCCAGCTAAGTGAGCTGAAGGCCGCCGGCGCCAGCGAGGTGGTGCCGGAATTGCTCGAATCCAGCCTGATGCTGGCTTCCCATGCACTGACCTTGCTGGGCTTGACCGGCCCGCAAGTACAGGACCGGATTGATCGGGTGCGGCGTGATCGCTATCGCCTGTTGCACGGTTTTTATCCCGGCGCCGAAGACGATGAAGTCTGAATCAATCCTGACTGACCGCGCCGATCTTGTGCACCGACAGATCCGCGCCGTGGTACTCCTCTTCCTGACTCAAACGCAAACCGTGGAACGCCTTGATCGTGCCATACACCGCAAAGCCGCCGGCCAATGCCACCACGACACCCAACGCGGTGCCAATCAACTGACTGATCAGGCTCACTCCGCCCAAACCGCCCAGCGCGCTCTGGCCGAAGATGCCGCAGGCAATGCCGCCCCACACCCCGCACAAGCCGTGCAACGGCCAGACACCCAGCACATCGTCGATTTTCCATTTGACCTGCGCGGCCGTAAAGCACCAGACAAACAATGCCCCGGCAATGGCACCGGTCACCAGCGCCCCCACCGGATGCATCAGGTCGGAACCGGCGCAGATCGCCACCAGTCCGGCCAATGGGCCGTTGTGCAGAAAGCCCGGGTCGTTGCGGCCGACAATCAAGGCCGCCACAGTGCCGCCGACCATGGCCATCAACGAATTGACCGCCACCAGCCCGCTCACCCCTTGCAGAGTTTGCGCACTCATCACGTTGAACCCGAACCAGCCGACAATGAGAATCCACGAGCCCAATGCCAGGAACGGAATACTCGACGGTGCGAACGCAACCAACCGCCCCTCGCGATAGCGCCCATTGCGTGGCCCCAGCAACAACACCGCAGCCAGTGCCAGCCAGCCACCCATGGCATGGACCACTACCGAGCCGGCAAAGTCATGGAAACCGGCACCGAACTGCGCCAGCAACCAGGCCTGCAGACCAAAGTTGCCGTTCCAGATCATGCCTTCGAAGAACGGGTAAATGAACGCCACGATCAGCGCTGTCGCGCAAAGCTGCGGAACGAACCGGGCACGCTCGGCAATACCACCGGAGATGATCGCCGGGATCGCCGCGGCGAAGGTCAGCAAAAAGAAAAACTTCACCAGAGCGTAACCGTGATCGGCATTGATCACCGCCGCCGGTTGCATAAAGGTGACGCCGTAGGAAATCCAATAGCCTATAAAGAAGTAAGCCAACGTCGAAATCGCAAAGTCGCTGAGGATTTTCGACAATGCGTTGACCTGGTTTTTTTGCCGGACCGTTCCGACTTCGAGGAAGGCGAAACCGGCGTGCATGGCCAACACCATGACTGCGCCGATGAGGATGAACAACGTGTTGGAACTATGGACCAGGCTGTCCACAGCGCTTTGTATATTTTCCATGGATTTGGCAGACCTAAAGGCTGAAAAAAGCACCAAAGCAGTTCACGCGGGCAATCCATGCACCAAGTAGTGACCACTCGAATCGAGTCGATCACTCCCGATGATCCGCTTTGGCGCACAGGGTTCGTTAAAACCGATCGATACCGGACAATGGCGCGGGTTTCGCTCGTTTGAGTTAAGGTTTTACGCAAATCGTGCCCGACAACAGCGCAACCGCGCAGGCTGGCGCACCACGACACAGCAAAAGTTGTACCAGTCATTTGTACTGAACCTTCGCACAAGGCTCATACTCGAACGATTCAGAAAGCCACCTATGGAGATCACCAATGGCCAGCATCAAGACAAAGACTGCTCAAGAAATCCTGATGAGCGATTTTCAGACACTGGTCAGCGACACCGAACGGTTGCTTGAGCACACCGCTTCCCTGGCCGGTGACCAGGCCGATGAGCTGCGAGACCAGATCCACGACAGTCTGCTGCGCGCACGTGAAACCTTGAAATTGACCGAAGACTCCCTGCGTGAGCGCGGCAAGGCTGCCGTTACCGCCACTGAGGATTATGTCCAGGCCAACCCTTGGCAATCGGTCGGGATTGCGGCGGGCGTGGGCTTCCTGATTGGTCTGCTGGCGACACGGCGCTGATATGGCAATCGGTGAATCCGGCTCGTCCGAGACGGGCACAAGCTCCTCATCGCGGCGCCTGGGCGCCGCATTCCTTGGTTTGCTGCACAGTCATGTCGAACTCTTTGGCATCGAATTGCAGGAGCAAAAGGCCCGCACGGTAAGCCTGCTGTTATTTGCAGGCCTGGCGCTGGTATTTGCCTTGCTGTTGCTGGTGGGGCTGTCGACGCTGGTGCTGATCCTGTTTTGGGACACCTATCGACTGGCGGCCATCATCGGGCTCTGCGTGTTCTATACCCTGGCGGCGGTCTTCTGCGGCATGCGCCTCAGAGCCGCCATTTTCGATGAATCCTCGCCCTTCCATGGCACTCTGGAAGAACTGGCCAATGATCGGGAGCGCCTGCTGCCATGAACCTGCCTGAACTCCCGAGCAACAGTTCGCGCACGGAAATGCGCAAGGCGTTGATCCGCCTGCGCATGGAAATGCATCGCCAGGAAATCCGTCACGAATCCGCGCAACTGCTGCAACCCCTGCAGCGTGTTCGCGGAATGACGCAGAACCTGCAAGACGGCTTCGGCATCAAGCATGCCCCGCTGTGGGGCGTGGCCGCCGTGACCTTGCTCGGCTTTCTGACCGGCAAGGGTGCAAAGCATGGCGGCGGGGTCAGCAGCCTGACGCGCCTGGTTCGACTGGGCACCACGTTGGGGCCGCTGATCAAATTGATCATGCAGGGCTCCTCGCGCAAAAACTGACCGGCCACTATCTGGCTGCATTCTTGCAATACCCGCGGGATGAACCTCTTTATCGTGGGGTTCAATCCTGCGTGCCTACCCGGTGCCCAGCCCAAACTCAAAAACAAGATCTACTAAGGAGGCCTTGTGATCGACGGGCAACCGCTTGCCTGCTTTCAGCCGTTCATCGATACCGCGACCGGCCGTATCGCAGGCGTCGAAGCACTGGGACGGCTGCGTCTCGCCGATGGGCAATTGGCTTCCGTGGGCCCCCTGTTCGCCGACCCCAGAACCAACGCTATTTCGCTTCGTCGTCTCGACCGCCAGCTGCGCGATAACGCCTTGAGCCGGTTACATGAGGCACCGCCGGACTGGTTTCTAAGCCTGAATATTTCCCCGCGCTGGATCAGCCGCCTGCGCCCGGATCAACCGCTTCCAAGCCTCAAGCAATTGGCAAGGCATGACGTCGACCCACGACGAATCGTTTTCGAGATCACCGAACTGGGTGGCGACATCCAGCGCCTGGCGCATGTGGTCGCGCGTTACCGACTGGCTGGCGCGCGGATTGCCATCGATGATTTCGGCGCCGGCTACTCGCAACTCGATCGCGTCCTGGCGCTGCAACCGGACATACTCAAACTCGACATGCGCCTGTTCCAGGCTGCCGCGCTGGGCGGGCCGAGCAGCGACGTGGTCAAGGCCCTGGCGCAAATGGCCGAGAAAACCGGTTGCTGGATTATCGCCGAAGGCGTGGAAACCGAAGCTCAGCTCCACTTTGCCCTGGAATGCGGATCGCGCTACGTGCAGGGTTTTCTGTTCGCCGGGGCGCAAGAACAATTCTTCGCCACCGGGGCCTTCGTCGAACAATTTGCTCAATTGCGACAACGCTACGTTCAGCAAAAACTCACAGAACGCGGGCGCCTGAAGATCATGCGCCAACAACTGAGTGAACTGATGGCGATCCTGCAAGCCTGGGCGCAGACTCGTGCCCCCTTGAGCGCCCTGCCGCAACTGGACGCCTTTCCCTGGTTATTGCGCTTTTACCAATGTGACCGCCACGGCACACAACTGACGCCGAACCTGGAATGGCGCAACAACGGTTGGGTTGCCGACAGCCGTTATCTGGGCCATAACTGGTCCTGGCGTCCCTACTTCTATCACCTGCTCGCAGAAGGTTGGGACGAGCGCCGACTGACGCTTTCCAACACCTATCGCGATGCCACCAGCAACCAGTACTGCCTGACCGCAGGGCAGTTTTTCGACAATGGCGAACGCTTGCTGCTGATCGATATCGACGCCGTCGGACTGTAGGAAGAGGTTTCAATAAGTTTTCCCGTGCACCAAACACCCTCTTGCCCCTTGCAGGTCGTGGTGCGAACCGGGAAGCTAGGCCCTCAGTCACCTGACGGAGAGAACCAGCCTTGGATTGGCATACCCTGCTTACCCGCGAACGCCTTGGAAAGCCCCTGCACAGCCCGCAAGAACTCGGCCGCAGCCCTTTTCACAAAGACCATGACCGGATCATCTTCTCAGGTGCGTTCCGCCGCCTCGGACGCAAAACCCAGGTTCATCCGGTGTCGAGCAACGACCACATCCACACACGCCTGACGCATTCGCTGGAAGTCAGTTGCGTCGGCCGGTCGCTGGGTATGCGCGTCGGCGAAACCATCCGCAGCGCCCTGCCCGACTGGTGCGAACCCAGTGACCTGGGAATGGTCGTGCAATCGGCCTGCCTGGCCCATGACATCGGCAACCCGCCGTTCGGACACTCTGGCGAAGATGCGATTCGTCACTGGTTCCAGCAGGCTGCCGGCCGTGGCTGGCTGGACGCGATGAGTGAAGCCGAGCGCAATGACTTCCTTAATTTCGAGGGCAACGCCCAAGGCTTTCGGGTCCTGACTCAGCTGGAATACCACCAGTTCGATGGTGGCACGCGACTGACCTACGCCACGCTCGGCACGTACCTGAAATACCCGTGGACGGCCAAGCATGCCGATTCGCTGGGCTACAAGAAACACAAATTCGGCTGCTACCAGAGTGAGCTGCCGCTGCTCGAGCAGATCGCCCAAAAACTAGGCTTGCCACAACTTGAGGAGCAACGCTGGGCGCGCCATCCGCTGGTGTACCTGATGGAGGCCGCCGATGACATCTGCTACGCGTTGATCGATCTTGAAGACGGCCTGGAAATGGAGTTGCTGGAATACGCCGAAGTCGAGTCGCTGTTACTGGACCTGGTGGGTGACGATCTGCCGGAAACCTACCGCCAGCTCGGCCCCAGGGATTCACGTCGACGTAAACTGGCGATCTTGCGCGGCAAGGCCATCGAGCACCTGACCAATGCCGCTGCCCGCGCCTTTGTCGAACAGCAGGACACATTGCTGGCCGGTACGCTGCCTGGGGATCTGGTTGAGCACATGCACGGCCCGGCCAAACGCTGCGTCCTGAACGCAAAAGACATGGCGCGTAAAAAAATCTTCCAGGACAAACGCAAGACCTTGCACGAAATTGGCGCCTACACCACGTTGGAGATTTTGCTTAACGCCTTCTGCGGTGCGGCACTCGAGCAGCATGGCGGTCGAACGCCCTCGTTCAAAAGTCGGCGGATCCTCGATCTTCTGGGCAACAATGCGCCCGACCCGAACGGCCCTTTACACACCTCGTTTCTACGGATGATCGACTTCATCGCAGGCATGACCGACAGCTACGCCAGCGATATGGCGCTGGAAATGACCGGACGTTCCAGTCACTGATCCCAATTGGCTGATCGGCCGTTACGTCGTCTGTAATGGCCGATTACCCACAAGAAACGCAAGTGCATTCAACGTTCGCGGAATATCCCTACAGCTGAAGTCGAGTGAACTGATCGATTGCTCTGTGTTGTCGCGAAACAATCACGACTATTTTCGTACAACAAAATAAGCGTGAATAACATGATCAAGGACAATCTGCGCATCTTGCTGGTGGAAGACCATCCATTTCAGCTTAAGGCAACACAATATTTACTCGAGAGTTTCGGTTTTTACCGATTAATTACAAGCGACAGTGCTCATGGCGCTTTGCAGGAAATGCTTCGCGCTGAACAACCGTTCGATATTCTTTTGTGTGACCAATGTTTGCCCGACATGCTCGGGATCGACCTGGTCAAACTTGCCAGTCAACTTGGAATGATCAGGAAAGCAATTTTACTGAGCAGCCTGACTTCCGCAGAGCTGGACGGTATAGAAAGCACGGCGAACATTCATGAGCTACCGTTACTCGGTTACTTGATAAAACCATTGAAACAATCTGAATTCACACACCTGTTGACCTTACCCTAAACATAGGGCCGACATAAAAACCCAAGCACAGCCAAAAATAAACAGCCACAAAAACCCCCAACACAACTGCAAACAAACAAACACAACTTTTATTCATCTCCATTAAAAACCTAGTTGATACGTAAGCCTATTCCTTATCACTTGTAGGACCATTCCGATATTACTGCTACAGGCACACCCGTTCGTACGTCCCCTCAACTATCTGAGCTAAGGTGCGCGCTTTATTTGAGCTCGCATGGGATTTGATTATGAACTCCGTTTTTATCGTCGACGATCACCCTGTCATCCGACTTGCCGTTCGCATGTTGCTGGAACACGAAGGTTTTAAAGTCGTTGGTGAAACCGATAACGGGGTGGACGCCATGCAGATGGTTCGCGAGTGCATGCCTGACCTGGTCATTCTCGATATCAGTATTCCCAAACTTGATGGACTGGAAGTGCTCGCCCGTTTCAACGCCATGAGCACCCCGCTGAAAACATTGGTATTAACGGCGCAATGCCCGACACTTTTTGGTATTCGCTGCATGCAATCCGGTGCCTCGGGCTATGTATGCAAACAGGAAGAGCTCAGTGAATTGGTCAGCGCAATAAAAGCCGTGTTGTCGGGTTACAACTATTTTCCGAGCGAAGCGTTGAACCCTGTACGAGGTGATGACGTTCGTTGGGCCGAACTGGAGCTATTCAAATCAGTCAACGACCGGGAGTTGATGGTACTGCAACTTTTTGCACAAGGTCGTACCAACAAGGAAATTGCCAAAGGCATGTTCCTGAGCAACAAGACTGTCAGCACCTACAAGAAACGCCTGATGCAAAAGCTCAAAGCCAAATCCCTGGTCGAGCTCATCGAAATGGCCAAGCGCAACGCATTGGTGTGAGGACGACGATGCGCAGCCGCCTGACGGACTATCTGATATTGATGATCGCAGGCCTGTGCCTGAGCACCTCATTGTTCGCGGCACCGAGCAGTGAAAACTTCACCCTGCTGAGTCGCTCCACGGCCGGGCAACTGGATATCCGCCTCGATGCCACACAACGGCAATGGCTCAAGGACAAGCGTGAGCTGGTCCTGGGTACATCTGCACCGGATTATCCACCCTTCGACCTGACACTCAGTGGCAAGGACTATGAAGGTTTTACTGCCGATTACGCCGGCATCCTCGGCGCCATTACCGGTTTGCCGGTCAGGGTCCAGCGCTTCGCATCCCGGGGGACGGCCATCGAGGCGCTGGAGAATGGCGAGGTTGACCTTCTCGGGACGGCCAACGGTTTTGAGGCCCACAACGCCGAAATCGTCCTTTCCGCGCCCTATGCCGTAGATCAGCCGGTTCTGGTGACGCGTGAAGGTGAAACCAGGTCATTGACCGATGGCCTCGCCGGCATGCGCTTGAGCATGGTCTATCACTATTTGCCGCTGGAGGAAGTCAAGGCGCTGTACCCGAAGGCCATCATCACCTCCTATCCGTCCTATCAGAATGCGATCAACGCCGTGGCCTTCGACCAGGCCGATGTGTTTCTTGGCGATACCATTTCCACCCATTACATGATCAACAAGGGCTACCTCAACAACATCCGCATGGCCAACTTCGGCAAGCACGAAGCCCACGGCTTCAGTTTCGCGGTGAACAAAAAAAATCCACAACTGCTCGGCATCATCAATGCCATGTTGCTGGCGATCCCTGTCAGCGTTCGGGAAAACATCGCCAAACGCTGGAGTGCCGGCAGCGACATTTTGCTCACCGATCACAAACTGGAGCTCAGTTACAGTGAGGAGCGCTGGCTGGCGCAACACCCCGTGGTACGAGTGGTGGTCAATGAAGCGTTCGCGCCCCTGACGTTTTTCGACAGCGCCGGCAACTTCCGTGGCGTGGCCGCGGATTTACTGGAACTGATCCGCCTGCGTACCGGCTTGCGCTTCGATATCCAGCGCAGTCGCAGCGACACCGACATGATCCAGCGAATCAAGAACAACCAGGCCGACCTGATTGCCGCCCTGCTCCCCAGCGCGCAACGGGACACCCTGCTCCACTTCAGCCGCCCCTATCTGCAAAATTCCTATGTCCTGCTGACGCGAAGGGAGGCGGACAGCCCGGTCAATCTTGAGCAGCTGCAAGGAAAACGTCTGGCCATCGCCCAAGGCAATCCGTTGATGACGTATCTGCGCACAGAGTTTCCAAAGATAAAACTCATCGAAACCCCGGACACCTTCAGCGCCGTGGAAATGCTGGCCGAAGGTTTGGCCGAAGGTGCGGTCAATTCGTTGGTGATTGCCAACTATTTCATTTCTTCGCGCCTGTTTGAGCACTCGCTACAGATCAGTACCACCATCGGCACCGAGCAGGCAGCCTTCTCCCTGGCGACCGACCGGGAGGCCAAGGAACTCAACGACATCCTCAACAAAGCATTGCTGAGCATCGCCCCGGAAGAACTGGGCATCATCAACAGTCGCTGGCGGGGGTACTCGGAGTCCACGCAAAACACCTGGCGCACCTTGCACCGACTCTTCTACAACATCGTCATTGGGGCCGGCGTGTTGCTGATGATTTCCGTGACATGGAATGCTTACATGCGGCGCCAGATCAACCAGCGCAAGGCGGCCGAGCGAGCGCTGAACGATCAGTTCGAGTTCATGCGCTCGCTGGTCAACGGCACGCCTCACCCGATCTATGTGCGCGATCGTCAGGGCTTGCTGCAAAGTTGCAATGACAGTTACTTGCAAGCCTTCAACGCAAAACGCGAAGACGTCATTGGCAAAAGCGTGATCCAGGGCACGATGAGCAATGCGTTCGAAGCCCGGGAGTTTCAGGCTGATTACCGGCGTGTCGTGAGCGAAGGCACGCCGCTGATTCTGGACCGGCCGCTGCACATCGGCGGCCGCCGGTTGACGATCTATCACTGGATTCTTCCGTACCGTGACTCCAGCGGTGAAGTGCAAGGCATCATCGGCGGCTGGATCGATATCAGCGAACGGCGGCAACTGTTCGATGATCTGCGTTGCGCGAAAGAGCGCGCCGATGAAGCCAACCGGGCCAAGAGCACATTCCTGGCCACCATGAGCCACGAGATCCGCACGCCCATGAATGCGGTGATCGGCATGCTCGAATTGACCCTCAAGCGTATCGAACACAACCATCCTGATCGGCCGGCAATCGATGTGGCGTACCACTCGGCCAAAGACCTGCTGGAGTTGATCGGCGACATACTCGACATTGCGCGCATCGAATCCGGGCATTTGAGCCTGAGCCCTGAACGGGTCAATCCTGAAGAGATCGTGGCGTCGGTGGTGCGAATCTTCGACGGACTCGCCCGGCAGAAAGCGCTGGAACTGCTGCTGGAGTTCGACTCGCCTGATCCGGCAGTCGATGTTCTGCTGGATCCGTTGCGTTTCAAACAGGTGCTGTCCAACCTGGTCAGCAACGCCATCAAGTTTACCGAGCAAGGCCAGGTCAGAATTGTCGTCAGCTTGCAACCCGCCACCGAACCCGATCAGGTGCAGATGATGTTACTGGTTGAAGACAGCGGCATAGGGATCAGTGAAGCCGACCAGCAGCGCCTGTTTGCGCCCTTCGCCCAGACCGATACCACCGGGCAATCAGGCAGGGGCGGTGCCGGGCTGGGCCTGGTGATTAGCCGCAGCCTGTGCGAAATGATGGGCGGTGAGCTGCAATTGAGCAGTCAGCCCGGGAGGGGCACTCAAGTGCGAATGTCGCTACGCCTGACCACGCTGCCGCGCGAGCTGCAGGTGGGCAAGGCCGAAACACCGCTCGAGACTACCGCCGCCCCGTTGCATGTCCTTGTGGTCGACGACCACGCCGCCAACCGCCTGCTGATGTGTCAGCAGCTGGAGTTTCTGGGTCATCGTTTCCGCGTTGCAGAGGATGGTCAGGCAGGATTCGAAACGTGGAAAAGCGACAAATTCGATCTGGTGATCGCCGATTGCAACATGCCGGTCATGAATGGCTACGAACTGGCGCGCGCCATTCGCCGGCACGAACACCACATGCAGTTGCCGCCCTGCACCGTGCTGGGTTTTACCGCCAACGCACAGCCCGAAGAAGTGCAACGCTGCAAACAGGCGGGGATGGATGATTGTCTGTTCAAACCCCTGACGCTGACCGCTCTGAGTCAATGGGTCAAAGGCCTGGCGCCTGCTCATGCCACACCCGCCTTCAGCATGCACGCTTTGCAACAGTTGACCGGAGCAAACCCGCTGCTCAATCAGCGACTGCTGGACGAGTTGCTCAACAGCAACCGGCTGGATCGCCAGGCCTTATTGGCGCTGGCCGGGTCAACGGAGCCACAGGCTTTTCTCGACATTGCCCACAAAATCAAAGGGGCCGCGCGAATCGTCCAGGCCAGCCGGCTGATCGACAGCTGCGAGGCGCTCGAAGCATCGTGCCACGACAAATTTCAGCCCGGCGACGTGGCCGATCGTTGCACGGACCTGGAACACGCCATGCTCGAACTGGACCAGGCATTGCTAGGCCAAATCGACAAAAAGGACCAAGGCAGGATGTCCGGGGCTTAACTATGCTTGGACGCTGAGCAGTGTGTTAACCATCATGGAGAGACCTGCATGCCCAACCCACTGCGCCCGGATCCACGCCGGTTTCCCCTGCACGTGCATATCAGCGTGATGTTCACCTTGCTGCTTTCGCTGACCGGGGTGGTGCTGGGCATTTTCAATTATCGACAGACCACACAGATCATCCTGTCGAGCAGCGAGAAGCTTTTCAATCGAATCGAACAGGACGTGCGCCTGGACCTGCACGCGACCTACGAACCGATTCGTCACTTGCTGAGCCTGCTGGTGCACACGCCTGCGGTCCAGGCGCCGGACCTGGAACAGCGCCTGACCTTAGTCGCGCCCTTCAGCCAGTCACTCAAGGACAATCCCGACCTCGCCTCACTGTACCTGGGCTACGACAACGGTGACTTTTTCATGGTTCGGCCGTTGCGCACCGAGCCGCTGAAGACCCTGCTCAAATCGCCGGACACAGCGGCCTATCAGGTATGGAGCATCGAGCGTAACGCCAGCGGACAGGTTCATTCCCAGTCTTTGTTTTTCGATCAGAACCTGATGCTGATCAGTCGCCACGACAACCCCGGCGATACCTACGATCCGCGAAGCCGCGCCTGGTTTTCCAGCGCCAGCCACGACAACGATCAGATCACCACCGAACCCTACGTCTTTTTCTCCACCCACAACGTCGGCACTACCCTCGCTCGACGCAGTGGCGAAAATGTGGTGATGGGCGCCGACCTGACCCTGGCCGCCCTCAGCGCAACCCTGGCCAAGCATGTGGTGACGCCGGCCACCGACATCGTGCTGTTCGACGCCCATGGCAATGCCATTGCTTATCCCGACAGCAGTCGACTGATCATCGACGACCAGTCCGCACGTCTGATCAAGGCTGCAGACCTGAGCCCCGGCCTCGGCGCGTTGCTCAACAACCCGACGCAAGGCAATCGCCTGAATGCCGCCGGCCGCGAGTGGATCGTGGCCCGCAGCAGCATGCAGGAAGGCGGCCCCCAAGGTCTGCAACTGGCGATGCTGGTGCCGGAAGATGAATTGCTCGTCGACGCCTACCGCATGCGCTGGCAGGGCGCACTGATAACCCTGGCAACCTTGTTGCTGTGCCTGCCGCTGGGCTGGCTGACCTCGAGAATTCTGGTCAAACCGCTGCGTGCACTGGTACAGGAAGCCGATGCGATACGCAGCTTCGATTTCAACTTTGCGCTGTCCCGCCGCTCTCCGGTGCTTGAGGTCGATCAACTGAGCGTGTCAATGGCGCGGATGAAAGACACCCTGGCGAGCTTCTTCCAGATCACCGACAGCCTGAGCGCCGAAACCCGTTTCGCGCCGTTGCTGCAACGGGTGTTGTTTGAAACGGTAAAAATCGGCCAGGCCCAGGCGGGCCTGATTTACCTGCGCGAAGGTGACGGAGACCGCATGGAGCCCCATGGCCTGGTCATTCACGATGTCGCCCAGCCCTTGTCGTCCTTCGACATTCAGGCGCACTCGCTACAAGATGCGCAGAGCCCCGCGTGGTTGCAGCAGTTATCAGGCGCCGACAACGTGGTGATCAATCTCGGTTTCGAACAGGCAGGCGATTTGCACAAAGTGCTGCTCGCGATGGCCTGTCCCCGAGTGCACCTGATCGGCATCCGCCTGCACAATCGTCATAACGAAACCGTGGGGCTGTTGGTGTTTTTGCTGGCCGATAGCGGCGATCGCAGTGATCTGGAAAAACTCCGCCCGGATCGCATCGCATTTTTGCAGGCGGTATCCGGCGCCGCCGCGGTGAGTATCGAAAGTCAGCGCCTGCAAGCCAGACAAAAGCACTTGCTGGACGCGTTCATCAAACTGCTGGCCGGCGCGATTGACGCCAAGAGTCCCTATACCGGCGGCCATTGCCAGCGCGTCCCGGCGTTGACCCTGATGCTCGCCGAGGCGGCTGCGGCCAGCCACGACCCGGACTTCGTCGGCTACAACCCCACGGACGATGAATGGGAGGCGTTGCACATCGCTGCCTGGCTGCACGATTGCGGCAAGATCACCACCCCGGAATACGTCGTCGACAAAGCCACGAAACTGGAAACGCTGAACGACCGGATCCACGAAATCCGCACTCGCGTCGAAGTGCTCAAGCGCGACGTCTGGATCAGTTACTGGCAAGGCATTGCCCAGGGTGGCGACGAGCAACAGCTGGCGCCACTGCGCGATACGGCGCTGGCGGAGCTCGATGATGACTTTGCATTCATCGCGCAGTGCAACCTCGGGGGCGAGGCCATGGCCGAAGCAGATCTGCAACGCCTGCGCAGCATCGGTCAACGTGCCTGGACGCGAACCCTGGATGACCGCCTGGGCCTTTCATGGGAAGAGAACCGCCGTCAGGCCTGCACCCCGGCGGCAACGCTGCCAGTCATTGAGTCGCTGCTAGCCGACAAACCCGAGCACCTGTTCGAGCGCCCCGCCGCTGAACTGATCGCGCCAGACAACCCCCTGGGCTTCAAACTCGATGTGCCGCCTTACAAGTACAACCGCGGCGAACTCTACAACCTGAGCATTACCCGCGGCACCCTGACGAACGAGGAGCGCTACATCATCAATCATCACATGGTGCAGACGATCCTGATGCTCAACCACCTGCCCTTCCCCGAACACCTGCGCAGCGTCCCGGAGATTGCCGGTGGTCATCACGAAAAAATGGATGGCACCGGTTACCCGAAACGGCTGAAACGCGAGGAGATGAGCCTGCCGGCGCGAATGATGGCGATTGCCGATATTTTCGAAGCACTGACCGCCGCCGACCGCCCCTACAAGAAAGCCAAGTCCTTGAGCGAAGCGCTGGGCATCATGGCATTCATGTGCCGGGACGCCCACATCGACCCGCAACTGTTTGGACTGTTCATCAACGCGCGCATCTATCTGCTCTACGCCGAGCGCTATCTCGACCCACAACAAATTGATGCGGTGGACCCGTCGGGCCTGCTGATCAAGGCAGGCCTCAAGGCATGATCAGCAATCGGTCAGGCGCAGAAAAATCGCGGCCAGCTGCTCGATTCCGGCCTGATCCTGTGCCGTGAAACGCGCCAGTTTCGGGCTGTCGAGATCAAGCACGCCGATCAGCCGGCCATCCTTGACC
Source organism: Pseudomonas sp. TNT2022 ID1044 (assembly GCF_028656895.1). Classification (NCBI taxonomy): domain Bacteria; kingdom Pseudomonadati; phylum Pseudomonadota; class Gammaproteobacteria; order Pseudomonadales; family Pseudomonadaceae; genus Pseudomonas; species Pseudomonas sp. TNT2022 ID1044. The sequence goes on along the minus strand of NZ_JAMDHB010000027.1, from coordinate 31,430 downwards.
AGGGGCACGACCAGTTCACTGTTCGACGCACTGTCACAGGCGATATGCCCGGGGAAAGCATGCACGTCTTCGACCCGTTGCGTCTGCAAGGTCGCCGCCGCCGTTCCGCATACGCCACGGCCGAACGGGATGCGCACACAGGCGATCTGCCCCTGGAACGGACCCAGGACCAGTTCTTCGTTGCGATTGAGGTAGAAACCTGCCCAGTTCAGGTCATCAAGCTGATTGAACAGGAACGCCGAAAATTGCGCCGCGTTGGCGATGAAATCCCGCTCGTCCGCCAGCAGCGATTCCAGCTGCGCGTGCAGCATGCCGTAGCCTTCGAGGCCTTGGCCGCTCTTTTGTAAATCGATCATGCATTGTGCTCCAACAGTTTCAGCCCGACCCAATAGCGGGCAAATTGATACGCGCAACGGCCGTTGCGATTGCCGCGCCCCGTGGCCCAACGCACCGCGAGGATGTCCAGCTCCTCGTCCCGTTGCCACTTGAGGCCGGCCTTGTCAGCCAGTTGGCCGATCCAGTGTTCGACCACGTTGAGATAGTGTTCCTGGGTGAATGGATAAAACGACAGCCACAGACCGAAGCGGTCCGACAGTGCGATCTTGTCTTCTACGGCTTCGCTGGGGTGCAGTTCGCCGTCGACGCGTTTCCAGTTTTCGTTGTCGCTTTCTTTCTCCGGCACCAGGTGGCGACGGTTCGAAGTGGCGTACAACAAAACGTTGTCCGGCGCTTGTTCCAGCGAACCGTCGAGCACGCTCTTGAGCACGCGGTAATCGCCCTCACCCGACTCGAACGACAAGTCATCGCAGAACAACACAAAACGTTGTGGCAATTTAGCGATCTGTTCGACCACTCGCGGCAAGTCGGCCAGGTGATCGCGCTCGATCTCGATCAGGCGCAATCCGCCCTGGGCATGCTCGGCCAGCAAGGCACGCACCAGCGACGACTTGCCGGTACCGCGCGAACCCCAGAGCAAGGCGTGGTTGGCTGGCATGCCATCAAGGAACTGCCGGGTGTTACGACCCAGCTGTTCCAATTGCCGGTCAACGCCGATCAGGTCGGACAGGCGCATGTCGAGGCTGACTTCCAGCGGCAACAGGAACCCGCTGCGCCCCTCGCGCTGCCAGCGCGCGGCCAGGCAATGGCTCCAGTCAATGGCTGGCCGAGTTGCAGGCAGCAACGGTTCGATTCGAGCCAGAACGGCATCGGCGCGTTCAAGAAAAGCATTCAATCGGGAGTCCACGTCTTATCCTCGGGCACGTTCACGGTAATGATGGCGATACAGCAACGAAACATAGCGTTCGATCAGCGATTCCCACCTATACAAGGGCTCGCGAGAACATCGGTATACAGGCATGATCGACTATGCTTGAGCAGCGAAGGGAAAACGGAAGTGGTTCAACACCCCATGGATATCAAGTTCACCAACCGGCTGTCTTACAAGCAGGCCCGACTTACCGTGCTGGTTGGTTTCATTCTGGGCATGCTGCTCAGCCTGCTGCAAATAGGCATCGATTATGCCAGTGAAGATGCCTCCATCAACCGTGAAATAGTTTCTTTACTTGAAATCAGCCACAACCCCGCCTCGCGCATCGCCTACAACATCGACGCCGAACTTGCCCAGGAACTGACCATGGGCCTGTTGCGTTCTCCGGCAATCATCGGCGCCCGGCTGATCGACAACAACGGCAACGTGCTGGCCAACGTCAAGCGCCCCGGCCTGCAAAGCGGTTATCGCATGATCAGCGACCTGTTGTTCGGTGCCGAGCGACAATTCGAAGACCGCCTCTATCTCGACCAACTGCCCAACGAATCCCTTGGCACCCTGCAACTGGATGTCGACACCTATTCGTTCGGCTACCGCTTCCTGCGTCGGGCCGAAGTGACCTTGCTTAACGGCTTCGCCCGCAGCCTGATCCTGACGGGCATTCTGCTGACGCTGTTCTATATGATGCTGACCAAGCCGTTGGTGCGGCTTATCCATGAACTCAGTCGTCGAGATCCGAGTAGCGGCGAACCCACGCCGCTGGAATGTCCGACCGGGCACGCCAACGATGAAATCGGCGTCCTGGTGAAGGTTGCCAACCAGCAGTTTGAAAACGTCACCACCGAAATCCAGCAGCGCCGCAATGCCGAAAACCGCCTGACCGATTACCTCGGCCAGCTGGAAAACATCGTCTCGGCGCGTACGGCGGAGCTCAAGGCAATCAACACCCGACTCAGCCAATCCAATCAGGAGCTGGAGCTGGCTCGCAGCACGGCGCTGGACATGGCCGAAGCCCGCTCGGTGTTCCTGGCCAACATGAGCCACGAAATCCGTACGCCGCTCAATGGCCTGCTGGGCATGATTGCGCTGTCGCTGGACGGACCATTGACCGCCGAGCAGCAGCAACAGCTGTCCATCGCCCACGACTCGGGCAAAGTGCTGGTGGAATTGCTCAACGATATTCTCGATCTGTCGAAGTTCGATGCCGGCCAGCTTGAACTCGAACACATCCCGTTCGACCTTGGCGCGCTGGTGGAAGACACGGCCAATCTGTTGTCGCAAAACGCTGCACCGAGTGTCGAGCTCACTTGCCTGATCGATCCAAACTTCCCGGCGCTGGTGCTCGGCGATCCGACGCGGGTCCGGCAAATCGTCAGTAACTTGCTGTCCAACGCCCTCAAGTTCACCCGCTTCGGGCGGGTCGACGTTCGCTTGTCGAGCGCGGGTGACGGCGTACGTATTGAGGTGTGTGACACCGGCATCGGCATCCCTCAGGATGCCCAGGTCAAGATCTTCCAGCCGTTCACCCAGGCCGGTGCCGGCATTACCCGGCAGTTCGGCGGAACCGGGTTGGGGCTGGCGCTGACCTACAACCTCTGTGAAGCGATGCGAGGGCGCCTGACCATCAGCTCGGAGGCCGGTTTCGGCAGTCAGTTCTGCGCAGAACTACCGCTGCCCCGCCACACCCGAGCCCTGGTTCCAGCCCCGTTGCAAGGCAAGGTCCTCGCCATCACCGCCGCGAGCAGCGGCTTGGCGGAATTGCTCGGCAGCGTGTTGCCCGTTTGGGGGCTGGAGTATCAGCAACGCTCCATTGACGACCCTTTGTTCGGTTTGCATCCCGATGTGCTGATCACCGATTGCCCCGAGTGCCTGTTCAACCTGCGCCCGACGCTGACCGCACCGATTCTGCTGGTGACCGCTTATGGCAGTTTCATGCCCAGCGAACAAGCCAACGCCCTCGCCCCGTTGCAGCAGCAAGCCCGGCCCTTGGCACGCAACGCATTGCATCAGACCTTGCGCCGCATCCTGCAACCGCAAACCCACACCATCAGTGACACGCCCATCGACATTCTCAGCCCGCAGCGTCGCGCGCGGGTGTTGCTGGTCGAGGACAACCCGGTCAATCAGTTGGTGGCCAAGGGCATGCTCGGCAAACTCGGCTGCGACGTCACGGTCGCGGCTCACGGTGCCGAGGCGCTGGACCGGCTGGAGAGCGATGAATTCGATCTGGTGCTGATGGACTGCAACATGCCGGTGATGGATGGCTACGAAGCCAGTCGGCAGATCCGTCGCAGCGGACGCTGGCCACAGTTGCCGATCGTCGCCCTGACCGCCAACGCCATGTCGGAAGAACGCGAGCGCTGCCGTTCGGCGGGGATGAGCGACTACCTGGCCAAACCCTTCCGCCGCGAAGAACTGGCCGCGCTGCTGGACCTGTGGGTACCCGCTACGACAGTGCCTTGATCTGTCCCAGGAGGTGGTCCAGCCCATCACGCAGGTCATTCAGGCGATCAAGGTCCACGCCGCTGTCGCATAACAACCGGGCCTTGAGCGGTCCGACTTGATCGCGCAATGCCGTCCCGCCAGGCGACAGGCTCAGGTGCACCTCGCGCTCATCCCGGGCCGAGCGTTGACGCTGAACCAGTTGCAGCTGCTCAAGGCGCTTGAGCAACGGCGTCAGCGTGCCGGAATCCAGCGCCAGGCGCTCGCCCAGTGCCTTGACGGTCGGCTGCTCCGGGGCCGTCTCCTGCCACTCCCACAACACCAGCATTGCCAGGTATTGCGGATACGTCAGGCCCAATTGATCGAGCATCGGCTTGTAGGCCCGGATCACCGCGCGGGAAGCGGCGTACAGCTTGAAGCAGAGCTGACTGTCGAGATTCAGGGAATCGACTGACAAGCTATTCATTTGAGCAGGGCTTCGATCTCGCGGCTAAGGTCCTGCGGCTTGGTGGCAGGAGCAAAGCGCTTGACCAACTGGCCGTCCTTGCCGATCAGGAATTTAGTGAAGTTCCACTTGATGCCTTGGGAGCCGAGCACGCCCGGGGCACGCTTTTTCAACTGCACGAACAGCGGATGGGCACCGGCACCATTGACTTCAATCTTTTTGAACAGCGGGAAGCTGACACCGAAGTTCAGTTCGCAAAACTCGCTGATCGCGCCTTCGTTACCCGGCTCTTGCTTGCCGAATTGATTGCAGGGAAAGCCCAACACCACCAGGCCTTGATCCTTGTAGGTCTGCCACAGTTCTTCGAGGCCTTTGTACTGCGGGGTGAAACCGCATTTACTGGCCGTATTGACCACCAGCACAGCTTTGCCGGCGTAATCCGCCAGGGTCTTTTGCTCGCCCTTGATAGTGGTGCAAGGAATGTTCAGCAGGTTGTCGCTCATGATGAGGGACTCCGGATTGGGGAAGATCAGCCAAACATAGCGAGCAATTGAATTGTGTGCAATTTAAATAAACGAAAAGCGATCGATTGATCGCTTTCGAGATTTTACTCGCGCGGCACCAGGTCCAGGCACACGGAGTTGATGCAATAGCGCTGCCCCGTCGGCGGTGGACCATCAGGGAACACGTGACCCAAATGCGCATCGCATTTGGCGCAGACCACTTCGGTGCGGATCATGCCGTGGCTGACATCGCGGATTTCGATCATGGCATTGTCGCCAATCGGCGCGTAGAAACTCGGCCAGCCACAGCCGGAATCGAACTTGGTTCTGGAATCGAACAGCGGCTCGTTACAGCAGATGCAGTGGTAGACACCATCGACCTTGCTGTCGTTGTACTTGCCGGAAAACGGCCGTTCCGTCCCCTTGAGGCGGCACACGTTGTACTGCTCCGGATCGAGCATGGCCTTCCATTCTTCCAGGGTTTTTTCCAACTTTTCCATCATCACACCTCGGCGGCTGAAAAAGCCCGATCTGTACCTTTTCCACGGATCGGGCGGCACGTATGATTGCGCCTCGTCAAACGCCAGTCTGGCAGCCAGACCACGCGCATTCAAACAGATTTATGGGTGCTGCCTCCAAGGCGTCAGGCCTGTGTGATTACGCAGGATTCCCAGTGCGGTTGTTCACACGCCGCCTGGATCGTTCATTTTCGGGAACACATCGCCATGCAGGTCAGCAAATCGAACAAGCTCGCCAACGTCTGCTACGACATTCGCGGCCCAGTGCTCAAGCACGCCAAACGCCTGGAAGAGGAAGGCCATCGCATCCTCAAGCTGAACATCGGCAACCCGGCGCCCTTTGGTTTCGAAGCGCCGGATGAAATCCTCCAGGACGTGATCCGCAACCTGCCGACCGCACAGGGCTACAGCGATTCCAAGGGCCTGTTCAGCGCGCGCAAGGCCGTGATGCAGTACTACCAGCAAAAGCAGGTGGAAGGCGTCGGCATTGAAGACATCTACCTGGGCAACGGCGTTTCCGAGCTGATCGTGATGTCGATGCAGGCCCTGCTCAACAACGGCGACGAAGTGCTGGTGCCGGCTCCGGACTATCCGCTGTGGACCGCCGCCGTGAGCCTGTCCGGTGGCAACCCGGTGCACTACCTGTGTGACGAGCAAGCCAACTGGTGGCCGGACCTGGCTGACATCAAGGCCAAGATCACCCCGAACACCAAGGCCCTGGTGATCATCAACCCGAACAACCCGACCGGTGCGGTGTATTCGAAGGAAGTGTTGCTGGGCATGCTGGAACTGGCCCGCCAGCACAACCTGGTGGTGTTCTCCGATGAGATCTACGACAAGATCCTGTACGACGATGCCGTGCACATCTGCACCGCTTCCCTTGCGCCGGACTTGCTGTGCCTGACCTTCAACGGTCTGTCCAAGTCTTATCGCGTCGCCGGTTTCCGCTCCGGCTGGATCGCCATTTCCGGGCCAAAACACCACGCCCAGAGCTACATCGAAGGCATCGACATGCTGGCCAACATGCGCCTGTGTGCCAACGTGCCGAGCCAGCACGCGATCCAGACCGCGCTGGGTGGCTATCAGAGCATCAACGACCTGGTGCTGCCGCCAGGACGCCTTCTGGAACAGCGCAACCGCACGTGGGAGCGGCTCAACGACATCCCGGGCGTCAGTTGTGTCAAGCCGATGGGCGCGCTGTATGCATTTCCGCGCATCGACCCGAAAGTCTGCCCGATCCACAACGACGAGAAATTCGTCCTCGACCTGCTGCTTTCCGAGAAGCTGCTGGTGGTTCAAGGCACCGCTTTCAACTGGCCATGGCCGGACCACTTCCGCGTCGTGACCCTGCCTCGCGTCGATGATCTGGAGATGGCCATCGGCCGCATCGGCAATTTCCTCAAATCCTATCGCCAGTGAGCGAGCGGATCACCGTGCGACGGCGCTTGCCGAATCGCACGGTGATTCATTCAGCAACACATGTTTGCGCCCTGTAGAACACTGACGCCTCTACCCCACACCGTAACTGCACTGCCTGCTCTGGCCCAATGCCGACGGGGTGAATGAGATCTGCCGGCCTACAAACGCTTCCTTCATCAATGTCGGAAATGCCCTGCAAGCAGCTAAGCTTTTACCGTAGGACACAGTTTGAAATAGTCACCCGGTTGAATACCCCGGTGCAGCACCTTATATACCCCGCAGTACGCTACATCTTTAGCATAAGGAGATTTCTTCAACCATGATGCGCATCCTGCTGTTTTTGGCCACTAACCTGGCGGTCGTGCTGATTGCCAGCATCACCCTGAGCCTTTTTGGCTTCAACGGGTTCATGGCGGCCAACGGGGTTGATCTCAACCTCAATCAGCTGCTGATTTTCTGTGCGGTCTTTGGTTTCGCCGGTTCCCTGTTCTCGCTGTTCATCTCCAAGTGGATGGCGAAGATGAGCACCAGCACCCAGATCATCACCCAGCCACGCACGCGTCACGAGCAATGGCTGCTGCAAACCGTCGAGCAACTGTCCCGGGAAGCCGGGATCAAGATGCCCGAAGTCGGGATTTTCCCGGCCTACGAGGCGAACGCTTTCGCCACTGGCTGGAACAAGAACGACGCACTGGTCGCGGTCAGCCAGGGCTTGCTCGAGCGCTTTTCGCCGGATGAAGTGAAAGCCGTTCTGGCTCACGAAATCGGCCACGTGGCTAACGGCGACATGGTCACCCTGGCGCTGATCCAGGGCGTGGTGAACACCTTCGTGATGTTCTTCGCGCGGATCATCGGCAACTTTGTCGACAAGGTGATCTTCAAGAATGAAGAAGGCCAGGGTATTGCCTACTACGTGGCAACCATCTTCGCCGAACTGGTCCTGGGTATTCTGGCCAGCTCCATCGTCATGTGGTTCTCGCGCAAACGCGAATTCCGCGCAGACGAAGCCGGTGCAAACCTGGCCGGTACCGCCGCGATGATCGGTGCCCTGCAACGCCTGCGTGCGGAACAAGGCCTGCCGGTACACATGCCTGACACCCTGAACGCCTTCGGCATCAACGGTGGCATCAAGCAAGGGTTCGCTCGTATGTTCATGAGCCACCCGCCGCTGGAAGAGCGTATTGACGCGCTGGCTCGTCGTCGGGGCTGATAGTTCTGCGGTAAAAAAACGGGGCGATCTGATCGCCCCGTTTTTTTTGCCTTGAAGACTTTTGCTTTTAACGGCCCATCAGGCGATAAACCCGCTCTTCAAGCCGAGTAACACCCGCCTCTGTGAATTTCCCGCTCTCGCTCAAAATGTCCTGATCTTCCAGGATCTTCAGCGCCCACGAAGCCCCAAACAAGCGCTGCACCTCATCATCGACCACGGCAAACGGCGGGCCAGGCATTTGTGCCTGGTCGTAGTCCAGCGTAATCAGCAACCCATGGAATTCCTTCGGCAGTATCCGCTTCAAATGGTCGGCATACTGCTCCCGCATCGTTGGTGGCAGCGCGATCAAGGCGGCACGGTCATAGAGCGCAGAACAATCAGCCACATCGCCGGCGGTCAGTGCAAAGAAATCACCGCACCACAACTCAATCGAACCCGCCCGGTAAACCTTGAATGGCCCCTGCTCGCTAACAGCGGGATCAAAGCCGTGTTCGCTGAAGAAGTCTTCCACGGCCTTTTCCGACAGTTCGATGCCCAGAACCTCATGCCCTTGATGGGCAAGCCACAACAAATCCAGACTCTTCCCACACAGGGGCACCAGCACACGAGCGCCCTCTTCCAGACTTAACGCCGGCCAGAATCGTCGCAGATAAGGGTTCACCTGCGGCAGATGAAAGCCGATCTGATTCGACGCCCATTTCTTGTGCCAAAACTCCGGTTGCATAAATAACCCCGAAAATTCGATCAAAACACCCTAAAACTTATATTAGATTTAGATCAATGATCTGATTGAAGATGGCGCCATCTTAACCTTCAGGAGCTCATACATGTTCCCCAGCCTGTACATATCCCATGGCTCCCCGATGCTGGCCCTGGAACCTGGTGCCAGCGGGCCGGCTCTCGCGCGCCTGGCGGCGGAAATGCCGAAACCAAAAGCCATCGTGATTGTTTCTGCGCATTGGGAAAGCAACGAATTGCTGGTCAGCGGCAACCCGCAACCTGATACCTGGCATGATTTCGGCGGCTTCCCCAAAGCCCTGTTTGAAGTGCAATACCCGGCGCCTGGCAATCCCCAACTGGCCGCAGAAGTTGTCGAGCTGTTGAAGGCCAGTGACCTTCCCGCGCGCATTGACCCTCAGCGCCCCTTTGACCATGGGGTCTGGGTCCCGTTGTCGTTGATGTATCCGCAGGCGGACATCCCGATCGTTCAGGTGTCCCTGCCCACCCGTGGCGGCCCCGCCCTGCAAACCCGCGTTGGCCATGCCTTGGCCAGCCTGCGCGAGCACGGCGTGTTGCTGATCGGCTCCGGCAGCATCACGCACAACCTGCGGGAACTGGACTGGCATGCCGGTCCGGAAAGCGTTGAGCCCTGGGCCCAGACGTTCCGCGACTGGATGATCGAAAAACTGGCTGCCGACGACGAAGCCGCGCTGCATGACTACCGCGCGCAGGCACCGAATGCCGTGCGCAACCATCCAAGCGATGAGCACTTGCTGCCGTTGTACTTCGCCCGAAGTGCCGGGGGTCAATTCAGTGTTGCGCACAAGGGATTCACCATGGGCGCGTTGGGCATGGACATTTATCGCTTCGGGTGATGTGAATGATTGATCCCACGTTGCGCGTGGGAACAACAAACAGGCAAAAAAAATCCCCGAACCAGTCGGGGATTTTTATGTTCGATCAATCAGCCCAGGGGCGGATCAATCTTCGCGATAGCGACGCAGCTTCAACTGCTTACCGGCAACGCGAGTGTCCTTCAGCTTGGTCAGCAACTTCTCCAGACCATCTTCCGGCAGCTCGACGAGGCTGAAGCTGTCACGCACCTGGATGCGACCGATTGCTTCGCGAGCCAGGCCACCTTCGTTGAGGATGGCGCCCAGCAGGTTCTTGGCAGCGATACCGTCACGCGCACCCAGCGCGGTACGGCAACGAGCACGGCCTTCACCCAGTGGCATCGGAGCACGACGCTCACGGTCACCACGCTCAGGACGGTCACCGGAACGCTCTGGACGATCGCCACGCGGTGCGTTGTTCGGCACCAGTGGACGCTCTTTCTCGATAGCGGCCAGGTTCAGCGCTTGACCGTTGGTAGCCTTGCGCAGCAGGGCTGCGGCCAGGGCACGCGGGCTGCAACCGATGTCGGCGGTCAGGCGATCAAGCAGATCACCGTGGGTCGATTCGGCATCAGCCACCAGCGGCGACAGGCTGTTGGTCAGTTTCTTGATGCGCGCATCCAGAACGGCTTGAGCGTCCGGCAGGCGAACTTCAGCAACCTTCTGACCGGTTACACGCTCGATCACTTGCAGCATGCGGCGCTCACGCGGAGTCACCAGCAGCAGTGCACGACCTTCGCGACCGGCACGGCCGGTACGGCCGATACGGTGAACGTAGGACTCTGGGTCGTACGGCATGTCCACGTTGAATACGTGAGTGATGCGCGGAACGTCCAGGCCACGAGCAGCAACGTCGGTCGCCACAACGATGTCCAGACGGCCATCCTTGAGGGAGTCGATTACGCGCTCACGCTGGTTCTGGGCGATGTCACCGTTCAGCGCAGCGGCTTTGTAGCCTTTGGCTTCCAGGGCACTGGCCAGGTCCAGGGTCGCTTGCTTGGTGCGTACGAACATGATCAGGGCGTCGAAGTCTTCCACTTCCAGCAAGCTGAGAACGGCAGAAGTCTTCTGGTCAGCGTGAACCAACAGGTGAGCCTGTTCGATCGCGGTAACGGTCTGGGTCTTGGTCTGGATCTTCACGTGTTGCGGATCGCGCAGGTGGCGTTCGGCAATGGCACGGATCGACTGCGGCAAGGTGGCCGAGAACAATACGGTCTGACGGGTTGCTGGCAGAGCCTTGAAGATAACTTCCAGGTCGTCCATGAAGCCCAGCTTGAGCATTTCGTCGGCTTCGTCGAGAACCAGGTGGTTCACGGTCGCCAGTACTTTTTCGTCACGACGCAGGTGGTCGCACAGACGGCCCGGAGTGGCGACAACGATCTGTGCGCCATTACGGATTGCTTTCAGTTGTGGGCCCATCGGCGCGCCGCCGTAGACAGCCACAACAGTGACGCCCGGCATTTGCTTGGCGTAGGTTTCGAAAGCGGTTGCAACTTGTAGCGCCAACTCACGAGTTGGTGCCAGGATCAGGGCTTGCGGCTCGCGCTTTGCAGGATCGATGCGATGCAGGATCGGCAGGGCGAACGCAGCGGTTTTACCCGTACCGGTTTGCGCCTGACCAATCATGTCGTGACCGGCCATGATGATCGGGATCGATTGCTGCTGAATAGCCGATGGCTCTTCGTAGCCAGTCGCGGTGACGGCTGCGAGAATATTCGGATTAAGATTAAAAGCGGCGAAGCCGCCGGTTTCCTGGGTCATGGGTCTGCCTCTAAGTGCATCCGCAAAGACCCATGCTCCAAAGCTGCGCGTGCCGTGTTGAGACTCAAGAGTCGCCCTGGCAGCTTTGTCGGCGGGGATTTGCGAAAACGAATGAATGAAAAGAATCGTCAAGGGAGAGTCCGCAGTACGGACGTGCAGCCGAAGCTGACTTCGGGGAATTGCTCTACCTAAACGCGGCCCGGCTAAAGGCCGGCGCGCACTATACCGGAATTTGCCGAAAAAGGGAGCTTTTTTTATCGCAAAACTCCCGCGTACGGCGTTCTGTCACAGGCTTTGCGGATAATCGTGCAAGGGTCTATTTTTCAAAGGCCCGGCCCTGCGGGCGATGGCGCTAAAACGGTTCACCTTGAAGACCCGGACCGCTGGTCTGACACCCTTTCCCGCCCGAGGAAACGCACCATGAAAGAGCTCAACACCCACCGTGTGAGCCGTGAAAAGCGCGGTCATGTCCTGTTGATCGGTCTGGATCGGGTCGCCAAGCGCAATGCTTTCGATCTCGACCTGCTCAACGAGCTGAGCCTGGCCTATGGTGAGTTCGAAGCCGACAGCGATGCCCGTGTGGCAGTGGTCTTCGGCCATGGCGAGCATTTCACCGCCGGCCTGGATCTGGTCAATGCCAGTGCGGCGCTGACCGAAGGCTGGCAGGCCCCGCCCGGCGGTTGTGATCCGTGGGGTGTATTCGCCGGCCCCAGGGTGAGCAAACCGGTGATTGTCGCTGCACAGGGTTATTGCCTGACCATCGGCATCGAGTTGATGCTGGCCGCCGATATCAACCTGTGCGCCAGCAATACCCGCTTCGCGCAAATGGAAGTACAGCGCGGGATCTTCCCCTTCGGCGGCGCCACATTGCGCCTGCATCAGGTCGCCGGTTGGGGCAATGCGATGCGCTGGATGCTGACGGGCGACGAGTTCGATGCCCGCGATGCCTTGCATCTGGGCCTGGTCCAGGAAGTCATGGCCAGCGAGGACTTGCTGCCACGGGCGATTGAGTTGGCCGAGCGGATCGCCCGCCAGGCGCCGCTGGGGGTTCAGGCGACGCTGATGTCGGCGCGACAGGCGCGCTATGAAGGGGAAACGGCGGCAGCGCAGGGTTTGCCGGCGCTGGTGAAAAAACTGTTGGTCACTGAGGATGCGCAGGAAGGTGTGCGGTCACTGGTGGAGCGGCGGCCGGGAATCTTCAAAGGCTGCTGACTTACCTGTGTGCCGACTTATGTCGCCGGGCGAATGGCCTTGATCAACGACTGCAACGAATACCCCAACCGCGGCGCCAGCCCTTCAGCCCGGGCTACCAGGCCATCCATGTCCAGCTCCTGATCCAGGTCCGACGGCACGATCAGAATCACATTGCCCTCCTTCACCGGCAGCTCCCAGTAATGCCGATGATAGAGCCCGCGCAATAACGCAGCGCCCAACGGTTTGCCATCATCGGTGGCCCATTGATTGATCACCAGCCAGCCACCGGGATTCAATCGTTTCTGGCAGTTCTCCAGGAAGGTCCACGCCAGATGCCCGACACCCGGACCGACGTCGGTATAAAGGTCGACGAAAATCAGGTCGGCGGGCTCAGCGGTATCAAGCAACTCCAGCGCATCGCCTACACGAATATAAAGGCGCGGATCGTCATCCAGCCCGAGGTATTCGATGGCCAGGCGCGGTACATCCGGGCGCAACTCAATGGCTTCGACATCTTCGAGCGGCAGGAACTTGAGGCATGCCTGGGTCAACGTACCGGCACCGAGGCCGAGGAACAGCGCGGATTCCGGCTGTTCATGGCACAGCGCGCCAATCAACATGGCCCGGGTGTAGTCATACTCGAGCCAGCTCGGATCGGCGGTGAACACGCAGCTTTGCTCGATGGCATCACCGAATTCGAGAAAACGGTAATCGGCCACTTCCAGCACGCGAATCACGCCAAATTCGTCCTGCACCTCGGCGAGCAAATGCTCGACGCGCTCCTCAGTCATTTCGTCTCCCGATCGTTACCGTGGCCGGCAACGCAATAACACCGCCAACAGACTGCGGCAAAGGCGCGATTGTCCGCGAAGCGACGGGAACAGGTCACGCACTAATTGCTGATAACATGGACGCCCGAGCGTAAAACACTAGAGATGATGATGAGCCAACCCTGGAGTCCTGACAGCTGGCGCGCCCTGCCGATCCAGCAACAACCTCAATATCCCGACGCTGCGCATTTGCAGCAGGTCGAGCAAACGCTGGCCAGCTATCCGCCGCTGGTGTTTGCCGGTGAAGCCCGGGAATTGCGTCGTCAGTTTGCCGAAGTGACCCAGGGCCGCGCGTTTCTGTTGCAGGGCGGCGACTGTGCCGAAAGTTTCGCCGAGTTCTCTGCCGCGAAAATCCGCGACACCTTCAAAGTGTTGCTGCAAATGGCGATTGTCATGACCTTCGCGGCCGGTTGTCCGGTGGTCAAGGTCGGGCGCATGGCCGGGCAATTCGCCAAGCCGCGTTCGGCCAATGATGAAACCATCGACGGTGTGACCCTGCCGGCCTACCGTGGTGACATCGTCAACGGCATCGGTTTCGACGAAAAAAGCCGCGTGCCGGACCCGGAACGCCTGCTGCAGTCCTATCACCAGTCCACTGCGACCCTGAACCTGTTGCGCGCCTTTGCCCAGGGCGGGTTTGCCGACCTGCATCAAGTGCACAAATGGAACCTCGACTTCATCGCCAACTCGGCACTGGCGGAAAAGTACAGCCACCTGGCCGACCGCATCGATGAAACCCTGGCCTTCATGCGCGCTTGCGGCATGGACAGCTCGCCGCAACTGCGCGAAACCAGTTTCTTTACCGCCCACGAAGCGCTGCTGCTGAACTACGAAGAAGCCTTCGTGCGTCGCGACAGCCTGACCAACGATTACTACGACTGCTCGGCGCACATGCTGTGGATCGGCGACCGCACCCGTCAGCTCGACGGCGCCCACGTCGAATTCCTGCGCGGGGTGAACAACCCGATCGGGGTCAAGGTCGGCCCGAGCATGAATCCTGAAGACCTGATTCGCCTGATCGACGTGCTCAACCCGGACAACGATCCCGGCCGCCTGAACCTGATCGCACGGATGGGCGCGAACAAGGTCGGCGATCACTTGCCACAGCTGATTCGCGCCGTGCAGCGTGAAGGCAGGCAAGTACTGTGGAGTTCCGACCCGATGCACGGCAACACCATCAAGGCCAGCAGCGGCTACAAGACCCGCGACTTTGCGCAGATTCTGGGTGAGGTGAAGCAGTTCTTCCAGGTGCATGAAGCGGAAGGTTCGTACGCCGGCGGTATCCACATCGAAATGACCGGGCAAAACGTCACCGAGTGCATTGGCGGTGCGCGACCGATTACCGAAGATGGGTTGTCGGATCGCTATCACACCCATTGTGACCCGCGGATGAATGCCGATCAGTCGCTGGAACTGGCGTTTTTGATAGCAGAAACCTTGAAGCAGGTTCGACGCTAAATCGCGTGAAGACAATCGCTGGCAAGCCAGCTCCCACAGAATTTGCGCCGTACACATAATTTATGTCCGACGCGGTCACTGTGGGAGCTGGCTTGCCAGCGATGGCGTCAGCTCAGTCACCATCAAACTGAGCCAATGCCACCCACAACCGGTTCGCACTCCCACAGAATTTGCGCCGTACACATAATTTATGTCCGACGCGGTCACTGTGGGAGCTGGCTTGCCAGCGATGGCGTCAGCTCAGTCACCATCAAACCGGGCCAATGCCACCCGCAACCGGTCCGCACTCGCCCGCGGGCAGTTCAACTGAACTTGCGTCAGCCCCAGCCAATCCGCCATCCGCCGCAGATTCAAGGCCAACGCCAGCATCCCCTCCTCGTCCAGCCCCGTTTCCTCCTCATGCACCGCATGCACCGCCAACCGACCCGCCGCCCGCTCGGCGCGCAGATCGACCCGCGCGGCGATGCGTTCGTTGTGCAAAAACGGCAAGACGTAATAGCCGTAGACCCGTTTGTCCTGCGGCGTATAAATCTCCAGTCGATAGCGAAAATCGAACAGACGCTCGGTGCGGCTGCGCTCCCAGATCAGCGAATCAAACGGTGACAGCAACGCGCTGGCCTCAACCTTGCGCGGCACCTTGGGCTCGGGCAGGCAATAGGCTGGCTGCTTCCAGCCCTGAACCTCGCAAGTGAGCAATTCGCCCGCCTCGACCAACTCCGCCAGACGTGGACGACTGTCTGCGGGATTCAGACGGAAGTAGTCGCGCAGGTCCTTTTCGGTGCCCACGCCCAGGGCTGTCGCGGCATGCAGCAGCAAGCCTCGCTGAGCCTCGGCTTCATTGACCCACGGCTGCGCCAGTACCTGCGAAGGAATGACCCATTCCGGCAAGTCATACAGCCGCTCGAATCCGCGCCGGCCAGCCACGGTGACTTCACCAGCGGCGAACAACCATTCCAACGCATGCTTTTCCGCGCTCCAGTCCCACCAGGGGCCAGCTCGCTCTTGACGGGTCGACAGGCTGCCGGCGCCCAGCGCGCCCTGCTCCTCAACCGCAGCCAGCACCCGGCGAATGGTGTCTTGCTGCTCACGACCGAAACGCGCCATCTGTTGATAAATGTCTTCGCCACGGGTCGCACGTTGCATACGCCAGCGCATCAGCGGGTACATCGACAGGGGCAGCAACGACGCCTCGTGGCCCCAGTATTCAAACAGCGTGCGACGTCGCCCTGAACTCCAGGCAGCCTGGTCGAGCAAGTCAGAAGAATAGGAACCCAGACGGGAAAACAGCGGAAGGTAATGCGAGCGCACTACGGCATTGACGGAATCGATTTGCAGGATACCCAGCCGCTCGATCAGGCGGTTGAGCTGCACAGCCTTGATCGCCGCTGGCGGCTGGCGCCCATTGAACCCTTGGGCGGCCAGTGCCAGACGCCGAGCCTGTTTGAGGGTAAAGGACAACGTTGCGGGCATGAGCATCTCCTTGTCTGCTCGCAACCTACCTCACCGGTAAGGGGTTTGTGTAGCTTCGCACTCATCATTTATTGGCCAGGATCATTTATGCATCGGGTCGTTCCAGAACGGCTTGATCGACTCGTGCTCGACATCCGCCCGGCTCATGCCAATGTCCTTCAATGCTTCGTCGCTCAAGCTTGCCAGCAGTTCGCGTTCGCGATGCAACTCGTACCAGCGGCTGATCTTGTGCAGCAGGTCGGATATCAGGTGAACCGAATGATGTTCTGCGTGTTGGAACTCATGTTGACCTTTCATCTTGTTGCCCTCCGTTTGGATGGCTCCAGTCTCAGCCCGGGTCTAAGATCAATCCAACAAATGTTTCTGATGGCAACCATCTCGGAGATTGATGTATGTCGAGCTACCCGACGATCGATACCGAAGTGCTGCGCACCTTTGTCGCGATTGCCGACCAGGGTGGCTTTACCCGCGCCGGCGAGTTGGTCCATCGCACCCAGTCGGCCGTCAGCATGCAGATGAAACGGCTGGAAGAAGATGTGTTGCAGCGCCAGTTATTCCAGCGCGACGGACGCCAGGTGCGCCTCACCGCCGAAGGCCAGGTGCTGTTGGGCTACGCGCGGCGCATCCTCAAGTTGCACAGTGAAGTATTCAATACATTGCGCGAACCGGACATGGTCGGCACAGTGCGCATCGGCACGCCGGACGACTACGTGATGCGTTTTCTGCCGGGGATTCTGCGGCGGTTTGCCCAGTCCTATCCGCTGATCCAGATCGAAGTGCATTGCGAATCATCAAAACAATTGCTGATGCGTCAGGATCTGGACCTGTCTATCGTCACCCGCGAACCGGGCAGCGAAATAGGCCAGTTGTTGCGCAAGGAGCGGTTTGTCTGGGCCGAAGCTCAATGCTACAGCGCCCACGAACAAACGCCGCTGCCGCTGGCAATGTTCAACAGTGATTGCTTCTGCCGGATGTGGGCCTGCAATGCCCTTGATGCCCGGGGCCGCGATTATCGCGTGGCGTATAACAGTGACAGCCTCTCGGCAATCATGACGGTGGTCAGCGCTGGCCTGGCGATCACTGCGCAACTGGAAAGCCTGATCACCCCGGACATGCGCATCCTCGGTGAAGCCGAAGACCTCCCGCTGCTACCAGAAGCCAGCATCATGCTCGTGCGAAACCTGCACAGTCCGTCGCCAATCACTGAATGCCTGGCCGAACACATCGTCGAAGGCTTCAAACTTTAAACGCGAGCATCACCGCACAGAGCACCAGAAAACCGCAGAACAGTGCGCGCAACAGGCGCTCCGGCATGGCGTGGGCGATTTTCACCCCCCAACTGATACTCAACAATCCGCCGATCGCCAGCGGCACACCAACCATCCAGTCCACCTGATGATGCACGGCATAAGTCACCAGCGTCACGCCGGTGCTCGGCAATGCCAGCGCCAGCGACAATCCCTGCGCGACCACTTGAGTGGTACCGAACAGGCTTGTCAGCACGGGCGTTGCCACCACTGCCCCGCCCACGCCGAACAAACCGCCCATGGTGCCGGATGCCGCACCGAGCACACCCAGCCAGGGCCACGAATAGTTCATTTGCGATGAGGCCGGTGCACTGGCGTAGAACATTCGCACCAGGTTGTAGGCCGATAGCGCGACCAGAAAGG
Organism: Pseudomonas sp. TNT2022 ID1044; assembly: GCF_028656895.1. Taxonomy (NCBI): domain Bacteria; kingdom Pseudomonadati; phylum Pseudomonadota; class Gammaproteobacteria; order Pseudomonadales; family Pseudomonadaceae; genus Pseudomonas; species Pseudomonas sp. TNT2022 ID1044. The sequence continues at coordinate 13,630 of NZ_JAMDHB010000027.1, read as the reverse complement.
CGACGAAGCCGATGCGCATGGTTTGCGCGTCAATGCCCACGGCCCAGATCGAACCGAGCCAGGCGAAGCAGAACCCCATCGAAGCGAGCGGAAGCGCGTGGCGCAACTCGATCTTGTTGCGCTGGTGATAACGCCACAACGCCAGCATCACGTTCGGCACCACCATCACCAGCGCCGTCCCTTGGGCGATTTGCTGATCGAGACCGCACAACACGCCCAGCAACGGGATGGCGATCAAGCCACCACCGATTCCGAAAATTCCGCCGAGCGTGCCCAAGGCAGCGCCGAAGACCAGATACATCAAAAATTCAATCACCGCGATTTCCTCTCACATCAGACTGCTCATCCTACGCAGTTGGTTATGGCGCGGAAACGCACAGCAACGCACAATGGCTTTGCCAAACTCGCACAAGCGCACATCCGCCATGAATCCGAATCAACTGACCGAACAACTGGGCCTGTTTCTGGACGTACTGGAAACCGGTAGTTTTTCCGCGGCGTCTCGTCGTCATCCACTGACCCCTTCAGCGGTAGCCCGACGTATCGATAGCCTGGAAAGCGCGGTCGGCAGTCAGTTGTTCATTCGCAGTACCCATGCGGTACGCGCTACGCCCGCGGGGTTGGCGTTTGCCGAGCGCGCGCGGCGCATCGTCGCGGAATTGCGTTTGGCCCGGGCCGAAGCGGTGTCTCTGAGCAGCGCACCCGAAGGCCTGATTCGTATCGATGCCCCGGCCGCGTTTGGCCGGCGACACCTGGCGCCGGTAATTGCCGATTTTCTGATGCTCTATCCCGGCCTCGATGTGCAGCTTCACCTGATCGACAGTTTCGTTGACATGCAAGGCTTGAACCTGGGCAAGGTCGACCTGGTGCTGCGCGCCGGGCAAATGGCCGACACCCGTTTGGTGGCCACACCGCTGGCGAGCATGGTGCGTATCGCCTGCGCCAGCCCGGACTACTTGCAGCGCCGTGGCGTACCAAGCGATCCGGCGCAACTGATCGAACACGACGGTCTCGACTGGGATGGCCTGGCGCCCCCCTTCGCCTGGCGCTTCGAACGCGAAGGCCAGATGCACTTGCACCGCCCCTCGCGCATCCGCATGAGCGCCAACAATGCCGAAGCCCTGGTCTGCGGCGCACTGGCCGGGCTGGGTATCGCGCATTTGCCGACATGGCTGGCCAGCGAGTACTTGTTGCGCGGGGAACTGGTGCCGCTGTTCTGCGAGAAGGGCCTGCCCAAACCGGAAATCACCGGGATCTATGCCTTGCGCCTGCAACAACAACCCAATTCCCGCAGTCGCCTGCTGCTGGAATACCTGAAAACCCGCTTCAGCCCTATTCCGCCGTGGGATCTGGTCCTTCAGACCCATCTGGCCCACCGCTAGTCCAAATTATCTGGCGCGTTAAAGATTTGCCCGCTAGATTCATGAAGATCACTGATCGAAGGCTTCAAAATGACCACCGAACGCAACACCCCGGACAACTGCGCTGACCTGCTGCTGGACAACCAGGCCTGCTTCGCCTTGCACTCCACTTCGCTGATGATGACCAAGGTCTACAAGCCTTTGTTACAGGCATTGGGCCTGACCTACCCGCAGTACCTGGCGATGATGGTGTTGTGGGAACAGGACGGTTTGACCGTAGGCGAAATCAGCACGCGCCTGCTGACGGATCCCGGCTCGCTCACCCCGCTGCTCAAGCGCCTGGAAGCCGAAGGTGTGCTCAGCCGCACCCGCAGCCGTGAAGACGAGCGGGTGGTGATCATCGAACTCACCGAAAAAGGTCGTGCCTTGCGCGACAAGGCCCGAGGCATCCCCCAATGCATCCTCGGCGCCAGCGGCATGACCCTGGAGCGATTGCAGAAACTGCAGGCGGAGCTGCAAGCGCTGCGCAAGCACCTGCAAGACAGCCTCTAACGCTCCTGCAAGCGCAAATCCCCGGTGGGAGCGAGCCTGCTCGCGATAGCGGTGTGACATTCAACCTGTGTGTTGACTGACACGCCGCCATCGCGAGCAGGCTCGCTCCCACAGTTCGTTCTGCGTTAAAGAAAGCAAAAATCGGGGTCGCGCCCTTCCACTGAAAAATTCCTGCTGAAAAAAATCCCCTTAGATCGCTCTAATTCAAGCCTTTCAAGCGGTGACCATCCGCTCCCGCTTACTTTTTTCATTTTTTTTCAAAAAATTATCTTGCGCACTAAACATTAGCGCGATACATTTACCTCGCACTTACTTAGCGCGCAAACATTTAGCGCAAAACAACCAAGCCCGAACGAGGATTTCACCATGCAAACTCTCTACACCGCAGTTGCAACTTCCACCGGTGGCCGTGACGGTCGTGCAATCTCCAGCGACAACATTCTCGACGTCAAGCTCGCCACCCCGAAAGAACTCGGCGGCGCTGGCGGTGCGGCGACCAACCCGGAACAACTGTTCGCTGCCGGTTACTCCGCCTGCTTCATCGGCGCCCTGAAATTCGTTGCCAGCCAGACCAAGCGCAGCATCCCGAATGATGCGTCGATCACCGCCCACGTCGGCATCGGCCAGATCCCTGGCGGTTTCGGTCTGGACATCGACCTGCACATCAGCCTGCCGGGTCTTGAACAAGCCGATGCGCAAACCCTGGTCGATGCAGCCCACCAGGTCTGCCCGTACTCCAACGCCACCCGCGGCAATGTTGAAGTGCGCCTGCACGTCACCGTCTAACCACTGAGCCACTCAGACCGAACAGGAAATGAACATGAACACTTTCAGCAAAGTCTTGACCGGTACCCTCCTCGCGCTGTCCATCAGCAACGCGTTCGCCGGTGATGTTGAACACAACACCCAGGCATTCCTCGATGTGTTGAATGCCGGCACCGGCAAACCGATTGAGCAACTGACGCCGGCCGAAGCCCGCGCCGTGCTGGTGGGTGCGCAGGCCGGGGTCAAGCTGACGCTGCCGAAAGCGGATGTCAGCCAGAAGACCATTCAGGTCGACGGCCAACCGCTGAGCCTGACCATCGTCCGGCCGGCCGGGGTCAAGGGTGAGCTGCCGGTGTTCATGTTCTTCCACGGCGGGGGCTGGGTGCTGGGAGACTTCCCGACCCACGAACGACTGGTTCGCGATCTGGTTGTCGGTTCGGGGGCGGCAGCGGTTTTCGTCAACTACACGCCGTCACCCGAAGCGCACTACCCGGTGGCGATCAACCAGGCTTACGCCGCGACCAAATGGGTGGCTGAGCACGGTAAAGACATCAACGTCGATGGCAAACGCCTGGCCGTGGCCGGCAACAGCGTTGGCGGCAACATGGCGGCCGTGGTTGCCCTGATGGCCAAAGACAAAGGCACACCGGCGATCAAGTTCCAGGTTTTGCTGTGGCCGGTGACCGATGCCAACTTCGAGACCGGTTCCTACAACCAGTATGCCGAGGGGCACTTCCTCACTAAAAACATGATGAAGTGGTTCTGGGACAACTACACCACCGACGCCAAACAGCGTAACGAGATCTATGCCTCACCGCTGCGGGCAACCCCTGCGCAACTCAAGGGCCTGCCACCGGCGCTGGTACAAACGGCGGGTGCCGACGTGCTGCGCGATGAAGGTGAAGCCTACGCCCGCAAACTCGATGAAGCCGGCGTGCCGGTGACCTCGGTTCGCTACAACGGCATGATCCACGATTACGGTTTGCTCAACGTAGTGAGTCAGGTGCCGGCGGTGCGTTCGGCGATGTTGCAGGCTTCGCAAGAGCTCAAGGAACATCTGAAGAAATGACACCACCTGCAGGAGCCGGTTTGCTGGCGATAGCGATCTCGAGGACGTTATCGCCAGAACAAGCCGGCTCCTGCGGGTTTGCGCTGCGGTCCAATCGATGGACACAAAAAAGCCCGACTCAATGGTCGGGCTTTTTCATTCCTGAAGCAGTGCTTATTTAGCACGGCCTTTGTAGGAACCGCCTTCGCGGGTATCGATCTCGATCATGTCGCCGATTTCGATGAAGTCAGCAACCGACAGCTCGGTACCGTTCTTCAGTTTGGCAGGCTTCATTACCTTGCCGGAAGTGTCACCGCGAGCGGAACCTTCGGTGTAGTCAACCTGACGCACGATAGTGGTCGGCAGTTCTACGGAAACCAGACGCTCTTCGAAGAAGATCGCTTCGCAAACATCGGTCATGCCTTCTTCAACGAAAGGCAGAACGGCTTCGATGTCTTCAGCGTTCAGCTCGTACATGGTGTAGTCAGTGGTGTCCATGAACGTGTAGGTGTCGCCGCTGATGAAGGACAGGGTCGCTTCTTTGCGGTCGAGGATTACGTCGTCCAGTTTGTCGTCGGCGCTGTAAACGATCTCGGTCTTGTAACCGGTCAGCAGGTTTTTCAGCTTGGTCTTCATGATCGCGCTGTTACGACCCGACTTGGTGAATTCAGCTTTCTGAACCAGCCAAGGATCGTTTTCGAGACGGATCACGGTACCGGGTTTCAGTTCTTTACCAGTTTTCATTGCGAATATCCGAATTTGGATGGGATTTACAAAAATCTAGGCCGCGTATCATATCCAATTTCCATAAAACTGTACCAGCGCCGTGGCAAGATCGGCCTGCAAGGCCTGTTCCAGACACCACGTCTCGGCGTGTTTTTCCAGCTCCGGCCAGTGTTTACGGGTGGAATGCCAGTGGTCGGTCATATTTTCCCCGGCGTTCCACGCCCGCCAAAGACTGCTGATCGCGTCGCTGGCAGGCTCCGATAGCCCTTTGACATACAACGCAAGGAAGGCTTCGAGCTTGTCCAGGTGGACATCCTCTTCCTGCTGATAGATATGCCAGAGCAACGGCCGACCCGCCCATTGCGCACGGACGAAGGAATCTTCGCCGCGCACGGCGTTGAAATCACAGCACCACAGCAACTGGTCATATTGGTCCTGACGGACAAACGGCAGCACCTGCACGGTCACGGCTTCGCGCACGTGCAGCGCGCCGGCCTTCAGATCGTTCACGCCCAGCCAGCGCTGGACATCGCCGAGCACCCGCCCCTCAGGCACCAGCACATGAGTGGGCGTCGAATCGCCGGCCAACGCATCCAGCCAACTGGCCAGCCCGGCGTTTTCGTAGGCAAACAGCGAAATCAACTGCGCATCCGGCGCTCGATCGACCCCCAGGCCTTGCAGGAATGTTCGCTGAGCCTGTGGATCCTGTTGAAATTGCCGACGCCGTTCCAGCAAGCCGCTTTCACGCAACAAGCCGCCCGTACCTTTCTGAAACCCCGGAAAGAAGAAGAACTTCTGCACGTGCCTGTATTTCACCGATGGCAGACCGTGGCAACCCATCACCCAGTCCTCGGCACTCAGGTAATCGAGATTCATCCACAGCGGCGGTTGTTTGCGCTCGGCCATCGCCTCCATATAGGCAGCGGGCAACTGGCAGGCGAATGCGGCGATCACCACATCCGCGGCCTCGGTCGGCAGCCACTCGGCCGGCCACTGACGGACCTCGACACCTTGCTGCCATTGCTGCGCGACATGGACATCGATCTCGGGGCACATGCGCTCGAAGGCACGCAGGTCATCGACCCATAAACGCACCGCCAGCGAGTGCTCGGCCACCAGTTGCCGAGCCAGACGCCAGGTCACACCGATGTCGCCGTAGTTATCGACCACGGTGCAAAAAATATCCCAGCGGGTTTTCAATTCAGACATTCCAGGTTCCCGTTGGCAAAGGCAGCGATTGTCCGCATAAATTACCCTGCGCAGAAGAGCCGACGACGATTAATCTTCGTGCGACAATCGACACTCGCCCGCGACTCACCGCCAGGAGGCAGTCATGCCCTACCGTCCCACACCGCGCCGCCCGTTGCCGATCCAGCTCAATGCCGTGCAACTGACCGGCAGCATCGCCCTCGGTTTGTGGCTGGGCTTTCTCGCCATCGCGCTGACCTGCTGGCTCGCCTCGCGCCTGTTCTTCAGCGAACAACTGGCCCCAGTGGCCCAGGCGGTGGAGCAACTGGCGAACCCGCCGGTGGTGCAACAGGTTCCGGATATCCCGCCACAGAGCCCTCTGTTCGAGCAATATGAAGAGAACCTGCGCAAGAACGAGCAGGCGCAACGACTCGATCAGGCGCGCAGCAGCAACCGCAATCTGTCGAACGCCAAATGCCAGTTCTGGCTGCAACAGGACCAGACCGCACCGAGCGAAAAAAGCCGCGCCAACGTCCTGCAATTCTGCGATTGATCATGAACAAACAAACTGTCCACCAACTGATTCTCGACAAGCTGCGAGTCGATCTCGACATCGCTGAGCGGGCCGCGCAGACCGCTTACGAAACCGCGACCCACGAAGAGAACATCGCCGAAAACAAGTACGACACGCTGGGGCTGGAGGCCTCCTATCTGGCTGCCGGGCAGGCCAGACGGGTGGAAGAGATTCGCCAGTCACTGACGCTTTGCCAGAACCTGGCGTTGCGTGCGTACGACGATCAACGGGGCATCGAGATCGGCGCCCTGCTCGGCCTGGAAGACGAAAAGGGTCGCGAGCAATGGCTGTTTCTGGCCCCTGATGCGGCGGGCCTGAAAGTCGATCTGGTGGGGCAGTTGATTACCGTCATCACCCCGCGCTCACCGCTGGGCAAAAGCCTGCTGGGCAAGTTCGAAGGTGATGAGGTGGAGATTCTGGTGGCGGGTGCTCGGCAACAGTTCGCTGTTACCGAGGTCATCTAGAAAGGCTTAATGGACCGGCAGTTCGACGCCGTCGAACAGCTCTTCCAGTTCCTGTTTGTTGTGGCACTGAATGGCCTTGGCCATGACTTCGCGGGTCAGGTGCGGGGCGAATTTCTCGATGAAGTCGCACATGAAACCACGCAGGAAGGTGCCGCGACGGAAGCCGATCTTGGTGATGCTGGACTCGAACAGTTCGCTGGCATCGAGCACCACCAGGTCGCTGTCGAGTTTGGTGTCCACCGCCATTTTCGCCACGATACCTACCCCCAGGCCCAGGCGTACGTAGGTTTTGATCACGTCGGCGTCGGCGGCGGTGAACACCACTTTCGGTGTCAGGCCACGATGGCTGAAAGCTTCGTCGAGTTTCGAACGGCCAGTGAAACCGAACACGTACGTCACGATCGGGTATTCGGCCAGGGCTTCGAGGGTCAGCTTCGACAGCTTGGTCAGCGGGTGGCCTTGAGGCACGACCACGCAACGGTTCCAGCGGTAGCAAGGCATCATCACCAAATCACCGAACAGTTCGAGTGCTTCGGTGGCGATGGCGAAATCCACGGTGCCATCAGCCGCCATTTCGGCGATTTGCATGGGTGAACCCTGGTGCATGTGCAGGGCAACGTCCGGGTACTGCTTGATGAAATTGCTGATCACCGGCGGCAATGCATAACGCGCCTGGGTGTGGGTGGTGGCGATCGACAGGGTGCCTTTTTTCTCGTTGGAGAATTCCTGGGCAATCTGCTTGATGCTTTCAACCTTGCGCAGGATTTCGCCAGCGGTGGTGATGATGCGCTCACCGGCCGGGGTAACGCGGGTCAGGTGCTTGCCGCTGCGGGCGAACACTTCGACGCCCAATTCGTCTTCCAGCAGGCGGATCTGTTTGCTGATGCCCGGTTGCGAGGTGTAGAGGCTTTGGGCTGTAGCGGAAACGTTGAGGTCGTGGTGCGCCACTTCCCAGATGTAGCGCAGTTGTTGAAGCTTCATATGAATCCCTCAAAGCAGATAGACGCCACGGGCATCAGCGACGGTATATAACTATATTAATGGCTTGAAGAATAAATCTAGAACTTTTTTGTCGAAGTGCCACTGGTCGCACTCTAGCGATCCCCTTGGCGACGTCGTTGCACCAGCGGCACCAGATAAACCGGCACCTTGGACAACTGCAAGACACGCGCTGCGGTGCGGCCCAACGGTGTTTCCGCACCAGTGCCATGGCTGTGACTACCTACGATCAACAAATCCACGGAGAGTTTCTGCGCCTGGTCGAGAATCACCTGCGAAGGATCGCCCTGCAGCACGCGCACTGCCTGGATTCTTTTCAGGTCCAGCGCCCCCTCCTCCCCCAGCTCTTCACGAAAACTGTCCAGCACCCGCTGCTCGATATTGGCGATGACCGTGTTCAGACCCTGGCTGTGAAACTCGTTCAACGCCTGCTCGTCAAGGTAGCTCTGCAGCACGGATTCGGCGAACAGTCCCATGGGTTCCACCGCATGCACCACATACAAGTCGGCATTGAATGTCCGAGCCAGTTCCAGGGCGTGCTGCATCACCACAGGGGCGTACAGGCCGAGGTCAGTGGCGTACAGCATCGAACGAATCATATGACCTCCTCGAATGCCAACATGGCGGAGATTGATTCAGCTTAGCAGCGCCTTGGCGAGTACGACGCCCTGCGTAACGCGTTGAACGGCGGGCTTAAACCTTATGCTCGTTGCTGATGCCATGGGGCACATGACCGGTGGCGACGACTTCACGGGCCAATTCGCAGTGGCCGGCCTGATCGTCGAAAAACACGTCGGCGGCAAAGGCTTCGAGAAACGCCGATTTGGCCAGGCCACCGAGGAACAGCGACTCATCCAGACGAATATCCCACTCACGCAACGTGCGGATCACCCGCTCATGGGCCGGCGCCGAGCGCGCCGTCACCAGCGCCGTGCGGATGGGACATTCGCCGTCCGGGAACTCGCGCTGCAACACATTGAGGGCCGCGAGAAAACCTTTGAACGGCCCACCACGCAAGGGCTCGCGCGCCGCTTCGCGTTCGCTGGCCTGAAACGCCTCCAGCCCCCCGGCCTGATAGACGCGCTCCGATTCATCGGAAAACAGCACCGCATCCCCGTCGAAGGCGATGCGCAGTTCGTCGCTGGCCGCGCGGCTGGCACCGCCGGACAAAATAGTCGCCGCGGCGAAACCGGCATCCAGGGCACTGCGCACATCTTCGGCGTGGGTCGAAAGAAACAGGTCGCAGCCAAAGGCCTTGAGGTACGGATAAGGGCTACGCCCGCCCACGAATGCCGCGCGGGAAATCGCCAGCCCGTAATGATGGATCGAGTTGAAAACGCGCAGGCCGGTGTCGGCGCTGTTGCGCGACACCAGGATCACTTCGACCCGGGCGCGCCCGAGGCTGGCGTTGAGGTTCAGGAGTTTTTGCACCAACGGAAACGCATCGCCGGGCTCGAGGATTTCGTCTTCGTGCTCGATCTGATACTGCCGATAAGCCTCGACGCCACTCGACAGGTAGACCTTGTGGCTGTCACTCAGGTCGAACAACGCTCGCGACGAAATCGCCAGCACCAGTTTGTCGTCAATTGCCTTTGGCATCCCCTTCCCCCCTTGCCTTGATCGACTCAAGCATTACGTCGATCGATGAAACCCAAGCTGCGATACAACGCCTCGACTCGCGGCATTTCACAGCCCGCCGCTTTGGCCGCGGCCAGAGGCCGGGCGTAGATGGCCTGCAGTTCCAGCGGTCGCTTGTGCAGGAAATCGTGGTACATGCTCGGCCAATAGGCAGGCATTTTCTCGGTCATCATGAACAAGTGCTCGGCATAACCGGGCGGCACATCGTGCCCACAAGCGATTGCGCCCTGCACCACTTCGGCCATCAGTGCCTTGACCATTTCGCGGCTGTCGGCATCGGCCATCAAGGGTGTGGTGCTCGCCCCGAGCAACACCGACAGACCGTTGTAAGGGATATTCCAGACCAGTTTCTGCCAGCGCGCCTGATGCAGGTTCGCCATGGCCTGGGAGTCGACGCCGGCGGTTCGGAACAGCCCGACACCCTCCTCGACGATCGCCGTGCGCGTCGATTCTTCGGCGGGGCCACTGTGGTAGCCGACATGCACTGCACCAAGCGCCTGATGGGTGACGACCCCCGGCCCTTCGCGATGCACGCAGATATAGCAAAGCCCGCCCAGCAGATGCAGCGAGTCAGGGAGCAGCCCGCGCAGGCTGTCTTCGACATCCAGGCCATTCTGCAACAACAGGACCTTGGCGCCCGGCGCGGCGGCGCGCAGGATCGCCGGCGCCAAATCCGCGTTGCTGGTGGTCTTGGCGCCCACCAGCAACCAGTCGCAAGGCGGCATGTCTTGCGCGTCCGAATAGGCCTGCACCGGCTTCAAAGTCAGCGAACCATGGGGTGCACTGTTTACTTGCAACCCGTTTTCGGCGACCGCGCAGAACTCGCTGCGCAGCAGAAAGTGCACATCGAAACCGGCACGCGCCAGCATCACCCCGTAGAAACCACCGATTGCACCGGTACCGATAATACCGATCGTCGGTTTGGCAACTGCCCCCATCATGGCAACTCCTCTGCTGTTCGACTCAGCGCCTGACGTATCGCCCGATTCAGTTCGGTACCGGTCAGGCGCGAATGCAATGCCCCGAAGAACTTACCGTCGCGTACCAGGAACAGCGCCGGCAAATGAAAAACCTGATATCGCTCGACCACCCCGCCATTGTTCCCGGCATCGATCCAGCACAGCCGATCGATTGCCAGATCGAGTGCCGGTAATTGCTCACGGGCAAATCGGCAGCTGGAACAGCCGACACTGGTGAAAATCACCAGCGACACGCCGTTCATCGCCAGCAGCCGTTGATCGGCGTCGAAATCGGTCAGTTCCGATTCGACCACTATACTGGGGGAAACAATGTCAGATGGCCGACACATGGAGTCCGTGTTCATGGGACGATTTATTCCTCATCCTGACGATGTGCCCGTGGAATTGACGTTGCTCAAACCTGAGTGTATTTCGCTACGACAGTTGCACACTATCAGCCTCGGGGGCATGGCTTGCAATTATCACCGCGCCTGGCGCCACGGCACGGCGCTCGAAGTGCGGATGCCGACACTGAACCCCGACATGCGCTTTCTGGGCTATGTGGCCTGGTGTCTGCGACGAAAACACGGCTACCTGGTGGGCATTGCCTTCGTCGACGAGCAGACGCTGTTCAGCGCCCGAATGGGCGAGCAGGTGTGCCAGATCGAGCGTTACTGCCGACAGCACGACTCCCACAATGATCTGCAGGAAGTTCAGGCGCTGGCGCTGGAATGGGTCCAGGAACACGCCGACGAGTTCTCCCACGAAACGGTTCGCAAGGCATTTGCACAGCCTGCACTGGATTAAAGCGCTGCCAGCCCATTGTCTAGCCACGGTGTAACGCGCTAAGGTTCGGCTCCCCGACGCGCTTAATTTGCTGTGCTCCGCCGCGCGGGTTCGCTGGCGGCCGGCACCCGTGACCTGACGAGTAAACGATGGCTGATTTACCGATCAACGACCTAAACGTCGCCTCCAACGAGACACTGATCACCCCCGATCAGCTCAAGCGCGATATTCCCCTGAGCGACGCTGCGCTGCGCACCGTGACCAAGGGCCGCGAAGTCATTCGCAACATTCTCGATGGCACCGACCATCGCCTGTTCGTCGTCATCGGGCCTTGCTCGATCCACGACATCAAGGCAGCCCACGAATACGCCGAGCGCCTGAAGGTTCTCGCCGCGGAAGTGTCCGATACCCTGTATCTGGTCATGCGCGTGTATTTCGAGAAGCCGCGCACCACCGTCGGCTGGAAAGGCTTGATCAACGACCCGTACCTAGACGACTCGTTCAAGATCCAGGACGGTCTGCACATCGGTCGTCAACTGCTGCTGGACCTGGCCGAAAAAGGCCTGCCAACCGCTACCGAAGCCCTCGACCCGATCTCCCCGCAATATTTGCAGGACCTGATCAGCTGGTCGGCCATCGGCGCGCGCACCACCGAATCCCAGACTCACCGTGAAATGGCGTCCGGCCTGTCCTCGGCCGTCGGCTTCAAGAACGGCACCGATGGCGGCCTGACCGTGGCGATCAACGCTCTGCAATCGGTTTCCAGCCCGCACCGCTTCCTCGGTATCAACCAGGAAGGTGGCGTGTCGATCGTGACCACCAAGGGCAACGCCTACGGTCACGTCGTGCTGCGCGGTGGCAACGGCAAGCCGAACTACGATTCGGTCAGCGTCGCCCTGTGTGAACAAGCGCTGAACAAAGCGAAGATCAAGCCGAACATCATGGTCGATTGCAGCCACGCCAACTCCAACAAGGACCCGGCCCTGCAACCGCTGGTGATGGAGAACGTCGCCAACCAGATCCTCGAAGGCAACCAGTCGATTATCGGCCTGATGGTCGAGAGTCACCTGAACTGGGGCTGCCAGGCAATCCCGAAAGACCTTGCCGACCTGCAATACGGCGTGTCGATCACGGATGCCTGCATCGACTGGACCGCTACCGAAAACACCTTGCGCAGCATGCATGCCAAGCTCAAGGAAGTGCTGCCGAAACGCGCTCGTACCTGATCGCGCTTTTCGCCAGACAAAAAAACGCCGGGCTCAACCCGGCGTTTTTTTATGCGTTCGTTTTGTTGAAGGTCACTGACTCAGCTTGGCCGCATGCCGCTGGTGACGCTCCATGTAGCGTTCGACGTAGGAGCACGACGGGATGACCGTGTAGCCCATCTCCTCGGCGTACTGCAATGCCTGCTCGGTCAATGCCGCAGCAATGCCGCGACCACGCAGTGCGTTAGGCACGAACGTGCGATAGATATCCAGGGTCTGTTTTCCCAGATCCATATAAGTCAGGTAGGCACGATGACCGTCCACATTGGTCTCGAACTGATGACCAGCCTGGTCATGGTGGATGGACAACGCCTCGCTCATCACTACTCCTCGCGGGTCTTGGATTTCGACCTCTACCTTACCGATGTTTTTCCGGCGAAGGAACATCTACGCCACCCCGTGCCTGAATGGACACCGAGAAGAGCTACACCGATCTCGCGTAACCGAGCACGTACAAATAGTAGGCACCATTGGCAGAAATGCTCAAGGTACGCTCGTCATCATGCAGGTTGGCAGGTGCCGCTCCGGGTCACGCAGGACTGGCTCGACCAAAGATCCTCGAGGGTCGAAAGCCTGAACATTGCCGGATGTTGAGACTTAAGACGAGCGCCCGTTGTTAAAGTCACCTGAATAAGCAGAAAGATATTGAGAGACGCTGCGCAAAATCCGAACAAAAGTGTGGACGAATCCATCTAGCCAGACTTTAGCCAAGACTCGAAAAAGACTCGTAAGCGTCGGGAACTTTTCTTCTCCGGCTCGCTCAGCTCGGGCCTTGCAGCTGGATATTTTTTAAACAGCGCAGTTAAAAGTTGCTCGAAAAAGAATCAACGCCTACAATTTTTTTTGCTTCTTGCTTCACGTCAGTTTTACTTAGTTCAAGTTATAGGTAGTATGTACGCCGGCTATTTCCTCAATCTGAGGAGACAGCTACTTAATTGAAAGTCCTTGAAGGGGAACACGATGAACAACGTTCTGAAATTCTCTGCTCTGGCTCTGGCCGCAGTTCTGGCTACCGGTTGCAGCAGCGCATCGAAAGAAACCGAAGCACGTCTGACCGCTACTGAAGACGCAGCTGCTCGCTCCCAAGCTCGTGCAGACGAAGCTTACCGTAAAGCTGATGAAGCTCTGGCTGCTGCTCAAAAAGCACAACAGACTGCTGACGAAGCTAACGAGCGTGCTCTGCGCATGCTGGAAAAAGCTAGCCGCAAGTAATAGTCCTTCGGGATTGTTATCAAGCCGACCCATTTTTTGGGTCGGCTTTTTTATTGCCCGGCATTTATTGCAGGATCGAGTAGGAGGCGGATT
>NZ_JAMDHB010000026.1:0-15088 GCF_028656895.1 Pseudomonas sp. TNT2022 ID1044 | reverse complement strand
CCATGCCTGGCGCACCAATAAAAAACCCGTCGATGCGAGCCGCATCGACGGGTTCCTTTCAAGCGTTACTGCAGTGGGTCCAGCGGTGCACTCGAGACCATCGGAGCAGCAGCGCTCGGTACGCCGATTTCCACCGGCAGGCCATCTTCAGCCGCGACAACATCACGCACCACATCCCAGTTCATGCGCAGGTTGTTGGTGATGTCTTCACGCTTGAGCATGGCGTTGATCACCGCGGTGTGCTTGTCGACCACCGACGGCTCGCCCTTGTCGTCCAGCGGCGTGTGGGCTTCCAGGTAGACCTTGCCGCCACTCCTGCCGAACTTGTAGGAGTCGTTGATAATACGCACCGACGTCCCGACCGGCACCATGCCCGCCATTTCCAGCACGTTGTTGTTGAACATGCGGAAGCAACCGTGGCTGGTGCGCATGCCGATGCCGAATTTCTTGTTGGAACCGTGGATCAGGTAGCCAGGCGTGCCCAGGGTGAACTTGAACGGCCCCAACGGGTTGTCCGGACCGGCCGGCACTACGTTCGGCAGTGGATCGCCATCGGCGGCGTGCTCGGCCTTGATCGACGCTGGAGGCGTCCAGGTCGGGTTCGGCGTCTTGGCGATGATGCTGGTGTGGGCGATCGGCGAGCCCCAGCCTTCACGACCGATACCCAGCGGGAAGGTGTAAACCGTGTTCTTGCCTTTCGGATAGTAGTAGAGGCGATACTCGGCCAGGTTGATGACAATGCCTTCACGCGGCCCCGGCGGCAGGATGAAACGGGTCGGCAGGACGATTTCGGTGCCGGCGCCCGGCAACCATGGGTCGACGCCCGGGTTGGCCGCGACCATTTCCGTGTAGCCCAGGTCGTAGGTGGTGCCAAGGTCAGCGAAGGTATCTTCGTACTTGGCCTTGATCACTTGCACCTGGCCGACGATGTCTTCTCCAGGCGGTGGTAGTGGCAGCTCCAATGCTGCGACGGGACCCGCCACGCAAAGGGCGGCAAGTGTCAGGCAGCGGGTGACGGCAGGAAAGCGCGGCAACATCCGGAAAATCCTTCGCATGATCAACAGAGTGTATAAGACCGCGATTGTACACCGCCGTCCATTATTTCGGGGAGCTGGCCGATAGCTTGCTATCGTTGACGATTTACAGCTCGAACCGCAGCTCGGGCCAGATCGGCGAGGTGCCGCGTTTTTGCGACTCGAGAATCGCCCGACACAGCGAACAAAGACGCTGATCCTGGAACACCCGACGATCAACGCTCGACCAACGCGGCTGCGCCGGCAACAGACTGCCACACAGCGTACGGTCAGCCGAACCACCCAGCTCCAGCTGACGCGTCACAAGATGCACCCGCACTTCCTGGCAGGCGAACAGATCCAGCTGTTCGTCAGGCTCGATCAGTTGATAGGCAAAAAGTGACCAGGCAGGACGCGGCATCGGGGGCTCCAAATCGGGGGCGCCACCTTAGCCGAAAGCCTGCCGCTAGAAAAGTGTCATAACAGCGGTTTTAGAGTAGGCCAGACATTTTCCAGCAACTTGTCCTGAGCCCCGGCCGCCGGGTGTATGCCATCGGCCTGCATCAGGTCGGGATGACCGCCCACGCCGTCGAGAAAAAACGGCACCAGCGGGATTTTTTTCTCGTTGGCCAGGTTGCTGTAAACATCGGCGAAAGCCTTGGTGTAACGAGCACCATAATTGGGTGGCAATTGCATGCCGAGCAGCAACACCTTGGCACCACTGGCTCGAGAGCTGTCGATCATCGACGCAAGATTTTGTTGCAATTGCGTTGGCAGCAATCCACGCAGTCCGTCATTGCCGCCCAACTCAAGGATAACCAACTCCGGTTTATGCTCTGCAAGCAGCGCGGGCAGCCGCGCCTGGCCTCCGGCACTGGTGTCGCCGCTGATGGACGCATTGATCACTTTATCGTCAAAACCTTCGCGCTTGAGCCGCTGCTCAAGCAATGCCACCCACCCCAGCCGGGTATCCAGTCCGAAACCGGCGCTGATACTATCGCCAACGATCAGGACAGTACCCGCCGCTGCGTTCTGGGCCATGCACATCAAGGCCAGGCCAGCACTCAAAAACCACACACGCATCGGATTCTCCATGGGCGCAAGCATTCTCACCGCGAAGAACCTCAGCAAAGTGGTTCCCAGCGCGGAAGGTGAACTGACTATCCTGCACGAACTTAGCCTGGAACTGAACAAGGGCGACAGCCTGGCCATCGTTGGCGCGTCCGGTTCCGGCAAATCCACCCTCCTCGGCCTGCTGGCCGGCCTCGACCTGCCCAGCAGCGGTGAAGTCACCCTCGCCGGCCAGGGCCTGAGTAACCTTGACGAAGACCAGCGCGCGCGCATCCGCGCCGAACATGTCGGTTTTGTTTTTCAGTCGTTCCAGTTGCTCGACAGCCTCAACGCCCTGGAAAACGTCATGCTGCCGCTGGAACTCGATGGCCGCAAGGACGCCCGTAGCCGCGCCACCGAGCTGCTGCAACGGGTCGGCCTGGGCCAACGCCTGACCCACTCGCCCCGCCAGCTCTCCGGCGGCGAACAGCAGCGTGTGGCGATTGCCCGGGCGTTTGCCGCCGAGCCCGATGTGCTCTTCGCCGACGAGCCCACCGGCAACCTCGACAGCCATACTGGTGAGCGCATCAGCGATCTGTTGTTCGAACTCAACAAGGAACGCGGCACGACACTGGTGCTGGTGACCCACGATGAACGCCTGGCACATCGCTGCCGGCGCCTGATCCGTCTTGAAGCCGGCCTGCTGGTCGCCCCTCTGGAGCCTTGATGGCACGTCTGCCGCTGTTGCGCCTGTTCAGCCTCGCCCTCCGCCAACTGCTGCGCGACGCTCGCGCCGGTGAATTGCGCGTATTGTTTTTCGCGCTACTGGTGGCCGTGGCCGCGAGTACTGCCATCGGTTACTTCGGCGCTCGCCTGAACGGCGCCATGATGCTGCGCGCCACCGAATTCCTGGGGGCCGACCTGGTGCTGGAAGGCAGTTCTGCGGCGCGCCCGGAACAGATCAACAGCGGCACCGAGCTGGGTCTCCAACACGCGCAAGTGGTGGAGTTCTCCAGCGTCATCGCCACCGATAACGGCATTCAACTGTCCAGCATCAAGGCTGCCGACGACATTTATCCACTGCGCGGCGAACTGAAAAGCGCCCCGGCCCCCTTCGCCCCGGAAGAACCCGGAGGCGGCCCGAAACCTGGCGAAGCCTGGGTCGAAGCCCGATTGCTGACGGCGTTGAACCTGAAAATCGGCGACAGCATCGATGTGGGCATGAAAACCCTGACAATGACGCGCGTGCTGACCTACGAACCCGACCGCGCCGGCAACTTCTACAGCTTGACGCCGCGCGTACTGATCAACCTCAGCGACCTCGCCGCCACCGGCGTTGTGCAGCCCGGCAGCCGGGTCAGTTACCGCGAGCTCTGGCGCGGCAACGCCGAGACACTGGAAACCTATCGACAACTGATCAAACCCGGCCTGGCCGCCAACCAGCGCATCCAGGATGCCCGCGACGGTAACCGGCAAATTGGCGGCGCGCTGGGCAAGGCTGAGCGCTACTTGAACATGGCCAGCCTGGTCGCGGTGCTGCTGGCCGGTGTCGCCGTGGCACTGTCGGCGACGCGCTTCGCCACCCGCCGCTTTGATGCCAGCGCGCTGTTGCGCTGCCTGGGATTGTCCCGCCGGGAAACCCTGGTGCTGTTCAGCCTGCAACTGACCGTGCTCGGCCTGCTCGCCAGCATCAGCGGTGCCGTTATCGGCTGGCTCGCGCAACTGGGGCTGTTCGCCCTGCTGCATGATTTGTTACCGACTGACGTGCCGCCCGGCGGCCTGTTTCCGGCCCTCGCCGGGATCGGTACTGGCCTGGTGGCGCTGGCCGGTTTCGCCTTGCCGCCACTGGCTGCGCTGGGTCGGGTTCCACCGCTGCGGGTTCTGCGCCGGGACATGCTGCCGATCCCCACCAGCACCTGGATGGTCTACGGCGCTGCATTGGGCGCCCTCGGCCTGATCATGTGGCGACTGAGCCTGGACCTGTTACTGACCTTCGCCCTGCTCGGTGGTGGCGTCGTTGCCGCGCTGGTGCTGGGTGGTTTGTTGTTGTTGTTGCTCAAAAGCCTGCGACGGATGCTCGCCCGTGCGTCCCTGCCGTGGCGGCTGGGGCTGGGTCAACTGCTGCGTCACCCCCTGGCGGCGGCGGGACAATCGCTGGCATTCGGCCTGATCCTGCTGTCGATGGCCTTGATCGCGTTGCTGCGCGGCGAGCTGCTGGATACCTGGCAGAACCAACTGCCGAAAAATGCCCCGAATTATTTTGCCTTGAACATTCTGCCGGGCGACAAACAGGCCTTCGCCGATCGCCTGATGGAACTGTCGGCACAATCGGCCCCGCTGTACCCGGTGGTACCGGGACGCCTGATCAGTATCAACGGTGAGCCGGTGCAGCAACTCGTCACCAAGGAATCCGCAGGTGACCGGGCGATCCAGCGTGACCTGAGCCTGACCTGGGCGGCAGACCTGCCCGCCGGCAACACACTCACCGCCGGCAACTGGTGGCCCGAGCAGGCGCCGGATGACATTCCCGGCGTCTCGGTGGAAGGCAAAGTCGCCGAAAGCCTGAAGCTCAAGTTGGGCGACCATCTGATATTCACCGTCGGCGGGGTTAATCGCGAAGCCAAAGTCACCAGTTTGCGGGATATCAATTGGGATAACTTCCAGCCGAACTTCTTCATGATCTTCCAGCCCGGCACCTTGAAGGACCTGCCGGCGACGTACCTGACCAGCTTCTATCTGGCACCGGGGCATGACCAGCAAATCGTCGACCTGTCCCGGTCTTTCCCGGCCGTGACCATCCTGCAAGTCGAGGCGCTGCTGGAGCAGCTGCGCAGTATCCTTGCCCAAGTCACCCTGGCGGTGGAGTACGTGCTGTTGTTCGTGCTGGCGGCGGGGATGGCGGTGTTGTTTTCCGGCCTGCAAGCGACACTGGACGAACGCATTCGTCAGGGCGCTTTGTTGCGAGCGTTGGGTGCGGAGCGGCAATTGCTGGTCAAGGCACGACGGATCGAGTTCGGTCTGCTGGGCGCGGTCAGTGGCTTGCTGGCAGCGCTGGGCTCGGAAGTGGTGAGCCTGGTGCTCTACCGATATGCGTTCGACCTGCCTTGGCACCCGCATCCGTGGCTCCT
This sequence comes from Pseudomonas sp. TNT2022 ID1044, assembly GCF_028656895.1. Classification (NCBI taxonomy): domain Bacteria; kingdom Pseudomonadati; phylum Pseudomonadota; class Gammaproteobacteria; order Pseudomonadales; family Pseudomonadaceae; genus Pseudomonas; species Pseudomonas sp. TNT2022 ID1044. The sequence goes on along the minus strand of NZ_JAMDHB010000026.1, from coordinate 9,897 downwards.
GATTCTGCCATTGATCGGTGCAGTGCTGATCGGCGGCGCGGGTGTGTTTGGCACCCGCCGCGCCTTGAATGCCAGCCCGCTGACAGTTTTGCGCGAGGGTTGATAAACTCAAGCGCTCTTAATCACAAGAAGTCGCCATGAGCCGTTACCGCCCTCCCCGCACCGCCGGCACCGCGCTGATCACCCCCGAAGGTGAAGCGCGGATGCGTGCCGAGTTTCATGAGCTCTGGCACGTGCGTCGCCCGCAAGTCACGCAGTCTGTCAGCGAGGCGGCGGCACAGGGCGACCGTTCGGAAAACGCCGAATACACCTACGGCAAAAAGATGCTGCGGGAAATCGACAGTCGTGTGCGTTTTCTTACCAAACGCCTGGAAGCGCTCAAGGTTGTCAGTGAAAAACCCAGCGACCCGAACAAAGTCTATTTCGGCGCGTGGGTCACCATTGAGGACGAGGATGGCAAAGAGTCACGCTATCGCATCGTCGGGCCGGATGAGCTGGATCTGAAGCAAGGCCTGATCAGCATCGATTCGCCGCTGGCCCGCGCCTTGATCGGCAAGGCACTGGACGCGGAAGTGCGGGTCCAGACGCCGACCGGCGAACAATGCGTGTATATCGTGGCGATCGATTATCCGTAAGTCGCCGCTCAGCGACGGGTAATCAGCCCTTGCCGGGCGACACGGGTCAGTTGCTTGATGACTTCGTGGGCGTCTTCAAGGCTGGGCGATTGAATCACCGCCAGATCAAAACTGTCGCTGGCAAAACGGGCCAGGGATTCGCCGTCTTCAACGAACTGGATCAGGAACGCAGCCGGACCGCCAGTACGACGTGGCCAGCCATCGAGATAACGCAAAAGCGTTGGCTGATGTTTGCCGCCAAGGAGGATTTTCGGGTTGCGCTGGGTGAGATGTGCCGTGATCGGCGCGGGACGTACTACAGGGCTTAGTGCATTCATCGTGTCGTGTCTCTGCCTCAAAAGTCTGCATGGCAGGTGAGAGGCAACACCGAACCAGCGCTTTAGCGGTATTTCGAAGCTTGCTTCAAGCTTCTATCGGCAACGGAATGAGTCACCTGGCGCCCCGCAAGTAGCTGTTTAAATCGGCGCATGGGCAGCATCCTAGAGAAGCTGACCGAACAGTGTCAAGAATGACGCACACAAAAAAGGCCCGCAATGCGGGCCTTTTCGTTGAGCCAGAGCGGTCAGCCCGCGATGGCACGGTCTGCCGAGAGCTTGCCGGCGCCTTCGATCAGCACCGCGATGCTGCCACCGAGCAGAGCGAGGGCGAACTCATAACCGTTGTTGGCCATAAACAACCCGTTGCTGATATGCACCGAGAAAATCGCCACCAGGGAAAGGAAGGTCAGGCCCAGCGCTGCCGGACGAGCCAGCAGGCCAATGATCAGCGCCAGTCCGGCGAAGAACTCCGTACCGCCGGCCAGCGTCGCCATCAGGTAGCCCGGCGCCAGGCCGATGCTTTCCATGTATTGCGCGGTGCCCGCCAGGCCGTAGCCACCAAATGCCCCGAACAGTTTCTGCGAGCCGTGGGCAGCGAAGATGATGCCGACGACAATCCGCAAAACAGTCAGGCCGTAGCCAGCGCGGGTAAACAGTACCTTGTTGATCAGTGTGCTCATGCTGTGTCATCCATTGAGAGTTTGTGTGTTGGTTGGCCGCTATATTAATCAGTAAATCTCATGTTAAAAGCGCAAAAAACCCACCTTAACAATCAGTTTATTCGATCACTTACGAAGGGCAACTTTTTGCCCCCGGGGCTCCAACGACTCCCGCTCCCGATCGAACGCCAGGTAATACTTGTTCACGCTATTAACATAGCTGACAGGCCCCATTCCCACCTGCTCCATGGCAACGCGCTCGACCTGGAAAAACCACTGGTTCGGATTCAAGCCCCGTCGCCGCGCCTCGGCACGCATCCCTTGAACCCGCTCCGGGCCGATGTTGTAGGCCGCCAGCACGAACGCCATGCGCTCGCGCTCGTTGAGCTTGGGGCTGGCGAAAAACTTGCGACGAATCATCGCCAGATACTTGGCCCCGGCCTGCACATTGGCATCGAGGTCCTGAATGTTGCTGACCCCTACCCGTTGGGCCGCTGAAGGCGTGATCTGCATCAGCCCCGTCGGCGCGCCGCCGCTGCGGGCCGTAGGTCTCAAGCCTGACTCCTTGAACGCCAGCGCTGCCAGGTTCAGCCAGTCCATGCCTTGGGCGTCAGCATGTTTTTGCAGTACCGGGCGAAGCTTCTCCAGACGCTGTCGGTCAGCCTTGGCCAGGGGATAGTGAACCCGGTACAAGCGTCGATAGATCCGCAGGAAGGCCGCATCCTGATCCGACGGTTTTTTGTAACCGACAAGAAAGCGATCGATGCTGGCCCGCAGCATGGATGCCTCGCGACGCACGAACCAGAACTCTTCGCCCGGCTCGCTGATGAGCACCTGTCGATCGACACGCAATTTCGGCAGGATCTTGCCCCAGCGCTCGGCGATCGGTTGTTCGACGATGGTCAGGTGAAAGATCCCGCCCTGAACCATCTCCAGCACGTCTTCGACCGCCAGACTGGGGTCGACCCATTCGATGATGATCGGTGGCAGTTTGTGCAGCGCGAGCTTTTGATTGATCTGGCTGATGGCATCCCCGGCGGCACTGCCCGTCGGCAGCGCCAGGGTTTTACCTGACAGCTGTTCGAGCCGGGTGTAACGGCGCTCGCCTTTGATGCCTACCAGCACCAACGGAATGTTGCTGGCCACCGGTTCGCTGCTGCTGACGGCGTAACCGGGTTGCAGGTCGAGCAGCTCGCCAGGCGCCACAAGATCACCTTCCCCACGCTGCAATGCGCCGAGCAGTTGATCCTTGGCTTTGGGAATGATCTTGAGGCTGATTTCCTGACCGTCACGGGCGTGACCATTGAGGTATTGCTCAAAGGCGCGCAAACGATGGTATTCGACGCCGATGGCCTGGCCCTGGACTTCACCGGAGCTGTTGCGGCTCTGATTGACCAGCACCCGGAGCACTCGACTGCTGCGGATTTCCGTGAGGTCTCGGACCTTGGCGGCCGGCACGGCTTGCAGCGGGCCGGGCAGACGCGCAACCGCCGACATCGGCAGCAGCAGCGCACCACACAGCAATAGCAAAACCGAGGGACGAATCATCCACTCTCCGGAAAGAATTCGGGTTGATCCCATGAGTTTTTTCATGAGATCAAACGACAACAACAGAGCGCCTGAGCGCTGGCAAAGCGGGAAAGACTGGCACAGTGATGGCATTCTTGACCATCCCGCACGGTCCCGCGGCTCAAAAGACAGCTATAACTCGTTGTAGTTCTTGGCTTTTCTTATAAATCTGCAGCTCTGATATGCTTTCCGGCCTTTGGTCCGAGGTAGCACCATGCAACTCATCGATATCGGCGTCAACCTGACCAACCCCAGTTTTGCCGACAAACACCAGGCTGTACTCGACCGCGCCTATGCTGCTGGCGTGTGCCAATTGGTATTGACCGGCACCAGTGTCGAAGGCAGCGAGCAAGCGCTTGAGCTGTGCGGGCAGCTGGATGAAAGCGCGCAACGGCTGTTCGCCACCGCCGGCATTCACCCCCATTCGGCCAGTGACTGGAATGCCGACAGTGAGCGTCGCCTGCGCAGCCTGCTCAAAGAACCGAATGTGGTCGCCGTGGGTGAATGTGGCCTGGATTTCAATCGCGATTTCTCACCGCGCCCACAACAGGAAAAAGTCCTGGAAGAACACCTGGCGATGGCCGTTGAACTGCAAATGCCGGTGTTCCTGCACGAGCGGGATGCCAGTCAGCGTCTTCTGGAAATCCTGCGCGACTACCGCGATCAACTGCCCGCTGCCGTGGTGCACTGCTTCACCGGGGAAAAGTCTGCGCTGTTCAGCTACCTCGATCTGGATTTGCACATCGGCATCACTGGCTGGATTTGTGATGAGCGCCGGGGCACGCATCTGCATCCACTGGTCAAAGAGATCAAGCGCGGACGCTTGATGCTCGAGAGTGATGCCCCGTACCTGCTGCCGCGCAGTTTGCGGCCGAAGCCGAAGAATGGCCGCAATGAGCCGGCGTATCTGACCGAGGTGTTGCGTGAAGTGGCGTTGCATCGTGGGGAGAGTGAGGACGATCTGGCGGCGCACACGACCGCGTGTGCACGGGCGTTTTACGGACTGCCCTGCATTTCCCAGTCAGCATGATTCCCCGTGGGAGCGCCTGCTCGCTCACACATTGATCCATATCAACTCCCCGTTTCTGCATAGCGGCACAATAATGGCACCTTGCCAATGCTGTTTCCGCTATCAGAGAAAACCTCCATGGGTGCCTGGCTTAGCAATATCTCGCTGAAATACAAATTCTGGGCGGTGAACGCCGTCGCCTTCGTCACCACGTTGCTGCTGGTGCTCTACGCCGTGCAGCTCGAACAACAGGCCCGCAACCATGCCGCGCAGCGATCGGCTCAGGCACAAGCGCGATTATTGGGTGCATGGCCCGTCGGTCAACCGCTGCCCCAAACCGAAAATCTGCTGACATTCAGTCGCGGTCAGGCACCGTTGCTCAACGGGCAGCCGGCGTTGGAGCTGGCCGATGCCAAGGGCTGGGTCGAGATCAACGCGATGCCGTTGTTCGGTGACAACCTGTTGATTGGCGCCGAGGTGTTCACGCGCGCGGATGGCCAACAGGTCGCCGTGATTGCCCATGGACCGAGTCTGAGCCAGGTGTTCAGCGAGCGTTTGGTCAACTATGCGGTGGCGGTGTTCGTGTTGATGCTGGCCATGCTCGGCGCCTCGCAGTTGTTGATCCGCTTCCTGCTCAGTCAGCTCAATACCTTGAAGGACGTGATGCTTCACGTGGAGAAAACCGGCGACCTGTCGGCCCGCGTTCCGCTGGCCGGCAGCGACGAAGTCGGGCAGATGGCGAACGCCTTCAATGCCATGCAGGCCGGTTATCAACGGGTGGTCAACACCGTTGCCAGCACTGCACGCCAACTCGATGACGGCGCCGCACGACTGGCAACCAGCATGAACGAAGTGCAGCACGGCATGCTGGGTCAACAGAGTGAAACCGATCAGGCCGCCACCGCCATCAATGAAATGACCGCCACCGTCTACCACATCGCCCAACACGCCGGTGCCACCCGCGATTTGTCGCAATCGGCCGACACCCTGGCCGGCAGCGGGCAGGCGGTGGTCATGCGTGTGCAGAAGTCGATTGCCGGGTTGTCCACCGGGGTGCAGCAGACCGCCGAGATGATTCAGCGGCTGGCCGAGGACAGTCAGAAAATCAACGGCGTGGTCAATGTGATTCACAGCATTGCCGAGCAGACCAATCTACTGGCGCTCAACGCGGCGATTGAAGCAGCCCGTGCCGGTGAAATGGGCCGGGGGTTTGCGGTGGTCGCCGATGAAGTGCGCAACCTGGCCAAGCGCGTGCAGGCGTCGACGGATGAAATCACCGTGATGGTTTCGGCATTGCAGGCCGGGACGCGGGATGCCGTGGACTTCATGCAGGAAAGCTCGTTCAGGGCTGACGATTGCGTGCAACAGGCCCAGGAGGCTGGCGCGGCGTTGGCGCAAATCACCGGCGCCGTAGCGCAGATGCGTGAAAGCAATACGCAGATCGCCGTGGCGGCGGAACAACAGAGTCAGGTAGCGGAGGAAATGAACCGTGCGGTGGTGAGCATCCGCGATGTGACCGAAAACACCGTGCAGCAGACGGTCAGTTCGGCGACGACCAGTCATCAACTGGCGGCGCTGGCCGCAGAGTTGAGCAAGGCCATCGGGCAGTTGAAGCTTTAAAGGGCGGCGATCTTTTTTGCCCATTACACCTATCACCGCCATAGCCAACCTTGATTCGCCGCCCGCCTCGGCCGGGCCTATTCTTCAAGCATGTGTTCAACATGGATCGAGGATTAGCATCATGGGCAAACGTCACCCCAACCTTCCCGCCTGGCAATGGCGTGCCTACCCGAACAATCATCAGCACCCGACTAACCTGGTGCTGCACCTGATTGCCGTGCCGCTGTTCATCGTGGCGTTTCTGTTGATTGTGTCCGGCGTGTTCGGCCTGAATCTGGCGAACGTTGCCATCGGCATCATCGGGGTGATCGCGGCACTCGGCTTGCAACGCCATGGTCACAGCCTGGAAAGCCAAGCATCGGAACCGTTCAGTGATCGCAAAGATGCCGTCTCACGCCTGCTGGTCGAGCAGCTCCTGACCTTCCCGCGATTTTTCCTCAGTGGCGGCTGGTGGCGTGCCTGGCGTGAACGCCACCGTCGTCACTGATCAGGCGAACACCGTCACCGTTTGCCGGCTCATGGCGATCAATCGCCCTTGGGCGTCCCACATTGTCGCGGCGGCGTGGCCGTAGCCGTTGGCGGCATATTCGGTTTCGACCAGGTACTTGCACCATTCCAGGGTGCTCAGCTCAAGCAACGGCTGCACGAACTCGATGGTCCAGGTCAGCGTGCTGCCCATTGCCGGTTTTTTCAGAAACGGCATCACGGCCGGTGGCCAGGCGTCCACCAGTGCCAGAATGTGCGATTCAGTGATCGCTTCTTCCTTCACGTCACCCCGCAAGCGCACCCACCCCCCCATCTGGCGCGATGTGCTACCGCTGAACGGCAGCCCGCCGACGCTCCAGCGCATCGCCAGATGACGCATGAACTCCGGGACGACGCCTGCGATGAACGGCAGCTCCTGGCACTCGTCCCAGTGCTTCATCTCGGGCGCCGGCTCGGCCTGTACCGCCACTTCAGAGGGACGCGAGGCGCCGAAGCTGCCCTGAATCAACGTCACCACCTGCCCCTTCTGCATCGCACGCCCCAGCACCTGGCTGACAGCCTTGCCTTCGCGCAGCACGTCGACTTCAAAACTGACAGGGACTTCCGGTTCGACCGGGCCTACGAACGTAATCGCCAGCGAGCGCACCAGCCGATCCGCCGGAACCTTTGCGCGCATGGCTTCGTACTGCAGGGCCGCCACCAGGCCTCCGAAACTGGCACGTCCCTGAGCCCAACCGGCCGGGATGGTCAGCTCCAGTGGTTGACGGCGGACGGCGTCGAGCAGGTCGCAAAAGCGCATGAAAACCTCGGAAACAGGAAAAAGATGCAGGGATATTAACCAGCCGGCGGAGGCTGTACAGCGCGCATTCCGGCCAAATTGACTGACAGATGGGCCGTCCCCCCTACAGGAGCGACCGCAAGGGAGTTCAGGGTTTGAAGCAGTCGGCGCTGAGCTTGTCCAGCACGCGGTCGGCGCGCTGTTCGGCCTTGGCCATGGCGGTGTGCCAACCGGCAACGCAAGGGCGCAAATCCGCTTCCTGCTCGGCAATGGCCAGCCATTGCAGGCAGTCGTGCCAGTCGCCCAACGCACCTTGCGCCGATTTCAATCGGGGCATGGCCGCTTTCGGCAAGCGATCCAGTTCGGGATAAGCGTCGATGCCATAGCGCACGCGCTTGATCAGCAAGCGCAGGCGATGGCGGTCATGGGCGGGGTCGTGCAGGGCCTGGTCGAGTTTCTTCCACTGCTTGCCCAGGCGTTTCTCAATGCGCTTGCCCAATCCCTTGAGCAAACCCTGACGCTGAGAGGCCCGCAGAAAACGTGGGAAGGCATCAAGGATGACCAGCAATTGCGCCAGTTCGGTACTGCTCGCCACGGCCGGATAAGCCGCCGCCATCTGCGCCAGACGCCGTTGTGCCGCTTCGGGTTGGTCGTGCTGGACCAGGTACGCGGCCAATACTTCGCGATCACGCCAGGGCGTGGTCAGGTCGCCGACGCCCGATGCCGCCGTTTCCAGCTGCTCGACGCCGGGCAATCCGCGTAACGGTCGCAGAAGGCTGCGCAGACGGCGCACCGTGGTGCGCAGGTCGTGCAAGGCCTCAGGGTCAGTCCGGGCAGTCAAGCGCGCCTGACAGGCCAGGAGACGAACTTCCAGGCCCAGAACATGAGCCACCAATCGATCAACCAATGCCGACATCACTTGCTCCCTGACTCGAATGTCCCTGTAGTCCTACATCATGCCTCAACGGCCGGCGCGTGACTCACCAATATAGAAGCGCGCCTTCTGGGCCTTCTTGGTGCAGCCTTCGAACCCTTCGAATTGTTGCTGGGTCTTAGCCGCGGTCAGCAGCGACAGGGCCTTGGAATAACTGACGGTCCCGGCGAAGCCCTCGGCCTTGGCCAGGTCCAGCTCACGCCAGGCGGCGTCGAGGTTGCTACCGCAGCTGTCGCGATAGGCAGTTTTACCGGCGCAACCGGCGAGTGCCAGGGCAATCAATGGCACACAAATCCAGGCTTTCATCACACACACCTCAGAGATAGGAAAACAGTCATGCTGGTAGGACGGTCTGGCACGGGAAAAGTGCCGTCCATCGCCAGCGCAAACTATAGCTGAGCGAGAATAACCATCTGCCACCACGGAGTGTCGAAAAAACGACGCGTTCGCCGCCCCGAGCGACTTTGCCGATTGAAGCGAGCCCCCGGATGGGTGCATTGTTGAACCATTCAAACGAGGGCGATCAATGAAAAAGCGTGTCGCACTGGTGTTGGGCTCGGGTGGAGCCCGGGGTTATGCGCATATCGGCGTCATCCAGGAAATCGAACGGCGTGGCTACGACATCGCCTGCATCGCCGGGTGTTCCATGGGCGCGGTGGTTGGCGGGATCTACGCCGCCGGCAAGCTCGATGAATATCGCGACTGGATCGAGAGCCTGGATTACCTCGATGTGTTGCGCCTGGTGGATGTCAGTTTTCGTCTGGGGGCGATCCGTGGGGAAAAGGTCTTCGGGCAGATCCGCAAGATCGTCGGCGAGATCAATATCGAAGACCTGCGCATCCCCTACACGGCGGTGGCCACTGACCTGACCAACCAGCAGGAAATCTGGTTCCAGGAGGGTTGTCTGCATCAGGCCATGCGCGCCTCGGCGGCAATTCCCAGCCTGTTCACCCCGGTGATGCAGGGCAATCGCATGTTGGTGGATGGCGGCATTCTCAACCCGCTGCCGATCGTGCCGGTGGTGTCGAGCCATTGCGATTTGATCATCGCGGTCAACCTCAACTCCACCAACCAGCGTCACTATCAGTTGCCGGTGATCGAGCGCCCCGCCGCGTTCAAGAGCCGTTTCAACAGTCTGATCAGTTCCCTCGGTTCGAAAATGCCGTTCCGGCGTACTCAGGCCGAGCAGTTGCTGCGGCTGGAGAAGGAAGCGTTGATGGCCCAAGCGGCCGAGATCAATCCCTGGATCGAATCTGCCGAACCCGAAGCGCAACAACCGGCAGCGGCGCCGGAGCATGCCGGCGCGCCAAAGTCGGCGACCGGATCGTTCATCATCGACAACGTCGGTCCGGCGTCTTTGCTGGACTTGATCAACCAGAGTTTCGAGGTCATGCAGACGTCGTTGGCGCAGTACAAGATTGCCGGTTATCCACCGGACATTCTGATCAACGTGCCGAAGCGGGTATGCCGGTTTTTCGAGTTCTACAAAGCACCGGAATTGATCGCGCTGGGGCGGGAGATTGCGCGGGATACGCTGGACCGGTATGAGAGTGAGCGCGATTCCTGAGTTCTCGGGTGCACGAGAGGGCCTCATCGCTGGCAAGCCAGCTCCCACAGGATGTGCGTGAAGTCCGGATGTGTGGTCACCACAAAACACTGTGGGAGAGTGAGCGGGACTCTTGAGTTCTCGGGTGCACGCGAGGGCCTCATCGCTGGCAAGCCAGCTCCCACAGGATGTGCGTGAAATCCGGATGTGTGGTCACCACAAAACACTGTGGGAGAGTGAGCGCGATTCCTGAGTTCTCGAGTGCACGAGAGGGCCTCATCGCTGGCAAGCCAGCTCCCACAGGATGTGCGTGAAATCCGGATGTGTGGTCACCACAAAACACT
>NZ_JAMDHB010000025.1:0-313484 GCF_028656895.1 Pseudomonas sp. TNT2022 ID1044 | reverse complement strand
GTTTTCGGTCAGCGGCAACACCAAGATGGCCCCGTCTGAATTCAAGCAACTTACCGACTGTGAGGCTCCCTTGTGGATGCAGATCGCCTTACGTGAAGCTATTCAAAAGTCAGTATTGTATGAACTTCAACTGGCCTCAAACGGCGAGTAAGGTGTCGCCAACGTCACTCCGCGAGGCCCCAGGCTGTATTTAGTCATCGAACCGAAGATCAACTCGCGTAGATATTTGTGGCGCAGGCGAACCATCAAGACTCTTTGCGACCTTGACACACTCAACCCGCGAGCGCGGAACCAAACATTGCATTTGTCGGTTCGGTCTCGCAAGCCAAGTACACCGACGTAGAATGAACATCCCGAGGAACTTCACTACCAACCAATGAGCGATGGATTTTAGCCGCAAGCCACAGCAACTGTGCATACTCGCCCTCATGGAGATACAAAATGACGATGCCAGACGAGCGTTCACGCGCGGTGGTGCAGACTCGCGAATTTCTAGTTGAGCTAAGCCGAGATAGCTCCCTTCCAGATCGGGTGAGGCGTGATGCGAAGTTTTTGTTAAGACACTTTCCAACGCGAGATGAGGTGGCCTTGGCGGGACGAATAGAGGAACATAGCGACACTTTGCCTTTGGGAGCTTTGGGGCCCGTATTCAGCTCTACAATTGCTCGTTGAAAGCAGGCCCAAAATCGCACACGATTTGTTCTAAATGATTTGTTGGTGACAGTTCGCCGCCCCCTTCCCGGAAGGCTCCATCCAAGTTCACCGTTGCTCATCCATACTGAACCGATGAATACCCCAACGACCGCTCGGCGTCAGCTAAACAAGAAAGGCGAATTGCGTGATACCGCTATCGCTGCATTCTCGGATTTCAGCGCCAATCGCGTTTTGCTTAATGATTCCGAGCGGCTGCTTCAGATCAAAGTAGGGTTTTCCGCTCAACTTTTCCAAGTGGTCCGCATAGCTTTTGACCTTCAGGGGCGTAGCTTGGAGATGCTCCTCAACGCGTCAATCTCCACGATCAAGCGGCGCAGCCGTGAACAAAAGCCCCTCAACTCCGTCGCTTCAGAACGGCTAGATCGAGTTGCCGTGGTCTGCCATTTGGCTGAACAGGTGTTCCAAAATAGAAATATGGCCGTATGCTGGATGTCGAAACCAAACAAAGCCCTCGGCGGAGGTACGCCAGTACTGCTCTGTGGGACTGAGATTGGAGGCAAGCAGGTTCGACGGGTACTTCAAGCGCTGGAATGGGGAGGTCCTGCCTAGATTGGATTCAAAGCGTGAGCGATCCCCTAATTGACGCCTGGGTTTTAGGAAATCTCATTCGAGATGTCTTCGGCCGGACGCCCGCGGACAGCGTGCAGTTGATCGACCAAGTAAAAGCGCTACCCGTTGCTCGAAAAAGGTGGGCAGCGATTTGGTTGGGGATTAAGTGAAAATAAGATCCCACTCACGAGCCAACAAAACGCGGCACGCTGCCACGGAACCACCGAAACAGCGTTGTGACACCGTTTGCATATTGGCTTCGGTAACGTAGGTAATTACTTCGCCTCGCTCATCAAATAAAACGCCGCCCGCCCCTCTTAAGAGTGCGTGGCCCGCGACAACGTCATGTGCAGAAATCGGATAGAGAGAGACGCCACAGACTCCCTCCCCGGCGGCGACTTTGGCGAGCCTGTAGGCAATGGATGGCATTGCCACAAAAGTGCTGGGTTGGCAGAGCTCGCTGTTAAGTTCAGGGCTATTGATGGCAGCGTCACTGACCATCACGAACTCGTGTCTCGACAACGTTTTGGTAGAAAGCTGTGGCTCGATCGGCTGCCCATTTCGGATCACCTTGGCCATCCCGTCTGCCCAAGCTATGCAATCAGGCTTTCCCTCAATGGTGACAGGGGCATACACCACACCGAGTACCGGTAACTGTTTGTGCAACAGACCGATGGAAAGGGCTGAGCCTTTGAGCCCCTTGAGAAAGTCCGCGGTCCCATCGTTCGGGTCAACGACCCAGCACCAGGGATGGCCGCTCAGGCAATGTCCGGTTTCCTCTCCCCAGAAGTCGCAAGGAAAAAGCTTCAGCAGATGCTGACGTAAGTACTGTTCGATTTCTTCGTCGACGGCGGCCTTGTCACCTTGACCTCGTGGTCCGTCAACTCTCGCCCACTCGGCAATCAATAGCTGGCCAGCGCGAATAACGACCTCAATGGTCTGGGTGAGCAGTTGTTCAAGGTTGGGGTTTTGCACGAAATGTGAAGCCCTATGGTTGGGTGGGGAAATGCAATGGTCCTCGACTATAAGGCGACGCGAATTGCGCTTCAGTCGCCTATAAACTGTCAGCCAAACTGGCAACATCGCTTCTCAAAATCTGTGTGTGCGCTTCTGTCTCTTTCCGCATGACTCGATGGACTTCGTCTTCAGTCTACGCTTGCAATGACTGTTAATGGCTGATGAACTTACGTACAGCAGAAGAATTTCGCTGCCATCAAGACTCTATCCTTTTTGTGGTTAAGGATTGTAGGGGCAGGCTTTTCAAACTGTGCGCCCTGTTGCTTCACCTGTACCAGCAGGCAAGCCGCTTTCCCTTTCTGGGTGATGACGAACGTCTGCCCTTGCGCAAGCGACACCAGCAGACGGCGTATACAGCGGCGAGCCTGGCTTTTTGCTGTAAGTGGTGCGCATGTCTAATACCCCTGACCAGATCTCGGATACCCTAAGGGTCATTGATCGCCCTTCGCGACAGACAGTAATCGGCCAGTAGCGGACTCTCGGCAATCCGGGTCAGACTCCAGCTTGCGAAGAAGACACGTGATTTGGCGCTCTTCAACTTGACCATCGACAGCAAACTACGTGCCTGGGACTTAACCAAGCTGCGAGTCCGAGACTAGCCCATGGATAACCTTTCGACGTGTCGTACTTTGAAGCGGTACTGCAAGTCGCGTTCAGATTTGGCTAACAAGTCATTATCAGCTACCCAGATGATCACTTCGCCAACATAGGCAGAGCACCACCAAAAACCCGCCTATCGACATCAGCGCCGCACAGAGAAAAATCGCGGCATAGCCAAATCCTGAAGCAATAAGCCCCATGACCGGCCCGGCCATCCCCACTGCAATATCAAAGAACAACGAGAGAGCACTGAGCGCCGAATTTCGGTTCGCGGGAGGAGTGCTCGCCAATGTCTCCACGCCTAGCCCCGGATAAATCCATGACACCCCTATTCCGGTCAGCACTCCACCGGCAATGGCCAGAGCAGGAGACGGCGCGAGCCATATCAGCAGCATGCCCAAAGTTTGTACAAGTAGGCACCCCCCCACCACGCTGTACCCCCTGTATCGCTGCAGTATCCCAGGCGACGACAAGCGCGCAACGATAAAACCCGCCCCGAAACCACTCAGGCAGTAGGCCGCGTGATCCCAGCCCAGGCTGTCGAAATACAGTGCGACGAAAGCGGTCAGTCCGCCAAACCCTACCGAGCTACAGACCAGAACGAGGCCATTGGGCATGACGGCGAACAGCACTCGATGAAAGGCCAGACGGGCACCTGCCACCAACGGCGCCGGACGCTTGCCCAGTGCCAAAACCAGGAACACCAATCCGAACAATACCGTGCACAACCCAACACTGGCGAGGCCCAGTGAATGGCGAAGCAACACACCCAATGGCGCGCCGACCGCCGTACCGCCGTAGGCCGCGATCCCATTCCACGACATGACCTGTGCTGCCCGAGGGGCACCACATAACCCGATGGCCCATGTGCAGCAAGGCGTGGAGATCATGGCCGTGGACGCACCCAGTACCAGCCTGCCCAGCAGTAACAGAGTCAGGGTCAACCAGAGGTGGGTGGGAAGCATGATGGCGAGTGTCGTCAGGCTGCCGCTCACCATCAGGCCACCGAACCCACACACCACCGCGTATTTGGCTCCCAGTCGATCTGCTACACCGCCGGCCAACGGACGAGCCAGGAGTGTTGCAAAGTACTGCGAGCTGATCATTACACCAGCGAAAACTGAGGTCAGGCCCAAGTCATTGAGGACGTAGCCCGGCAACACCGCAAGCGGCAAGCCACTGCAAACGTAGGAGATAAAGTTGAAGACGATAATGGAAAGGATCAACCGATTGCTGCGGATTGTCTTACCGTTGCCATGACTTAAAACAACGAACTCGCCCATCACTCATGCCGCTCTATACCCCGTACAACATCCGCCAGCAGCTGCGGGTGTGATACGAACGGCTCGTGCGCCGTATCGATTTCGATCACCATGCCAGCACCGGCACGTTGCGCAAAACGGCGCTGCCAGTCGACGGGCAAAATGTTATCGCGCAGTGTGATGATGTAACTCGCCGGAATCATTCCCGAGTATCCCTCACGGCTGATGGAGTCTGTCGCCACACAGAGTGGCATAGTGTCCTGGCTCACTTCGCTTAACAACCAACTCAGAGTTTGCTCACTCAAGTCTTGACCGAACATGGCCACAGCCAGCGCTTGAGGAGTAGTTTGCGCTGGGTCCAGCGGCCAGCCGACATGTTCCGGGCTTTCGCCGTGTAACGTATTGCCAAGCAACTCCAGAATGGATTGGCCTTCACTGGGCAATGCGCAGGCTAGGTACACCAGCTGCGAATACAGCTGAGGAGCAGCCAGCACCATCATCGGCAGCACGGCCCCGGCGATGGAATGCCCAAGCAACATGGCCTGGCTCACACCCAGAGCATGCAGGTCTTCATTGAGTTCGTTGACTACATCGTCCAGCCGCAGAGATGCAACATCCCGACCACGCTTCTTGCCGCACCCAGGCATATCCAGAGTGATCACTCGTTCGAAACATCCGGGTTGCTGGTTTAACGTCTCCATAAAAGGCCCCCAACACCACGAGCCATGGTTGCCGCCATGCAGCAATACTAAATCAGTCATGCGCACACTCCTTGCTGCGGGCTCCGGTGGTCCCTGTTCTGATCACTTGATTGCATAGCAGCCCACGGCGACGACGTACCCATTCACCCGCTGCAGAAAAGTCCTCTTGTATTCGTTCTGCCCGGTCATAGGGTTGCGCCACTGATAGGTGATTTCCCCTGCTTCATGCGTATTCATTTGCTTGAGAATGTCCTCGCCAATCGGCTTGCCGTCGGTTGAGCGCAATGACTTGAAGTCAGTGCCGATCAGC
The DNA here is from genome assembly GCF_028656895.1 of Pseudomonas sp. TNT2022 ID1044. Lineage (NCBI taxonomy): Bacteria > Pseudomonadati > Pseudomonadota > Gammaproteobacteria > Pseudomonadales > Pseudomonadaceae > Pseudomonas > Pseudomonas sp. TNT2022 ID1044. Next base: position 308,331 of record NZ_JAMDHB010000025.1, on the reverse strand, counting down.
CGGGGCGAAAAGCCGTGAGCGACGAACCGCTTGGTTTTCAGGTCCACCACAAAGGCATAGAGATCATCCTGGGTAAGCTGCTTATCGTGCTGATTAATGAGCCCGACAGTGGCATTCGCGTCGCTGGCAACTTGCGACGAAATCTGGCGCAGCAGCTGTTGTGCCTGTTCAGGACTGGACCGTGGCATGTAGTAACCCACGGAGATCACCCGATCTTTCACACGTTGATAGAACACGCGCTTACGCTCGACCTTACCGTGTTGCCAGTTCCACCAGCGGTATTCGGCGCTACGCACAATGCCGTCGTCTGGCTGCGAAATGGCTTGTTGGAATGCAGCCTTGAGGTCGTCGTCCAGAACGCTGACCACCGGTTTTCCGACCAGTGAAACCGAAGGCCCTCCGCTGGCAAGCATTACACCGGAAGTATCGACCACGTAGATGTACAGTTCACCATCGACATAGGCTCCTTGGCGACTGAACTCGGCCAGGGCGGTGTCGCCCTTAGCTTTGTATTCGGCGACAGCTTTTAACAGCAAGGCGTTGACACGCTGGGTGTCGGCACCATAGGCATCCGCTGGCGCTTGTTGAGCCATGCCGACAAGAGAGACAAGGCACAGGCCAAGGACAGTGAACGCTCGAAAGAGGCTCATGGGTGTTGTTCCTCTGGTGATTTTTTTGACGGCCGAAGGTCCACCGTCAGATTGTCAATAAGCCGCGTTTTGCCGATGCGCGCGGCCACCAGAATCACAAAGTGAGTATCGGAGCTGGTCAGAGGTTTTAAATCCTGAGCATTCCTGACTTCAAAGTATTCCAGCTGAAAACCGGCGTCGCTTATACGTTGATGACATTCAATCAACTGGCGCTCAGTCACCCGCCCCTCAACCTGGATACTCGCCGCCATTTGCTTCAAACAAGCGTAAAGGACGGGAGCCAGCGAACGCTCATGGTCACTCAGATAGACGTTGCGCGACGATAATGCCAAGCCGTCCGCAGCCCGGATCGTCGGTGCACCGACGACATCAGTCACCATATTGAGATCCCTGACCATCGAGCGGACGACTGCCAACTGCTGATAGTCCTTTTCACCGAAAACCGCCACGGCTGGCTGAACGATGTTCAGCAGCTTGGTAACGACAGTGGCCATCCCGTCAAAGTGACCAGGGCGTATCGCGCCGCAAAGACCTTCAGACACGTTTGGCACGCTGACGATGGCCTGGTTGAGCATTCCATCCGGATAAATTTGTTCGACAACAGGTGCAAAGAGCACATCGCAGCCAGCGTTGACCAACTTCTCCCGATCGGCGTCGGGCGTCCGGGGATAGTTGGCAAGATCTTCATTAGCCCCAAACTGGAGTGGATTGACGAAGATGCTGGCGACCACAAAGTCGGCTCGCTGCTTCGCGCAATGAATCAGGGAGATATGACCGTCATGCAAGTTGCCCATTGTCGGCACCAGTGCGACTTTCTTGTTTTCACCTCGTGCACGGGTCACGAGCGCACGAAGCGAGTTAACGGTATCGACTGTCAGCACCGCTTCACGCCTCTTGGACTAATTGAGCTTCGATCGCATCAAGCAAACGAGGATCATCAGCCGCAATGTCCGGAGCGAAACGAGCAACGACCGTGCCCTGCCGGTCAATCAGAAACTTTTCGAAATTCCAGAGTACGTCCGTTGTGTTGCCTGACTCGATGCCATAACCCTGCAGACGCTCCCGAAAAGGGCCCTCACCCATTGTTTCGGGTTGTGCGGCAATCAGCTCCGCGTAGAGAGGATGCTGGTCCGCACCGACAACGGAGATTTTCGAGAACAGCGGAAAGTGAATGTCATAGTTCACTGAACAGAACTCAACGATTTCTACATCGCTACCCGGTTCTTGTTCCTTGAAGTTGTTGGCAGGGAAACCCAGTATTTCCAGGCCTTGGGATTTTTTGTCTTGGTAAAGTTTTTCCAGGCCCTCGTATTGCGGGGTAAGCCCGCATTTTGAAGCGACGTTTACCACCAGCAGCACTTTGCCCCGATAGTCGCCAAGGGTACGGATGCTTCCATCGATCTGCTTCAGCGAAATGTCGTAAAGGGAGTTACTCATCTGTTTGCCTCATGCAGTTGTGCTTCAAAGGGTACGGCCGATGATTTCTTTCATGATTTCCGAGGTGCCGCCATAGATACGCGCGACCCGGGCGTCGACCCAGGCGCGGCTGATCTTGTATTCACTCATGAAGCCGTAACCGCCATGCAACTGCAGGAACTCATCAAGCAGTTTGCCCTGCATTTCCGAGCCCAGCAGTTTGGCCATTGCCGCAATTTCCGGCGTCAGTTCACCGCGCATCACTTTGGCCAGGCAGTCGTCGACGAACACCCGCAACATGGTGGCCTGGGCCTTGGCTTCAGCGAGTTTGAAGCGGGTGTTCTGGAAGTCGAGCACCGGTTTCCCGAAGACCTTGCGCTCCCGGGTGTAGCCGATGGTTTCTTCCAGCAGCGTGTCGATGGATTGCGCAGCACGGATCGCGATGATCAGGCGTTCCCAAGCCAATTGATGAGTCAGGTATTTGAATCCCATCCCCTCCTCACCCAATCGATTGCCGACGGGCACCCGGACTTCATCAAAAAACAATTCGGCAGTGTCTTGCCCTTTCAGGCCAATCTTTTCCAGCAGACGCCCCTTGGCGAAGCCGGCTCGGTCTTCCTCAACGCAGATCAGGGTCAGTTCCTTCGCCGCTGGATCAATCTTGGTGGCGGTGACCACCAGGCCGGCATTGCCACCGTTGGTGATAAAGGTCTTCTGGCCGTTGACGATGTAGTCATCACCGTCACGCCGCGCCGAAGTGCGCATGGCGCGCAGGTCGCTGCCAATGCCCGGTTCGCTCATGGCAATCACGCCAATCAATTCACCGCTGACCATGCGCGGCAGCCATTGCTGCTTCTGCTCTTCGCTGCCATAGGCAACGATGTAAGGCGTGACGATTTCCGAGTGGGTGGTGAAACCCACGGCGGTAGCGTTGGCCCGCGCCAGCTCTTCGATCATAACCGCCGAGTGACCAAAGTCGCCTCCGGGGCCGCCATATTCTTCGGGGACCGTAGAGCACAACAATCCGTTCTCACCGGCCTTGAGCCAGACGTCCTTGGGAACGATGCCGTTCTTTTCCCATTCATGCAGGTAGGGCACGATTTCGCGATCGACGAAACGGCGGGCCTGATCACGGAACATGTTGTGGTCTTCTCGAAATACGCCACGCATTTTGCTTACTCCAGATCGATTCTTGTATTGGGCGATGGGTAATCAGCGGTCCTGGTAATTGGGATCGCGCTTGTCGACAAAAGCCGCCACCGCTTCATGATGGTCTTCGGTGTGATGCGCCAACGCCTGATACGCCGCCGACAATTCCAGCAGCGAATCGAGGCGCATATGTTGGCCTTCGCGCAGCAGGCGCTTGCACAGGCGCAACGCATGACCCGGGTTGCTGGCGATTCGGCGCGCAAGCGCCTGCGCTTCCGATTGCAGCGTTTCGTGGGTGCAGACTTGCTCGACCAGGCCCCATTCCAGCGCCTTGGCTGCGTCGATCGCGTCACCGGTAAACGCCATCAGGCTGGCTTTCGGGATGCCGATGATGCGCGGCAACAGCCAGGCGCCGCCGTCACCCGGAACGATGCCCAGGCGCACGAAACTCTCGGCGAAGATCGCCTTGGGCGCCGCCAGCCGGATATCGCACATACAGGCAAGATCGAGGCCCGCACCGATCGCCGGGCCGTTAACCGCGGCGATCACCGGGATGTCCAGCTCATAAATCGCCAGGGGAATACGCTGAATGCCGTCCCGGTAGGTATTGCGCAGTTCATACGGCGAGCCGGCGAAAATGCCGCCGCGCTCGTGCATGTCCTTGACGTTGCCACCGGCACAAAAAGCGCTGCCAGTACCGGTGAGCACCATGACCCGTACCGACATGTCACGGCGCAGTTCGGCGCAGAGATCGACAAACTCCTGGATCTGCTCGCGCGTCGTCAGGGCATTGCGCGTGTCGGGATGGTTCATGCGCACGGTGACGATGCCGCCCTCGCGCTCAATCTGAAGAAACGGGCTCATACCGGATTACTCGCGAGACGGGTTAAGGGTTGTTGGCCATGGCGGGTGAGCAACGACCAGTATCCATCGCTGCCGCCCTGGCATATCTGAGTGCCCAGGCGCTGGCTCCAAAGGCTGGCCGAGCCGAATTCACTGCGCCACGCCCACAACCGACGGGTGAGCAGATGCAGCGGATATTCCTCGGTAAAGCCGATGGCGCCATGCACCGAATGGGCGATGCCGGCACCAACGCTGGCGGCTTCGGCCGTGCTGATTTTTGCCGCGGCAATGGTCAGCGCTGCGAGCCCCGAACTGGATTCCGTGAAGGCTGCCTCGGCCGCTATGCCGGCGGCGGCGGCCTGCTCAGCGAATACGGCGAGCTGCTGTTGAATGGCCTGGAAAGAACCGATCGCCTTGCCGAACTGCTTGCGCTCACCGGCGTAGTTGGCGGTCATGTCCAATAGCCCATGCAATGCCCCGGCAGACTGTGCCGCGCGCAACATTGCGCCGCCCAACTCCAGAACATTGGCGTCGAGCCCGCCGGGCAGCGGCGCTTGCGCCAGTACCTGGGCGCTGGTGAAACCCAAATCATCGCGCGGTTCGCCCGCCACATTCAGACTCAACGTCAGCTCGCTCGCCGCGCTTCGCGGCAGCAGCACCACATGCGCAACTCCGGTTGGGCTATTGGCGATGGCGACGACCGCTTCAACGTTGCGCCCCCAAGGAACCGAACAGGCGGTGCCATAAACGCGCTCGCCTTCAAGTACCAGATCGGAATTGGCGGCCACGCTGATTGCACCCGCCCTTCCCTCCAGGCCGGCCTTGCTCAGCAGCCAGTTGCCGAGCAACGCCTCACCCAGTGGCGCGGGCACTGAAAAGCGCCCGGCGGCTCGGACCAACACATACATATCGGCCCAACTGGCTTCAGCGCCACCCAGCGCTTCGGATACACCCGCCTGGGTGAAGCCCGACTCGTCCAGCGCGGCCCACAACTCGGCCGGCCATTCGCCACCTTCACAGCCCATCACGTAAGCCGGCGTCGCCAGATCGGCAAACAGGCGTTCAATCGTCGCTTCGAATATCTCGCGCATTATCGCAACCCCAGGCCGCGGGCAATGATGCCGCGCAGAATTTCACGAGTGCCCCCGCGCAGTGAGAATGAGGGCGCCATCTGTGTCAGGTAAGCCAGTACGCGTGCATGCTCGCTGCCGCCGTCCTGCCGTGGCTCGGTTTCCAGCAACAGCTGGGCAACCTCGGGGATTTCCTGCTCGAAGGCATTACCAAGGTCTTTGACGCAGGACGCCGCCCAGGCGGGTTGTTCACCCGCTGCCAACTGTGCCGTGACCGACAACGACATATTGCGCAGCGTCAGCAGCTTGGCTGACAGTCGCCCGATCTCCCGCGCTTGTAGTGCGTCAGGGGTCTTGCCCACCGCGTCGATCAGTGTTTTCAACAACGCCATGCAACTGAGGAACCGTTCAGGGCCGCTGCGCTCGAAGGCCAGTTCGGCGGTCACCTGATCCCAACCCTTGCCCTCAGTGCCAATCAAGGCGTCGGCGGGCAGCCGCACATTGTCGAAAAACACTTCGTTGAAGTGCTCGCCACCGGCCAGGTCGCGAATCGGGCGGATGGTGATGCCGGGCAGGCTCAGGTCGACGATAAATTGCGACATGCCTTCATGCCGGGCCGCTTGTTTTTCACCGGTACGCACCAAAGCAATCATGTACTGCGAATGGTGCGCGTTGGTGGTCCAGACCTTCTGGCCATTGACTAGCCAGCTATCGCCATCACGCACCGCAGTGCTTTTGATCGAAGCCAGGTCCGAGCCGGAATTGGGTTCGCTCATGCCAATGCAGAAGTAGCTTTCACCCCGGCAAATGGCTGGCAGGTAGTGCCGTTTTTGTTGCTCGGTACCGAAGCGATTGATCAGCGGCCCGCTTTGCCGGTCGGCGATCCAGTGCGCCGATACCGGCGCACCGGCGGCCAGCAATTCTTCAATGATCACGTAGCGCGCAAAAGGACCCGCCTCGCCACCACCATACGCTTTGGGCAAGGCCATGCCGACCCAGCCTCGCGCGCCGAGTTTCTTGCTGAACTCAGCGTCGAAGCCCATCCAGGACTGCGCACTCAAGGTTGGGGGGTAATCGGCCAGTGTGTCGAGAATGAACGCCCGCACTTCGGTGCGAAGCGCTTCCGCCTCGGGAGGAATATTGCTGTAGGAAAATTGACTGATGGCCATATGCGCTCTCTAACGCTGAACACAGGCGCAATCGCTCCGAACGAAGCGACCACAGAACGGCAACCGCTCCACAGTCGCCGTTGGCCGGCGACTGTAGGAACAGCGGCAACTTACAACGCGGTTTGCGCGTCAGCGTCGGCGAACATCGCATTGATGTCGCCGGAAGTGACCGGCTTGTTGTCATGGCGACCGTGATCGGCACCACCCAAGCCCAGCGCTGGCTCGATGCTGACGTGCGTGGCCTGAGCCCGCAGCGCGCCGACCGTACAGTTTTCCCGACCATGGATGGAGAACGGATCAAAGGAAAACTCACGCATGGCGTTCAAGTGAGTGACCTTGTCGATCATTTCTTTAGGCAGGTGCTGCAACCCTTCCCACGCGGTCTCCGGCGAGTTCGGCCAGGTGCAGTCGGAGTGCGGGTAATCGCTTTCCCATGTGACCATCTCGGCGTTCAGATAATCGAGGTTCTTCAGGCCGAAATTATCTTCAATGAAGCAGGTGATGAAGTGCTTGTTGAAGATGTCGCTGGGCATCTTCCCGTCGAAGTTGGAATTGGTCCACGCGTTGTGGTGACGGTGGGTGAAGTCAGCACGCTCCAGCAAATAAGGAATCCAGCCGATGCCGCCTTCGGAAAGCGCCATGCGCAGGTCCGGGAATTTCTTCCACATCGGCGCCCAGATCCAGTCAGCGGCGGAGTTGGCGATGGAAATCGGCATGGAGGTAATCCAGGCGTCGATAGGCGACAAATCCGAAGCGTGTTGAGCTTTCACGCCGGTACCGATATGACAGCAGATCACCACCTTGTTATCGCTGCAGGCTTTCCACAGCGGGTCCCAGTAATCACTGTGGATCGACGGATAGCCATGAATAGCCGGGTTGTCCGACAGCGAAAGTGCGTGCACGCCCTGTTTGGCCAGACGTTCGACTTCAGCAGCGGCGGCTTTCATGTCCCACCACGGCACGATCATCAGCGGAATGAAGCGGCCTGGCGCAGCGTTGCACCAATCGTGCAAATGCCAATCGTTGTAGGCCTGGATGGCCGCCATCGACACATCGCGATCAGCGTGTACCTGGAAACGTTGGCCGGCAAAGCCCGGGAAGGTGGGGAAACACAATGAACCGAGCACGCCGTTGGCGTTCATGTCGTCGACGCGGTCCTTGATGTTCCAGGTGCCACGGCGCATCTGGTCGTAGCCCAGTGGCTCCATGCCGTATTCCTCTTTGGGTCGACCAACCACGGAGTTAAGGCCCATGTAGCCAGTGGCCTGCTCCTCGAAGACCCACACATCACGATCACCCTTTTTCACCACATGCGGCTCACGCCCCTTGAAACGGGCAGGCATATGGCGAGCAAAAGCATTCGGCGGCTCGATCGCGTGGTCATCGACGCTGACAAGAATCAGATCTTCAACTTTCATTGTTTTCCCCTTCGCATTCGGGCTTGTTGTTGTGCCTGAATCATAGTGCACATCACTAACTAATTAAACACATTTTTTGAATGTGTTCATATTAATTCAGGCACACAGTCCATCAGTCCCACAGCACGTGCAGATAGTGCGGACCGCGCAGCTGTGCGCCGACGATCTGCGGCCCGGGTTTGTCTGGGTCGAGACGGATGTTGGGCATCAGATCGAGGATCGCATTCAGTGCGCAGTTGATCTCGGTTTTGGCCACGAATTGACCGATACACATGTGTGGGCCAAAGCCAAAACCAAACGAAGGTTTGGGCTTGCGGTCGATGTCGAATTTATCGGCGTTTTCGAAGGCGTCTTCGTCGCGATTGGCTGAGGTCACGATGCATTGCACCATTGCCCCTTTGGGGATGGCTACACCGCGAATCTCCAGGTCCTTGGCGGCCTGACGCACCTTGAAAGTGGCCACAGGCTCGAAGCGCACCGCTTCGTCGATGGCCTTGTTTACAAGGCTTCGGTCATTACGCACCCGCTCCAGCACATCCGGATTTTGCAGCAGCAACGACATCAAGGTACCGAAGGTGCGAGTCGTGGTTTCGCTGGCAGCCGGGAGCAGTGAGCGTACAAAAGTGGCGATTTCATGATCGTCCAGCGACCGTCCTTGATACTCCGCGTTGATCAGCCGGCTGATCAGGTCATCGCCCGATGCGCCCTCAGCGCGACGCTCGGACACCACCACTTTCACCACATCATACAAAGCCTGAGCGGCCTGCATCGCGGCGCCACGGGCCGCGGCGGCTTTTTCCGGATCGACTTGCGGGCCCGCCAGGATGGCCAGCGCCCAGGCCGCGTACTGCTCGATCTGCTCGGGACGATCCTCGGGAAAGCCGATCAACGAGTAAATCACCCGGATCGGAAAATACAGGGCAAAGTCCATCAGGTCGGCGCCCTTGGCCGGCACCATCGGCTTGAGATACTCCTCGCGAATCACCCGATCGATCTTGGTTTCCTTCCAGCGATTCACCGTCTCGGGCATGAATACCGGTTGCAGCAGGTTACGGATGTTCTTGTGAGCATCCCCGTCCATTGCGGTAAGGATCAAACCATCGAAAAACGCCCCCAGCCCCTCGGCGATAAAACCGCTGGTAAAGGTGCCGGCGTCACGCATGACCGCCATGACATCGTCGTATTTGAACAGTGTGAAGGTTGGCCGGTTGGCATCCAGGCCGGCAATCGACGGCACGCCCAGACTCGCCATGAAGTTGCCTTTCAGCACAGGCGAATTGGCGCGCATATCGCGGTAAGTCGCGTGCAGGTCGATATCGCTGGTACCGCGATAATTACTGGCTACGTCGGTGAAAGCCTTTGTCAGGTCGTTCTGCGCCGGTGTGGACATAATCGTCTCCGCTATTTTTGTCATTATTTTTTGTCAGGCAGCTGCTGAAGGCCATACCTTCCGCCTGATAATAGGCCTGACCAGATCTGTATTGGACACTTATTAATATTTCGATTAACTATTTGTGCTGCGAGACGTGTCAGTAGGCCTGCTGCACCAGTGTCATGCGGCCACCCGCCAACATCAGGGCGCAGTACAGCCCCAGCTCTGCCACTTGGGCGTCGGAGAAAAACTCCCCGAGTCGCACGAAATGCGTGTCGTCGATCTCCAGGTAATCGCTGGCAAACAACTCGGCATAACGCAACGCGGCACGTTCGGCTGGCGTGAAGGCCTCGCTGTCTGTGGCCATGCACGCAATATCCTCTTCCGTCACTGCGTCAGACTTGCGCGCCAGTTGGCAGGCCTGGCAAGTGGTGATGCTGGCGATTTTCAGCCGCACCAACTCGCGCAAACGCTCATCAAGCAGGCTGTCGCTGTGCAGGCTCTCCATCAAACCCAGCCAGGCCAGGGCTACCTTGGGTCGGTGAGCCCAGACCTGCACCGGCGTCGTTGAACTGAGCATGCGACTGCGCCTGCCCCGCTCTACCGCGTCTTGCAACGCAGACGGCATGGCATCCAGCGGGATCAGCGGTAGACGTGCCATCTCAATCGAGCCGTTCGATGATGGTCGCCGTACCCATACCGCCGGCGCAGCAAATGGCTTGCAAGCCAAAACGCCCGCCTCGGCGTTCAAGCTCGTTCAACAAGGTGGTCATCAATCGCGCACCACTGGCGCCCAATGGATGACCGAGGGCAATAGCGCCACCGTTGACGTTCAACTTGTCGTGCGACACACCTGTCTCCTGCATCCAGGCTAGCGGCACCGAGGCAAACGCTTCATTGACCTCGAACAAGTCGATGTCGTTGATGTTCAGCCCAGCCTGGCTCAACACCTTTTGAGTGGCAGCAATCGGGCCGGTGAGCATTAATGTCGGATCGGAACCGACGGTTGTGAACGCCACAATCCGCGCTCGAGCCCTGAGCCCGAGTTTTTTCGCGGTTTCGGCACTCATTAACAGCAATGCCGCTGCTCCGTCGGAGATCTGTGACGAGTTGCCAGCGGTGATTCGACCGGTGTCCGGACGAAAACTGGTTTTAAGCGTCGACAGTTTTTCCCGCGATGTATCACGGCGAATGGTTTCGTCGTAGCGCAACACAGCAACTGGCTCCGTCAGCACCTGCTCACGTATCTCCTCGACCGCAACCGGCACTATTTCATTATCGAAATAACCGGCATCGGACGCCGCGGCAGCGCGCTGATGGCTGGCAAAAGCGAAATCATCCAGCGCATCGCGACTGAGCGCCCATTTGTCGGCGATACGTTCAGCAGCCTCGCCCTGACTGGTCAGTTCATAGCGTTGCGCTGCCATCCAGCCAAACGCCTCGCCGTGGATTTCACGGTTACTGCCCATGGGCACGCGGCTCATGTTTTCCGCGCCACCCGCCACCACGATATCAGCGGAGCCCGCCGCGATAGCACCAACGGCCAAATGCACGGCCACTTCGCCCGAACCACATTTACGGTCGATAGTCAGCCCAGGCACGGTGACCGGCCAACCGGCACCGAGCAAGGCCGTGCGGGCAATGTTGGCGGACTGCTCACCAATTTGCGTGACATTGCCGAAGATCACGTCATCGATCAGCGTGGGCGACACATCGGCCCGCTCCAGCAAACGACTGATTACCAGCGACCCAAGGTGATCGGCGCGTACGCCGGCCAGGCTGCCTCGGAACTTACCGATTGGCGTGCGGACCGCATCAACAATGACGATATCCTTCATAGCGCACTCGCCTTGAGCCCTGAACCCGGAACCTGTTTACCCTCTTCGTAGCGGTAAACCCCCTGCCCTGACTTGCGCCCCAGCCGCCCGGCAGCAACCATTTTGATGATCAAAGGGCACGGCCTGAATTTCTCACCCAGGGTCTGGTGCAGATAGCGCAGAACAGACAGCCGGGTATCCCAACCGGTCAGGTCACCCAGTTCCAACGGGCCCATCGGATGGTTGAAGCCCAGACGCAGTGCCGTGTCGATGTCTTCGGCGGTCGCGGTGCCTTCCTGCAGCATCCACATCGCCTCGTTACCCAATAGGGCAGACATGCGACTGGTGGTCAGTCCTGGCGATTCGTTGACGATGATCGAGGTTTTGCCAATCTGCTCGCAGAGGGTGCGAGTGCGCGCCACCACCTCATCACTGGTCGCCAACCCCCGCACGAGCTCCACCAGTTTCATTTTGTGCACGGGGTTGAAGAAGTGCATGCCGATCACACGATCTGCACACTCAACTGACGCCGCAATTTCGGTCACGCTGAGGGCCGACGTATTGGTCGCGATAATCGCGTCCGGCGCCAGCAGTGGCGCCGCCTGCGCGAGCACCGCCTTCTTCACTGCCAACTGCTCGGAGACCGTCTCTACCAGCCAATTGGCACCACTCGCCGCTTCACTCAAGTCGCTGCAGGTCAGCAGATTGGCCAACGATTGCTGGGCTTTTTCTTCGCTGACTTTGCCCAGGCGCACGCCATCGGCGAGGATTTTTTCGATGCTCGCCCTGGCGCTTGTCAGGGAAGCGGCATTGGTGTCGACCAACACCGTGCTGAAACCTGAGCTGGCGAACGCATGCGCAATACCGGTGCCCATCAGACCCGCACCGACGACGACTACTTTTTCTTTATTGGCGTTCATGTTTGGCTCTCGATTAGGCGCGGTTCTTTTTACTGACCACATTGCGCAACGTGCCAATGCCTTCGACGCTGGCTTCGACCACATCGCCTTCCTTAAGGAACAGACCGGTGCCCATCCCCACTCCCGCCGGCGACCCCGTGAACAACACATCGCCACAGGCAAAACTCGAGCGCTGCTGGACAAAGCGGATCAGATGATCAACACCCCAGGTCATTTCGCCGGTGGAGCCGTCCTGGCGCGTTTCGCCATTGACTTTCAAGGTCAGGCGCAGCGTCGGTGACCCTTGCGGAAATTCATCTTTCGTGACGATCCAGGGACCAAGTCCGGTGGTTTGATCCTGGCTTTTGGCTGCGAACAGATCCATGCCAATACCCGCCGGCCCGCTACGCTGCAGGTCTCGAGCGCTGACGTCATTGCCGACGGTGTAACCGAGCACGCAAGCAAGCGGGTTTTCCAGGTCAATCTCGTCAGTGCCGATGACCGCTACCAATTCAACTTCGTGATCGAGCTCTTCAGTCAACGGTGGAAAGCGGATCGGGTCATTGGCGCCAATCAGCGCGCCATAGGCCTTGAGAAAGGCGACTGGCTGGGACGGCGCACTCAATCCAAACTCCACCAAATGCTTGGCGTAATTGGCGCCTGCCACGACCACCCGGTTGACGGGCTCTATCGGTGGCAACAGACGAACTTTTGAGAGTGGCAGCGCTGGGCCGGCGAAACGCAACGAACTGATGCCGCGTCCGGCAGCCACGCCAGGCGCCCAGTCTTTGAAATTGCCGGAAATCGGCGTCACCTGATCTTGGGCGACATCGACCACCGCCCAAAAAACGCCCGTTTCAAAATACTCACATCGCGCCAGTTTCATCAGGCACCTACCTTGCCCAACTTGGCAGGATCGATGTGCAGCAAGCGGCATGCGTTTTCATAGCGAATCTTGCGCAAATCGGCGTCGGACAACTTCAGGCCATGCGTCAGGTCGTGACGCACGGCATCGCTACCGCCAAAGTTGCTGCCGTAGAGCACATGGTCTGCACCGATGATATCGACCAAGGCCTGGCGCATCGGTACTTCATGCAGCTCTACGTCGAAGTAGAAGTTTTTCATGTACTCGAGCAGCGGCTTTTTGTTGTATTTGACGTCGAGGTTCTCGTTGGTCTTGGCCAGACGACCGAGCTGGTACGGGACATAGCCGCCACCATGGGTGATGTACACCTTCAGGTCAGGGAAGCGATCCAGTACGCCACCGCAAATCAGGTTCCAGAAACAACGGCTTTCGTCGTACTGCATGCCCACGATAGCGGTGGTTTCGTAGCGGTCGTCGTTGGCGTTCTTGCCCCAGGTGACCGACTGGTTGTAGCCGTGAATAAACATCGGCAGATCCAGGTCGCAGAGGGTTTTCCACACCACGTCGAGTTCCGGCGAATCAAACTCCAGGCCGCCGAAGTTGGCGCCGCCAGCGACCAGACCCTTGGCACCCAGTACGGTGCAGGCGTAGCGCAATTCAGCCGCCGCCGCTTCTGGCGCATTCAAAGGCACGTGAGCCCAGAACATCAAGCGATCAGGGGCTGCAGAGCAGTATTCCGCCAGCGTCTCGTTGACGGTACGGGCGAACGGGACGGCGAATTCGGCTTCGGTCCAGTACATGTAGCAGTGGGACGGAACGGAAACCACCTGCAGGTTTTGCCCCGCCGCGTCCATGCCAGCCAAACGCACTTTCGGATCAGCCCAGCGAGCAAAATACTCTTCAAGCTTGGGACCCTTGCCGGAACGCACGGCAGCCTTACGCTCTGGCGAGCCAAGACCGAGAATCCAGTCACCAACACGCAGCTTGATATCGCCATCGGCGTGCTGCTCGAAGAACGGCCCCCAGTGAGGGTGCTGGTTGTAATAGCCAGGGTGCGGTGCGTGGGCGTGAAGATCGATAAGCATGTCTAGGTACCTCGAAGTTGGCACTTTTTGTTGGTTATTTGTGCGGTGCCTTCACGTGACCTGGTTCAAGTAGCCACGAGAAGGGGAAGCCGACGGCTCACTGCCAAGATCAGAGCTTAAGATTAAATTGAGCAGAAATCAAAATACTGTTCAATTTATTTTATCGACGCACGAAGACGCCTGACCCAGAGCCTTCAACCCGCGTCGAAAAATGCTTATAGGGGTCCAAAATTTTGAGCCAGTCTCGAAAAAGAGTGGAATGCAGGCGGGGAAAAATTAGCGTACGGAAACGCAAAGCCCCCGATATACGGGGGCTTTGGATAGCGTGATGGGCAGTGCTTGAACGTCAGCGGCGTGTGCGCGAGGTAGACCCCATGATCAGCGCGCCCAGGAGTTTTTTCACCCGGACCGGGAATAATCGACGCCCTGCGGCTTCTGGCACGAGAATTTCGCTCAACACGTACCGAATGATCATTTCGCAGATCAGTTCACGATCAAGACGCACTCCGAGGCGTTCGTCCCAATCGTCGAAAACGATGCCCAGGCCATCCTGAAAACGCACGATCGAATCGTGGAAAATTCGTCGGAAGAAGCCCAGTGCGTAGTCGGGAGCAACCACCAGAAGACGGCGCGCCCGACTTTGCTCCAGGTAGTTGTCGAGATAGGCAAACAGCGCGTTCAAGCGCGCTTCCGGATCACTGATGTGACCGAGTTCCTGGGACAGCGAGCTGTGAAAACTCTCGCGCTTGTGGCGCGAAAAGGTATCCAACAAGTCTTCTTGCGAGGCGAAATAGCGATAAAAGGTGCCACGGGAAACACCCGCTACCTGGCACACATCCAGGATTGAAATACGATCCGCGCCAGACATCAGCACGACTTCTTCAGTGGCTTTAAGGATGTTGGCAATGGTTTCTTCGGAACGGCGATTCGGCTTGACCTTGGTGCCTGCAACAGAGTTGGCGGCAGCACGGCGTTCTACGGGTTTAACCGGGCTCGCTCCTGCATCAGGCGCCGCATTTTTTTTGGACCTGGGTGCCGGCGCAGGCGCGTCTGCTTTCTTGGATGCGGCTTTTGGCATGGAGTGACGGGCTCATGAAGAGTAAGAATTGTGCAACGTTACCACAGGATCTGTGCATAAATAACACTATATGTTCAACTTTTAGCTAAAGACATTTGCGTAGTTTGTATTTAGAATCGAATTCTCTCTTCAAAATAAAATCAGGCGGCCCGATCGGTATGGGTGCCTAAAAGGAGAAAATTGATGGGCAGCAGTGGAAATCCAGACACCTGGGCAGTGGGAGAACGAGACACTGTCATTGATGCGTTAGATCGTGCGGTAGCAAGGCATCCAGACAAAATATTGCTGGATTTCAGTGGTGAGTTATACACATATGCTCAGGTTGACTCACTCTCGACCAAGATGGCCAACGCACTGGCCACCCTGGGCGTCAAAGCCGGTGAAACCGTGCTGACGATGCTGGACAACAACATCGATGCCGTCACCACCTGGCTGGCCATCAACAAGCTCTGCGCTGTGAGTGTGCCGATCAACACCGCGCTCAAGGGCGAGTTTCTTCGCCATCAGATCGCCGATACCGGCACCTCGGTGGTGATTTGCGAAGCAGCCTACCTGCCACGCATCACCCCGCTCGCTGCACAGCTGCGGGACGTCCACCACATTCTTCACCGTGGCACCCTTGAGGCGGTACCTGATTGCCCGATTCGCATTGCGCCACTTGATGAATGGCGTGGCCATGACGCCACCCCACTCGTCAATAAACCGCAACCTTCAGACCTTGCCTGCCTGATTTACACCTCGGGTACAACGGGCCCTTCCAAGGGCTGCATGATCAGCTACAACTTCATGTGCAATCTGGCGCGCCTGCAACTTCGCGCCGGCCCGGCCAGTGCCGACGACGTGACCATTACGCCCCTACCCCTGTTTCACATGAACGCGCTGTGTGTGTCGATTATTGCCAGCATTCTGGTGGGCGCGCGCGCCGCCATTCTTGCGCGATTCTCGGTCTCGAATTTCTGGCCTGAAGTGGAGCGCTCGGGCGCGACCATTGCCTCGATCCTGGGCGGCATGGGCGGCCTCCTCGCCCAGGCGCCAGATAACGAAGCGATGTTGCGCTGCGTCGGGCAGATCCATACCGCCCGTGGCAACCCTTACACCGAAGACACCAAGAAGATCTGGCGCGAGCGCTTCGGCACCAGGCTGGTCGGCGGCAACGGCTATGGCTTGACCGAAGCCTGCGTTATCACTTCGCTGGCTGCCGGGGAATACGCCGCGCCCGGCTCGTCGGGTAAACGAATTGCGGATTTTGACGTCAGAATCGTCGACGACCTCGATCAAGAAGTGCCGCCCAACTCCGCTGGCGAAATCGTGGTGCGCCCTCTCCGTCCAGACATCATGTTCCAAGGCTACTGGCGTCGTCCGGAGGATACCCAGAAGCTGATGCGCAATATGTGGTTCCACACCGGCGACGTTGGCAAATTCGATGATGATGGCTTCTTCTATTTTGTCGACCGCAAGAAGGACTATATGCGTCGCAGGGGGGAGAACATTTCCAGCTTTGAAATGGAAGCAGCCTTTGCTTCTCACCCGGCACTGGCCGAAGTGGCGGTGCATGCCGTGCCGTCAGATAAAGGCGAGGATGATGTGAAGGTGACTGCCGTGCTGCATGAAGGCGTCACGCTTGAGCCGGAGCAACTGTTCCATTGGGCCACCGACTCGGTGCCCTACTACGCCTTGCCGCGCTATATCGAGTTTCGCAGCAGCTTGCCGAAAAACCCACAGGGTCGGGTGTTGAAGTATCTGCTGCGTGATGAAGGTAAAACTGACACCACCTGGGATCTGGAAACCACTTCGATCGTAGTGTCCAAAAAGTAACTGACCTACCTGCATGTGTCGGCCATCCAACGTCGAAAGCCCGCTTTGAAGCGGGCTTTCGCGTCTCTTCGGTCTGGTATCGCCTTTGCAGAAGCGAGCTTGCTCGCTCCTGCATTAATCGGTTGAAATCAATACTCGCGCACGGGAATGCCCTTTGGTCGGGAGTTGTAACCGGGTAGATGCAGGCCTCCGTCGACGTGAATGGTTTCGCCGGTGATAAAGCGCGACATCTCCGACGCTAGGAATACCACCACCGGGCCAATGTCGGCTTCAGGTTCGCCACAGCGGCCCAGTGGACGCATTGAAGCGGACATTTCGGCAAAGCCCGGGTTTTCCTCGGCAAGTTTGTGGAAGGTGGCGCCCATCGCGGTAGGTGCGATGGCATTGGTTCGAATGTTGAACCGCCCCCATTCAGAGGCAGCGCTGCGAGTCAGCCCCACAATCGCGGCCTTCGCCGTGTTGTAGTCGCCATGCAACCAGGCGCCGATCTCGATATCGATGGAGTAGAAGTTGATAATCTTGCCGCCACCCCGCGCTTTCATGTGGGGCAGCGCGGCCTTCATCGCCCACCAGGCCGCCCACACTGTAGAACCAAGGGTTTTCTCCAGCATTGCATCGGTCTTCTCTTCCAGAAGAACATTGGGCGTTGGCGCAAATGCGTTGTTGACCAGAATGTCCAGCCCACCAAACTGATCAACGGCCAATTGCACGGCGGCTTCGATATCGGCCTTGCTGCACACGTCAGTCTTGATGAACACCGCTTGGGCACCCAGCGCTTTAAGTTCGGCGACTACGGCCTCGCCACTGGTGACATCCAGCTCGGCGACCACCACGGCAGCGCCCTCTTTGGCAAAGTTCAGCGCGATGCCGCGGCCTATTCCGCCACCTGCACCGGTAATCAACGCGACCTGTTCGTTTAGCAGTGCCATAGCCACTCCATTTCTTGTTTTTTAGTGAACATTATTGGTTATAGTGTTCAAATATAGCTGATTTCGTCAGCCAGAACAGTACTGGAACAAGGATATTGAGGATGAGTGTATTTCGTCGGCGCGTGGACATCGTTGCTCATCCCGGCAATGGCACGGGTGAAGTCCGCGCCACCCTGGAGGACGACTTCCATCACTTCCGTGTCTGGGTCTGCCACCATGAAGGTGAAGTCACCGCCATTGGCGGTGAAGCGCTGCGCTACCCTTATTCCTTGTGTCCGCAGGCTTGCGATCAATTACAGCAGTTGCTGGGTATGAAACTGGACCGGATAGCCCACTCCGTCACCCGGCAGACCGATGCCAGTCATCAATGCACCCATCTGCTGGACCTGACGGGCCTTGCCGTCGCCGCTGCCGCACGAGGTACCCACCAGCGCCGTTATGACATCAACATCGGCCAGCGCATCGCCAACCGCACTCGCGCTACGTTGATACGGGACGGCAATGAAGACCTGACCTGGGAAGTCAACGGCACCCTGATCGAAGGACCTTCACCTTATTGCGGCATTAACCTTCGCGAAGGCATGGCACGCTGGGCACTGAATACCCTCAATGAAGAAGCTGCCGAAGCGGCACTTTTACTGCGCCGCTGCACCCTGATTTCCATGGGGCGCGCGTACAACCTCGACGAGCAGATTCACGCCGCCACCACCGCTCTTTGTTACAGCCAACAACCCGAACGCGCGGAGCAGGCATTGCGCATGAAGGGCTCGACCCTGGACTTCAGTCATGAACAGCTGAAATTGTGCGCCCTGGATCAGGAATGGCTGAGACAACGGCACTAGTCAATCCGCTCTTGCGTCAAGAGCAATGCGGCCAATGCTGTTAAGGCACGGCGATCCGGGTTCAACCCAGACCGCCGATACGAACTAGAGGAAGACCGCCAGATTGGGGGTTCCGAGCACCGCCTGGTCGATGATGACTTCGCGCCGCGCCAGCTTGAATCCTGCCTCACTCAGGCGCAGCACATCACGCCGCTCACCACTGATGATGTCGACGTGGTGGTCTTTGAACCGGCTGCGGGTCAGTAGCAGATAACTGGTCACCACGAACTCATCGCTCTTGTCGGTTTCTTCGACAAACACGTTGGTCACCAGACGCCGGGTACGCGAGGGAGGGTCTTCCGCCCAGGCGCTTTTGCCAGACAGGCGCAGGATTCGGCCCATGATCGAGCGGTAGTCATCGTGGTAATGCTGAACGCTGCGCACGATGGTGGTTTTTAACTCGGCGGCCAAGCGCGTCTGGCGCAGCGGCACGGTGTACACCAGGTCGGTGTCCAGGCGTTCAGCCCACTCCTGCAGGCGAATCTGGTCGAGCAGCGTGGCCTCCTCGTAGAGGAAGGTCACCACATCGTTGTAAATCGGCGAACCCACCGGTACTCGCTTGGTACCGACTGGGGAACCCGGCTGGATATCCTCCACACCGCGTTGTTGAACCTGAGCCATGAGTCATTCCCTCACTTTTATTCTTGTGAATGCTGATAACAGCGATGGCGGCCCGCGAGGGCCGCGATCAAACCAGGCGTGACGGACGCTTACTGGTCGTCCGATGCAGTCATCAGCTCATGCCAGTACAACCACCAGTGCCACTGGGTATCGTCCTTGGTAAAGCCTTCGTTGACGATGCCCGGGCCAGGCCAGCCCTCCGGTGCGCCCGTTTCAAAGACCGCCTGGTACTTCATCGTGCTCTTGCGTCCCATCGCGCCTTTGGCGGCCAGGGTCATGTGCGGCCAAGTGTCGGAATCATCCTGCTCAACCATGCCGGACGTGCCGAACAGCTGGATGGTTTGCTTGAGCATCTTGTCGCGCAGTTCCGGGGAAGCGTCTTTCTCGGCAAACACCCAGTTGACGAACTCGAGCTTGTCCGGACCTTGCGGTACGTAAGCGTGCAGGGTCATCGAACCGACGACAGTGCCATCCGGCTGCGGAATGTAGACAAAACCGAAAAGAATATTCGGGAACATCCCACCGACTTGCGGCGGCATGCTGGTGAGCACTTTCAACTGATCTTCGGTGAGATTGCGTGCCAGCTGTTCGACCATGTCGGCGGTCATGCCGGCAGGCGGCAATGCTTCGAGCTTTTGCTGCACACTCAGCTCTGCTGGATCGAGGCCGGTCAGGCGTTTGATCTTGCGCGCCAGGTCGATGCAGCGCAGGGCATGGCCATGGGGCGAGCTGATCTCAACGCCGATCATTTCCGGGCTGAGGTCGGCTGTTTCACCCTCGCCTTTCTTGGCGTAATTGCCCACTTCGCCCAGCCAACGGTGCAAGGTCAGTGTGTGGAAACCGTCAGCCGCCGATTGCTCACCAGCCGTCTTCCAGTTGGCGTTAACGATAAAGCGCTGCGGTGGGCCGAGTACTTCCATGCCCTTGTCGGAGCGGCAGAAGAGCATGTCGTAATACCACTTGGCATCGCCCAGGAATTCGTCGAACGATGGTCCATCAATATTCCAGGTGGCAAATACCAGGCCGCCATACAGTGTGACCCGTGCCTTTTTCAGGCCCAGTTCTTCTTTGGGCAGCATCTTGCCGTGCATGCATTCACGCTCGACGGGTGAGCCGACAAAGTCGCCATTCGGGCGGAAGGCCCAGCCGTGATAGATGCATTTATGAATTTGCGTGTTGCCGCAATCGGCGGTGCTGATGCGCATGCCGCGGTGCGGGCACACATTGAGGTTTACAAACACCTCACCCTCTTTGCCACGGGCAACAATGACCGAGTCGGAGCCCAGGTCGCGGACCATGAAGTCCCCGGAATTGGGGATCTCCGACTCGTGACCCAGGAGTACCCAGATCTTGCCGAAGATTTTTTCCATCTCCAGCTCGTAGATTTCGCGGTCAGACAACACGCGCATTTGTACTTCACGGCTAGAGGGATAGATGAGGTCCGAGACCTTGGTTCCATCAGACAATACGGGGCTTGTTCTTGTTAGCATGATTGCCTCCTGATCAGAGCGTCACGACAGTAGTCGCAGCAAAATATAAGACACTTTCTCTATTTATGTACATAGAATTCACTTTGTACTTGTAAGTGAATTCTTCCGTCATTCACGTATGCGTTAATCCTTGCTCGATGCCTTGCCCGCTTGAGTACGCAGCACACCAATGCCGTCGATCTCCAGTTCAACCACATCGCCAGGCTTCAAATAACGCAATTGCTCAAGGCCGCAGCCGTTTCCGACCGTGCCGGAGCCAAGAAACTCACCGGGGTACAGGGTTTCCGAGCGGGACACGTGGGCAATCACGTCTTCGAAACTCCAGCGCATATCACGGGTATTACCGCGCCCCCACTCCTCTCCATTGACCCGGGCAACCATATTCAGGTCATAGGGATCACCCAGTTCATCGGCTGTCACTAGGCAGGGTCCCATGATGTTGGCCGTATCAAAATCTTTGCTCTTGGCCGGGCCGAGCATGCCGGGCATTTCCAGGGCCTGGGCGTCGCGCGCACTCATGTCGTTAAAGATGGTGTAACCGACGATATGGGCACGGGCCGCTTCACGGCTGATGTCCTTGCCGCGCTTGCCGATGTAGCAACCGAACTCCAGTTCGAAATCCATCGCCCGACTGAAACTTGGCCATTGGAACTCGTCATCGATGCCTATGACCGCGAAACGGTTGCCCTTGTAGTAGATGGGCTGCTTGTTGAAAGTCTCGATGACCCGGTCGTCGGCGCGGGTGTTCATCGCTTTCAAAGTGGCTTCCGGGTCTTCGGTACGTAGCGCACGGGCGCGACGGGCCGCCGCGAAGCTCTGGCGCAGATGCAATTCGAAGCAGGAACAGTCGCGCATCTGCGGGGGCGGCTGAATCGGTGCGCGCAGCTTCACGCTGGCACGCTCCAGCACTGCCGCCGAGGGTGCCTTAGCGACCAGTGAACGGGCCAACTCCAGCGCCGGTTCACCGGCCTCCACCAGCGCCAGAATGCCGCTCAATGCCACACTGTCGCGACCTTCCAGCAAGCGGTAGGCATTTTGCAGATCGAGTACCTGCTGGTCCCGATTGAGCAATGCACCCGCGCGGTCAAAACCTTCGGCGTCGGTATACGTCACCAGTCTCATACGCGGCCACTCACGGGTAGCAGCGCACCGGTTACCGCTGCGGCTTCGTCGGATAACAGAAACGCCACCACCGCCGCCAACGCCTGCGGAGTTACCCAGCGGCTGCTGTCGGCATCAGGCATGTCGGCACGGTTGGCGGGGGTATCAATGATGCTTGGCAGCACGGCGTTAACCGTCACGCCACGATCTTTCAACTCTTCAGCCAGGGCTTGGGTCAATCGGGCGACACCGGCCTTGGAGGCGGCATATGCCCCCATACCGGTTGCGGCTTTGACCGAGGCCAGCGCGCCAATGTTGACGATACGCCCTGCCTTGGAATCCAGCAGGTGCGCCAACGCAGACTGGGAACTGACTACGGCGGTACGCACGTTCATCTGGTAAAGCCGATCCCAGGTCAGCAGGCTGCCGCCTTCGACGGTCTCCCAGGCAAAACCGCCCGCGACATTGACCAATCCGTCGATGCCCCCCAAATACGCCGCGACCTGCTCGAACGCAGCGCTGGCCGACTCGCTCGAGGTCAGGTCGACACCGCCCAGGCACAGCAGGTTTTCCGTATCCAGCAAGGCAGCTGGGGCCTCGTTGCGATCCAGCAGTGCAACCCGGGCGCCACGCGCCAGTAGAAATTTGCCAAGTGCGCTGCCGAGGGCACCAAACCCGCCGGTGACGACTACCCTCTTGTCCAATAGTGATTGGGACATCGCGAAATCCTCTTGTTGTTGTTTTACGGCGAGAACGGTCGATTCGCGCCTTTGTCGGGATGAATATATGACACTTTTAGAAAATATGTACAAATGATACCGTATGACTTCAAGTCAAACACTCACCTGCGGACCGCTGATGCCTAGAAAACTGCCTGCACTCAACGCCGACAACCGCGCCTTCTGGCAAGGCGGTCAACAGGGCGAACTGCTCGTTCATCGCTGCGCGGCCTGCAACCGGTATTTCCACCCGCCCGCCCCGCTTTGTCCGCATTGCGCAAGCTTTGACGTGGCGCCGCAAGCGGTGTCCGGCAAGGGCAAAGTGCTGAGTTACACCATCAACTTCCAACCGTGGCCCCCCGACTTGGAGGTGCCCTATGTGGTGGCAATCATCGAGCTGGTCGAACAACCCGGCTTGCAGTTCGTGAGCAACGTGGTGGGCATGCCGGTCACGGATGTGCAGATCGACATGCCGGTACGGGTCAGCTTCCTCAATGTCGAGGATGTGTGGTTGCCTCTGTTCGAGAAGGATCAGTGATGTTCGATCATCGTTATGAGAAAGACGTAGCCATCACCGGCATCGGCCAATCGGAAGTCGGGCGACCCTCTCACAAGTCAGCGATGCGCCTGACCCTGGATGCCTGCCTAGAAGCCATTGCGGACGCCGGCCTGCAACGCAGCGACATTGACGGCGTGGCCTGCTGGCCGGGCGACAACAACAATGGCGACCCGTTTTCACCGGTCGGCCCCAGTGCGCTGAAGAGCGCCCTTGGGCTCAACGTCAACTGGTTCGGTGGCGGTTATGAAGGGCCCGGCCCGCTCACCGGTGTGATCAACGGGGCCATGGCGATTGCGGCGGGCCTGTGCAAGCACGTACTGGTGTTCCGCACCATCACCGAAGCGTCGGCGCGCATGGTCAACAAACAGGCCGGCGCACTGACCAACAAAACCCAGGGTCGCGACAGCAGCTACGCCTGGCAGTGGTTTACCCCGTTCAATGTGCAATCGGGCATCAATCTGATGGCGTTGTACGCTCAGCGTCACTTCCATGAGTACGGCACCCGACCGGAGCAACTGGCGCAAATAGCCCTTACTTGTCGCCAGAACGCCATGCGCAATCCCAAGGCGCTGTACCGCACGCCGATGAGCATGGACGACTACATGGCATCGCGGATGATTTCAACGCCTCTGCGCATGTTCGACTGCGACGTGCATTGCGATGCGTCCACCGCCATCATCCTGTCCCGTCGCGATATCGCCCAGGACCTGCCGAACAAACCGATCCGCATCGAGGCCATGGGCGCAGCGTTGAACCAGCCCTGGTCGTGGGATCAGATCTCCCTGACCAAAATGGCCGCCTTCGATGTCGGAGAGATGATGTGGGCACGCACCGACTACACCCCGCAGGATGTTGAATCTGCGCAGTTGTATGACGGATTTTCGATCTTGACCCTGATCTGGCTTGAAGCCCTGGGCCTGTGCCCCACCGGGGAAAGTGGTGCGTTCGTCGAGGGTGGCACGCGCATCGCACTGGAGGGCAGCTTGCCCATCAATACCAATGGCGGGCAGCTGTCTGGCGGACGCACCCACGGCCTGGGTTACGTGCATGAAGCCTGCCTGCAACTGTGGGGCCGTGCCGAAGGCCGGCAAACCCGCGAACACCGCGTCAGTACGGTGGCAGCCGGCGGCGGCCCGCTGGGGGGCAGCCTGCTACTGGTTCGCGAGTAACGGCGCGTCTCAGTAGAGTACGCCGGCCACTTCGCTACAGAACTCGATCAGCGCCTTGCCCAGTTCGGCAAGGCCCTCTTCGTCCCGTTGCCCACGGAACATCACCGCTGATACGGTAAAATCGATGCTGTTGGTCGGCGAGAAGACCGGCGCCGCAATGGCCAGAATCCCCCCCGAAAAATGTCCGTCGTCCATTGCCCAACCGCGCTCGGCGGCTTCTCTCACTTCTTCGCGATAGACCTCCAGCGACAGCGGCTGTGCCCAGCGAATCGTCTCGAAACTGCTCTGTACTTCCGGATCGTCGAGGTCGATCTGCGTAGCGAACAACCGGCCGCTGGCGCCCATCAGAATCGGCAGGCGCTGACCCTCGGCCATGTCGATGCGCACATCGGTCGGGCTGGCAGCGGAGCTGACAATGACGATGCGGTCAGGGCTCATTTTTCGCCACAGGGTGATGGTCACCCGCTGGCGCGCAGCCAGGTTCTGCAACAGCGGTTTGGCCATCTGTACGCGATGACCCTGGGTAACCAATTGTTCGACCAGACGCGCCAGGCCCAGGCCCACGGTGTAACGCTTGGAAAGAGCACTGAAATCGACCACCTCCTCTTGCACCAGCGTGCGCAGGATGTTGAAGCAGGTGCTGGGGTTGATTTTCAGTTGCCGGGCGATGTCCACTGAACGTTCCGGCGTACCCACCTGACTGAGATAGCGCAAGATGCGTATGGCGTTGGAAACAGGCTTGACGAGGGTTGCGCCGGCTGATTTGCTGCTGTCGTTGACGTCAGTGAGTTCCATGCCCGATCCAGTAACTTTAGAGTGGCGCCATTCTAGCCTGAGAATGATTGGCGCCGTAAAAGTTTTATCTGGGAATTACTTGATCACTTCAGCCAGTTAGTTTCACTGGCGGTTGGTAGATCAAACGGCGGGTTTGCAGATCTTCGCGACGATAACGCTCGATGAGACGCTCTTGGGCATGGTCAGCCTGGGTCACGCGAACCTGTTGGCGCAAGTATTCCAGCCAGGACTCGACAATAAATCGCTCGCTATAGAGTTGCGGGTCCGCCATGTCGCGGTACAAACGCCAGTTTTGCGCGCCGTTGCGCCGTCGCGCCTTGCCCACCGCGTATACGGCGGCCACAAATTCATCGCGGTCTGGCGCCGCCACCTGATACACAATCTCCACGGATACCGGTCCATCGGAATGGGACACCGAACTGGCCAGCTGGAGTGTGTCGGTCAACTGAACCTCGGCAAAGTCTGCTTCCTGGCCCAGCTCCACATGGCCATTGCGGGTCAGCGCGATACCGACCAGCAACAACAGTGTCGAGAGCAGCAAGCTCTGGGTCAACCCCAGGTATTCGGCCAATGCCCCCCATATCGCACCTCCGGCTGCCATCGCGCCCATCAGGATCAACACATAGACCGAAGCGACCCGTGCGCGCACCCAGTTGGCGGCATAGGTTTGCACCACCGTTGAAATGGTCGCGTTGACCGCCATCCAGCCGAACCCGGCCAGCAGCATCATCGCGCAGACCGCATAGCGGTTGTTGGATAGCGCGGCAGTGAGAGTGGCGAGGGCAAAGGAGATGGCGCCGCAAACCAGCAGATGACGCATGCCCAATACGCGATACAGCCGCGGCAAGCTGAGCGCAGCCAACACTGCACCGGCGCCAAGAAATGCCATGAGCAAGCCATAACCACCGGCGTCCATTCCCAATTCCTGCTTGGCCACAAGTGGCATCAAGGCCCACAAAGCGCTGGCACTCATGGTGAACACCAGAACCTGCTTCATGGCGCTGAACAGGACCGCTGAATGCCGGATGTAGCGCAGGCCACTGCGCATGCCGCCGGTCATGGTTTCCGGTGGCAAGCCCACGGTGGGCGGGTTGGGCGCGATACGAAAGAGGAAGAGCAGGACCGCGAACATACACAGCGCGATTAACAGAAATACCGAGGTCGTGTTCCAGTACGCAATCAGTGCACCCGCCAGCGCGGGGCCCAAAGCGCGGGTGGCATTGATGGAAATTCCGTTCAAGGACACTGCGGCCGGCACTTGGTCGCGGGGCAGTACACCGACCATGGTCACCATCCACGCCGACATGCCCAGCGCACTGCCGGTACCGAGCACAAAGGTAAACGCCAGCAAGCCCCAGGTTTCCAGGTGCGCGCTGTACGCCAGCCCACACAACACCAGTGCGGCGAACAGCATCATGCACTGGGTAATGATCAGCCAACTGCGACGGTCCACCCGATCGGCAATCACCCCACCGGGAAAGGCAAACAGGAACACCGGCAGAGTCACGGCGGTTTGCACCAGAGAGACCATGGCTGCCGAGGTCGTCAATGTGGTCATGATCCACGCCGCGGCTACCGTCTGCATCCAGATAGCCATGTTGACCACTGCGGCTGCCAGCCATAAGCCGCGGAACGCTTCGTTGCGAAACGGCGCCCACGCCGACCCCTCGCTCATCATCACTCCTCAGCGGCTACGCCAGTCAAAATCAGGGAATTATTTGTCCAGCGGCTGACCCAGTCGCCCCATCGCCCGCGAAGGGCTGAGCTGCCGCGGCTGAGCGATAGAATTGCGCAGTTGGCCGATGCCTTCGATTTCAGCCTCGACCCGATCACCCGGCTGCAGGAAACGCCCGCTTTCCAGCCCTACACCGTGGGTTGAGCCAGTGAACACCAGATCGCCAGGACGCAGACTGATGCGTGCATCCAGATAATTGAGCAACTCGTCCAGGGGAAAAATCATCTGCCGCGTATTGTCCTGCTGGCGCACTTCGTCGTTTACGCTCAGGCGCATATCCAGTGTCGGTTGCCCCGTAATGCCCAGCTCGTCGGCGGTGACAATCCAAGGCCCCACTGGCGTGGTGCGGTCCATGGCTTTCTGGGTCAACAGGTCAAGACGACCTATCTGCTTGCCGGCATCCCGCGCGCTGATGTCATTGCCCACGGTGTACCCCAGCAGGCAAGCGCTGGCATGGGGTTCATCCAGCAAAGGGCGGCCCACCACGGCGACCAGTTCCACCTCGTAATCAAGCTGGGTGGTCAGCGGCGAATAATCGATCGGGTCATAGGCACCGATCAGCGCGGACTCAGGTTTCATGTAGGCCAGCGGGTGCGCCGGCGCCTCACTGCCCAGACGCTTGAGGTGGCTGAGGTAATTGAGGCCCACACCAAAAACCCGACTGCCCGGTTCCAGCGGCGCAAGCAAGCGCGCAGCCGAAAACGGCAACCATTCGCCACTCAGGTCCAGGGCGTCTGGCGCAAGATCCGCCCCAAGCCCGGCCCAGTGGGTGAACGGCGCATCAATACGCCGCAGGCGGTCAGTTTGCGCATCCAGCAACGCCCAGAACGACTGCCCGGCCACCTCGACCCGTGCCAGGCGCATATCAGCGCTTGGCCAGGTACGTCGGCAGGTACTCGGCGTCGAGCACTTCTTCCGGTGTCTTGACGCTGGCACCGAGAATTGGCCCGACCATTTCGTGGCCCCACAGGCTGAGCTTTTCCGGATTCAGCTCGTAGGGATCGCCTTGCCATGGCTCGATTTCAGCAATGGTCTCGAAGGCGAACCCGGACGGATTGAAATGGTAGAACGACAAGTGTGGGTCCTGTGCGTGTTGGCCGAGGGTCATCATCATCGGCAGTTCACGCTGACGCACGATGTCGTAGGTCTCACCGACATCACGCACGTTGCGCACAAACAGCCCGACATGTTGCACGCCCATGCGGCCTGGCCCGTGGCCATACGCGATGTCATGACTGGTGTGATGGTTGAGTTTGGAGCGGAAGAAACCGGTTCGCCCTTTGCCGGCACCGGCGCCATACCAGCTGAAACCCATGACGTTAAGCAGGAAGTCTTCCAGTTCCGGCGTGTAGTCCGGGGTGATCAGCACCACATGACCGGCGCCTCGTTCGTCGGCAAGGAAACCACTGTGCGGACGTCCCGGCTGGAACGAGCGCGGCAGCCATTTTTGCCCGTAAAACAATTCGTGCTGATACCCCACCGGGTCACGAAAACGCACTAATTCACGCACGCCACGCTTTTCGCACAGTTGCGCATCACCGCGGGTGAAGTCGACATTGGCGGCCGCGAGCTTTTTGATACCGTCCTCGAACGCCATGCGCCCCACCGCTTCCCACCCGATGTAGACAATGCGGTCCACCTTGCCTGGATGAAAAGCGAAGCGGTGGCGGCGATCGTCGATCTTGAAGTACAGCGAATCGGGGTCACTCTCGGGGTTCTTGCCGATGCCAAAACCCATCACCTGCGGGCCATACTCACGCCACGCTTCGAGATTGGGGGTCTCAAAGCCCATGTAACCGATACCGATGATGTCCACGTTATTCACCTTGTTATTGTTCGAGATGAAAGGATGCCGGTAGCCCCTGCCGGGGCGCCGCGCGTGCTAGATCGCGAGTAACCCGCCATCGATGACGAAGTCCGAACCGGTAATGAATGAAGCTTCATCCGAGGCGACAAAGACCGCCATCGCCACCACTTCCTCGGGTTCACCGGGGCGATCCATCAATACGCCATCCAGCAACATGGCACGCATCTTGGGGTCTTCCAGAAACGGCCGAGTGCCAGGCGTCGCGACAAATCCCGGGCTCAAACTGACCGCACGGATACCGAACGGCGCTCCTTCTACCGCCAACTGGCGAGTGAAGGACACTACAGCGCCCTTGGCGGCTGAATGCGCGGAAATCCCGGCAACTTTCGAGCCACCCCAGGCGGCGGTGGACGATACGTTGATGATCACCCCGCGCTGTTCGGCCAAGTGGTGCCAGGCATATTTGGTCGTATAGAACAGCAGGTCGATTTCATTGCGCATGGTGTACTGCCAATCTTCGATCGACAGTTCGCTGACCAGCCCGAAACGTGCGGCGGAAGCGTTGTTGTAGAGAATGTCGATGCGCCCGTGTTCAGCCACGGCAGCATCGATCCAGGCCTTGGCCTGTTCGTGATCGCCCAAGTCCACGGGTGCCGAGCCGTACAGGGTAAAGCCCTCGGCCTGCATCAACGCTGCAGTCTCCTCGTGACCTTCGGCGTTGAAATCGCAACCCACCACAATTGCCCCTTCGCGGGCAAAACGCAGCGCTGCAGCCCTGCCCTGGCCGCCGCCTGTTCCGGTTATCAGCGCGACTTTGTTTGGTAATCGACCCATTAGCACATCCTCACCTCAGTGGTAATCACGTTGCGTCTGACGCTCACGCCATCAAACAGCGTCGTCATCCGGGGTGATGGGCTCAAGCCAGATGGCCTCCGCGGGGCAGGCGGCCGCACCCTCACGAGCCTCCTCCTCCAACTCCGGCGGCACACGGGCGTCGTCGAGGTACACCATGCCATCGGCATCAAGCTTGTACAGGCTGGGGCAAATCGCAGCACACAAACCATAACCACAGCAGCGGCTTCGGTCGGCCACCGCTTTGAATTGCGCTTTTTCTGAACTCATTTTTTTCTCCTTTATCAGGTTCAGCTTCTGTAAATTATGAACACTTATTTATTTTATGTGCAATTAATTTTTAACGCGGATATGCTGAGACTCATCCGCTGTCGCTAGTCACTGCCTTGGCATCAAAACGGGTGAATCGCAGCAGGATGTTGAACACGGCTGGCTTCAGAGTGATTCAACAGTGGGTGCAACGTATGAAAATCGTTTGTCCGTTAGTCAGATAGCTACGCTGGACAAAGCCGAATTTCTGATTTTATTCTGATTAAAAAACCAGATTCTGTTCAAAGAATCTGCTGGCGGTGGTCCACATCACCACTTGTAGCAGTGCTTGGCTCAACAAAACCTATAAGGAAGCCAACTTCATGCACCCGTCTAGAAACGAAGCGGCAATCGATCTACGCGAATTCCGCCAAAGCTGGAAAATCCTGATTTTGTCGGTCGCCGGAGTGGCGATCAGCATCAACGCTGCCCTGCTCTATGGCTTCGGCACACTGGTGGTGCCACTCGGCGATGCCTTTGGCTGGAGCAAAAGTGAACTGCAAGCCTGCATTACCTTTTTGTTTGGCGGCGCGGTGGTGTCATTGCAGTTGGTGGGCTGGTTTAACCTGCGCTACGGCATGAAGCGCGTGACGGTTATTTCCCTACTGCTGTTGTCACTCGGCTACCTGGCGACCACGCAACTGACCCAATCGATCTGGTCGATGTACATCGCCTTTGCCTTGCTGCCCATCGTTGGCATGGGCGCGCTGGCGGTGACCTGGACCCAACTGATAAGCCTTTGGTTCGACAGCAATCGCGGCCTGGCGCTGGCCATTGGTTTGTCGGGGACCGGCGTCACCGCGGCCACCATTCCTCGCCTGATGGCGTGGGGTATTGAGCAATGGGACTGGCGCGCGGCCTTCGTGATTCTCGCGCTGCTCAACCTGTTGGTGCTGCTGCCGCTCATTCTGCTGTGGTTCAAGCTACCCACTGTTGCAGGTCAGCGTGACGACTGTCATGCGCTGGAGCAATTGCCCGGCATGTCTTTTCGTGAAGGTATGGGCTCGCTGAAATTCTGGACCTGCAACCTGGCGCTCAGCTTGGTGATTTCTTCGATTGTCGGCATGGTCACCAGCACCGTGCCCATGCTGCAAGCCCGAGGTCTGTCCGCCGGGGACGCGGCCACCATCTTCAGCTGCTTTGGTATTTCGCTGATCTTCGGCCGCATGCTTATCGGCTATCTGCTCGATCGTCTGTGGCCGCCGATTGTGTCTGCGATCAGCTTGGTGCTGCCTGCCGTCGGTTGTTTCATCTACCTGAGCCCGACCACCGAATTTGCCCCGCTGATGCTGGCGGCGGTGCTGGTTGGTTTCGGCGCCGGGGCGGAGTTCGATATTGCCGCGTTCCTGATTGCCCGCTACTTCGGCTTGCGCGAATACGGCCGCCTGTTCGGCGTGCATCAAGGCCTGAATACCGTGGCCTCGGCGCTGGCGCCGCTGCTCTTCGCGTACATGCTGGCGCGCACTGGTTCGTATAACGCGATGCTGGTTTACAGCGCCGCCTGCTGCATCATCGGTCCGCTGTTGCTACTGACCCTGGGCCGCGTGCCGCGCTTCAATGCGCAAACCATTCCCAGCCAATCCTGAGCCCCCCAACAAGAATCGGAGCAGAACATGCCCACATTGACGTTTATTGAACACAACGGCACCGCCCATCAGGTCAAAGGCGACATCGGCCAATCGGTGATGCAAGCCGCGACCTTCGCCTCGGTGCCGGGTATTTCTGCCGACTGCGGTGGTGCCTGCAGTTGCGCCACCTGCCACACCTATGTCGACGAGGCCTGGCTGGGCAAGGTGCAAGCGGCGGAAGGCATGGAGAACGACATGCTCGAGTACGCTTTCGAACGCCGTGACAGCAGTCGCTTGAGCTGCCAAATGATCATCAGCGAAGACATGGACGGGATGGTTCTGCACCTGCCGTCATCGCAATTCTGAATGCGCTTGAAGGAGCTCCCATGACCCTCGCCTCAGTCGTTATCGTCGGTGCTGGCCAGGCCGGATTTCAGGTCGCTGCCTCTCTGCGTCAGGAAGGCTATGACGGGCGCATCACCCTGATCGGCGATGAGCCAGGCCTGCCCTACCAGCGCCCGCCATTGTCCAAGGCCTATCTGCTTGGCAAGATCCAGGCGACCAATCTGCTGTTTCGTCCTGCTGATTTCTACACCACCCAGCGCATTGAACTACTGCATGACCAGGCGACCGCGATCGACCGCTTGAACCGACGCGTGGTGTTGGCCTCGGGTGCTGCCGTCAGTTACGACCACTTGGTGCTGGCGACGGGAGCCCACAACCGCCCCCTGCCGGTTCCCGGCGCAGAGCTGCCGCAAGTGTTCGGTATCAAAACCAAAGCCGATGCCGACTCGCTGGCGCCGCTGGCTAAAGAAGCGCGCAACGTGGTGGTGATTGGTGCCGGGTTTATCGGCCTCGAGTTCGCGGCAGTGGCCGCTGCCCTAGGGGCTAACGTGCACGTAGTGGAGCTGGGCGAGCGTCCCATGGCCCGCGCCGTTTCGCGGGAGATGTCCGAGCTGTTTCGCCAGGCACATGAAGCCTGGGGTGTGCATTTTGACTTTCGCCAAGGCTTGAGCCGCATCGACGGCGACAACGGCAATGTGTGCGCGGTGCAAACAGGTGATGGACGTGCGCTCCCAGCTGACCTGGTGGTGTTTGGTATCGGTGTGATCCCCAATGCACAACTGGCGACTGAAGCCGGTCTGGACATCGAGAACGGCATCAAGGTGGATGCCAGTCTTCTGACCTCTGACCCACAAATTTCCGCAGTGGGGGATGTCGCCAGCTTCCCGTGCCTCCAAAACAATGAGTTGCACACCCGCCTCGAGTCGGTGCAGAACGCCGTCGACCAGGCCCGCGCCGTGGCCGCACGATTGATGGGCAAACCGGCGCCCTATAGCGCCCTCCCCTGGTTCTGGACTGATCAAGGCAACTTGAAGCTGCAGATTGCCGGTCTCTCCCATGGCTATGACAGTACCGTCGTGCTCGGTTCAGTCGAAGAACATCAAGCGTCAGTGCTGTGCTTTCGCGATGACCGTCTGGTGGCCGTGGAATCCTGCAATCGCATGGGCGATCACATGGCGGCGCGCAAGATTCTCGCCCGCGCCCCCAAGCTGACGGCGGTCGAGGCCGCCGCTGACGGATTCGACCTGAAAGCCTGGGAAGCGGCCAACCGCGACTGAGCGCCGCGCTGATCTTTCACGCACGCTGCCGCGCCCGCCTCAGAGCTGACGCGGCATTTTTTTGCACAACGACTGGAGCGATGCAATGAACAAAGTCTGGTTTATTACCGGTGCGGCCCGAGGTTTGGGTGCCGCTATTGCCAAGGCAGCATTGGCAGACGGTGACCGCGTGGTGGTCAGCGCCCGGCGTATCGAAGCGCTGGAAACTGTCTTCGCCGAGTACGGCGAACATGTGCTGGCCGTGGCCCTGGATGTGACCAACGAAGCCCAGGCACTGGCTGCCGTAGAAACAGCCGTTGCGCGTTTCGGCCACATCGATGTTCTGGTCAACAACGCCGGTTATGGACAACTGGCGCCGTTTGAAGACAATTTCGCCAGCGACGCCGACCAGCAATTCGCGACCAACGTGTTTGGTGTGTTCAACGTCTGCCGCGCTGTGCTGCCCGTCATGCGCCAGCAACGCAACGGCCGGGTATTCAACGTGTCTTCAATGGGTGGCGTGGTCGGGATGGGCGGTGCGGCGCTGTACTGCGCGTCTAAATTTGCTGTGGAAGGTTTCTCCGAATCCCTGGCCCAGGAAGTGGCGCAGTTCGGGATCAAAGTCACGCTGGTGGAGCCCGGGGTTTTCCGTACGGACTTCCTCGATTCCAGCTCAGCAGTCTTCGGTACACGCGGGTTGGAGGATTACGCTGCATTCACCGCCAAGGTCAAAGGCGCTTCGGCCACCTACAACCATCAGCAAACCGGCAACCCGGCGAAACTGGGCGATGCGCTGGTGCACCTGGCCAACAGCGAACATCCACCGTTGCGTTACCTGGCGGGCTCCGACGCTTATCAGCAGGTCAGCGACAAGCTCAACAGGATGCTCGCGGAAATCGAGCAATGGCAGCAGCTGTCCTGCTCCACCGACGGCGTTTAGTCCTGGGTGCGCACAACCTTGCTGACAAGGCTGTGCACAACGATTACTGGTTGATGAAGTAACGCACGGACAACTTTCCATCTTCGAACCGATACAACTCGATCGTTTCGATGCCACCGTCCTGCTCGCGAAAGGCGTTCAGGTGATGGCACGCCGCTTCATTGCCATTGACGATGCACTGGCGCACTTCGACGCGAATCTTCGGTTGCTGCTGCGCCCACATGCCTTCCAGCACCTGCCATGCATCAGCCTGCGGCTTGCCGACGTATTCGATACTCAAGCCGTTGGGCGAGACGCTGCGGTAGTGAGCGAAAAAGCCGTCTTTATCGCCTCGGTTCCAGCAGTTGATCTGCCCGTGCAGAAAGTGCTTGATGGTGTGTTTGTCCATGCTCATTTCACGTTCATCCTCAAGTGGGTTCAGACATGTGGTCGTAGCTGGAGGTTTTGCTGACGGGCGAGGAATTTTGGCTCCATCCTCAACCATAGCAGAATGGTCGGGCCGATAATGGCGCAGCAGAAACAGCACACCAGCACAGCGGAATAGCTGCCGTACAGGTCATAGAGATGGCCGAACAGCATGGGTACCAGACCGGAGACAATGGTGATCAGGCACAGGTGCAGACCAAATATCCGCGCGTAGTCCTTCAAGCCGAAATAGCGCGCCATCAGGAATGCCGCCAGATCGAACTCAGCTCCGGCACTGGCGCCGATGCACAGGGTCGCCAGCACCAGCAGCGGTGTGTTCTGCGCACCGCCAAAAAGAAAGATCGCGCAGCCCAATGCGGGTAGCGCCAGGCTCACGGCGGCCACCACCGAAGGTGAATAGCGGTCCAACAGATAACCCACCAACAAACGCCCGCCGATGATGGAAATACCAAAGGTGCTGAAGATCTGGCTGGCTTGCTGCGCACTCAGGCCCTTGCTTTGCAGCATCGGCACCATGTTGGTGACCATGCCGACGGTCAACGACACCGACAATATCAACGCGACGTTAAAGCCCCAGTACATCCCTGAGCGCAATGCTTGTTTGAAGGACATGCCGGACAGCTCCGGAAGTTCCTTTTGCGTCGTCGTGTCAGGACCGGCGAGTAGTGCCGGCATACGCAGCCACATCAATGACAAGGGCAGCGTAAACAGCAACGGCATCGCCCCCAATGCAATAAACCCGGCTTGCCAACCGTAGGCGGCAATCAGCCGCGACAACAAGGGTGGCAGAATCATCGCCATCAGCCCGGTGCCACAGAGAATCACGGCCAGCGCCAGTCCACGGTTACGCTCGAACCAAAAGTTGACCAGTTGCGTCCACGTGATCGCAATGGTCCCGGCACAGATAATCGGCATGCTGAAAAACGCCAGGTACAACCAGCCGATTGAACCCTGAATCCGCGTGATCGCAAAGTAACCGACGATCTGCAGCACAATCGAAACAATCGCCACCCGGCGCAGGCCGAAACGACGGTACAGCCATCCGACCAGTTGCGTGGAAATCGCCACCCCGGCGAATAGAAAGGTAATGGAGGCCTGCAAGTCGCCACGGCTCCAGCCGAACGCCTGCTCCAGCGGAATCACCAGTGTGCCGAAGGCGTACAGCAACGCAGCGGTAATGCTGGTGCAGATGCCAAACAGGCCTAGGACAACCACGCGCCAGCCGCGCTTGAACTCGGAAAAATCACTGCCAGCGTTTGCTGTGGTGCTGCTACTGCGTGTATCCGATGTCATGACCTGACTCCCATCGCGCACGTGCGACTTGATTAATGGCCCTTGAGGATTTCTTCGACTTTGGGCAGCGCGATCATGGTGGCACCGCCATCCACCAGCAGCGAAGTGCCGGTGATATAGGAAGCCTCGTTGGAGGTCAGAAACAGCACGGCGTTGGCAATGTCGGCCGACTCGCCCAAACGCCCTACCGGGAAATGTGCAGCGAGTTTATGCGGCAGTTCATTGCCAAGGGTTTCGAGCATGTGGTCAGTACCGATCAGTCCAGGCTCGACGACGTTGACCAGTATGTTCATGGCGCCGAATTCCACCGCCAGGCCACGGGCGAAGGCATTCATGAAGGCTTTGCTGGAACCATAGGCAATCAGTCGAGGGGTGTATTTACGGTTGGCTTCGCCGGACGAGATGAAAATCAGCCGGCCTTTGTCGACCGCTTTGGACAGGTATGGCGCGCTGTCCTTGGCCAGCCAGAACAGCGACTGAATATTGCTGCGAACGATGTGATCAAAGGTGTCATCGGCCATTTCGGCGATCAGCCCGTGGCTGGTGTCGGCGGCGCAATGCACCACGATATCCAGGCCACCAAAATGCTCTAAACCACCTTGCACCATTGACTTGATCGCCTCGCGGTCGGCGATGTCGCCACCGACCAGACAGGCTTGCGCGCCCAGGGCCTTGATCTGTGCGATCGTTTCTTCACCGTATCGAGCGGTGCGTGCCGACACCACCACCTTGGCGCCCTCTCGGGCATAGGCCAGGGCAATGGCGCGACCCATGCCTCGACCGGCACCGGTGACCAGCACGACTTTGTCACGGAATTTCATGGTGATTCCTTATTGTTGTTATTAGTGGAGGCCCATTGTGGGAGCGAGCCTGCTCGCGATGTTCGTGAACGATAACGCGCCAAGTCTGAAGCCCCGCGGTGAGTTCAGGTTTTTTCGCGAGCAGGCTCGCTCCCAAAGGGGTTTACAGGTCCTTGCCTGGAACGTTCCGGGCCGAGCCGTTACGCCGGTCCGATTCGCCCCAGCCCAGCCAGTGAGACGGCTCGCGGGTATCGCCCACCCGGCGCCAACGGCCTTCCTGCTGCGCTGTGATCGGGAAGCCGCCGACGAAGTCGATCATCTCGCCCTTCTCGTCCGGCAGGAACTCCCACGCTTCCTCGCCTTCAAGCACAATTTTCGCGGACTTGAGGAAGTAGCTGCCGTCCTTGTGCTCGGTGTGTCCTTCGATATCGGTGGTCACCCGCACTTCGCCTTTTTCATTGTTGAAAATGGCGTAACCCAAGTGGTCGTGACCGACCATGAAAGAACCGGTATCCCAGGTGCCGTCTTTATAAACGGTGACGAAGGACCACCAGATCACATGCTTGTTGTTGTTCACCACCAGGTCTTTCTTGAAGTGAATGGCGCCGCCTTCGGCCATGTAGAACTGGTCCAGCGCCATGGCGCCTTTCACCGGAAGCCCCTCGCAGACACCGGCGATGTCCCACAACTGAGAAACATAGAAGGTGCCCCATTCCACGCCTGGCAGGTACCACTGCAAACCTGGGCCAAGCAGTCGGCCTTCGAGGTGAAACAGGCCTTCTTCCTTCCAGGTCAGGCGTTCGCTGCTGGCCGTTATTTCCCAAGCGTTACCGGCTTCACCCGGTTGGCTGGCCCAACGTGCGACATCGCCTTCCAGGCTGTGCACCGGCAGCGGTGTCAGTGCCTGACGGGCCATTTTTTCTTGATCCATGCGCAGGTTGACGTTATCGACATGGTTGTTCAGGTAGAAGAACTTGGTCGGATTCGGCGTGCCATTGGGCGCCATCAGCGAGCGGACGAAGGAATAGATATTGCCTTGCTCATCGCGCACAGATCCGAACGGCGAACTTTTGCTCAGGTGCAGGCCGAAGAAGCCGCGTTCGGCTGACATCGAAGCCCCGGTGACCTTGTGCGGCCCAACCAGTTGTTGAAAGCCGAAATCACCGCGTTCTGGAATGGTTTTAAACGTTCTCATAATGCCCTCTGTTGTTTTTGTTGAGGCAGGGAAACGGGATTGCTGCGTGGCTCAGTCCCAGATCACCGGGAGCGTGGACACGCCACGCAACTGCGCGCCGCCGATTTGCGGGACGGGTTGGCTCGGGTCGAGGCGCAAGTTAGGGAGGAGGTCGAGGATTGCGTTGACCGCGCAGTTGATCTCCACTTTGGCGACGAACTGACCGATGCACATGTGCGGGCCGAAGCCAAAACCAAAGGAGGGTTTTGGCTTGCGATCAATGTCGAATACCTCAGGGTTTTCAAACGCATCTTCGTCACGGTTGGCGGACACCACCATGCACTGGACGAACGACCCCTTGGGAATTGTCACACCGTGAAATTCCACTTCCCGGGCGGTTTCGCGCACCTTGAAAGTGGCCACTGGTTCAAAGCGCGTGGTTTCGTCCATCAGCTTGCCGATCAATGAGCGGTCGGCCTTGACGCGTTCCAGCAAGCCGGGCGTGGTCAGGAGCAAAGTCATTACCGAGCCAAACATGCGCGTAGTGGTTTCGCCCGCGGCTGGCAACAGCGAGCGAGTGAAGGTGATCACCTCGTGGTCATCCAGCGTGCGCCCTTCGTATTCCGCGCGCAGCAAACGCCCGACCACATCATCCCCCTGGCTGCCCTCGGCACGACGTTGCACGACAACTTCGGCCAGTGCGTCGTACAGCCCTTTTACGGCGATGCCGGCCTGACGTCGCGCTTCAACCATCTTGCTCGGGTCAATCTGGTTGCCGCCGACAATGGCCAAGGCCCACGCAGCGTATTGCTTGTACTTGGAGGGCTCATCCGAGGGGAAGCCCATCAGGGCGTACATGACGCGAATCGGCAGCTCGAGGCCGAACTTCATCAAGTCGGCCTTCTTCGCCGGCAACATCGGCCGGATGTAATCCTCACGGATGACCTGGTCGATCTGTGGGCGCCACTTGTTCACGGTCTCCGGCATGAACGCCGGTTGCAACAAGGCACGCACTTTGCGGTGCTCGTCACCGTCCATGGCAAGAATGATCAAACCATCGAAAAACGCTCCAAGACCTTCGGCAATAAAACCGCTGGTATAGGTCGCACCGTCGCGCAGAACAGTCATTACATCCTGGTATTTGAACAAGGCGAAGGT
Source organism: Pseudomonas sp. TNT2022 ID1044 (assembly GCF_028656895.1). Lineage (NCBI taxonomy): Bacteria > Pseudomonadati > Pseudomonadota > Gammaproteobacteria > Pseudomonadales > Pseudomonadaceae > Pseudomonas > Pseudomonas sp. TNT2022 ID1044. The sequence goes on along the minus strand of NZ_JAMDHB010000025.1, from coordinate 269,758 downwards.
CGGGCGAGTGCCCTGCTGGGTGCCGGCATTGGTCGGCACGCCAAACTGGGTGATGAAGTCGCCTTCATAGATGGGCGATTTCAACCGTTGCTCGCGGCACACCGCGTGAATATCCAGGTCGGTGCCGCGATACATTTCCGACACGGCGGAGTATGCGGTTGCCAGGTCCAGTGCTGCGCTTTCGTTGCTCATCAGGAGCTCCTGTCTTGTTTTTATTCTTCTTGCACACCAAGATTGTCCGGCTGCCGACCCATGGTATGTGGTTGTGTCTGCGCCGGTAGTCCGATTCGTTTGACTCGGGGTCAAACGAAGGCCCCCGGGGAAATGCTTCAAGGTGTGAATAACCTGGCCAAAACTGGCATGAGGAGGACGAGGTGGCGGTAAAGGCAGGCGAAGGTGGCGAACAGGGCAAACGCAATACGATGAATCGCCTGCTCGCGGCAGCGCGCGTGGAGTTCGCCAGAAAAGGCCTGGCCGGTGCGCGCGTGGAAGAAATTGCCCGGGAAGCCGGCGTCACCAAGCAGCTGGTCTACCACTACTACAACTCCAAGGAAGGTCTGTTTGTAGCAGTACTGGATGAGTCTTCGGACAACATCATGTCCGAGCTGGTCAACCTCAATGTCGAAGAACTTTCACCGCCAGTGGCGATGCGCGCCGTGCTCAACCATTTTTTTGACCAGTACCGTCTGGACCCCTTCCTCGGCAGCCTGGCGCTGGAAGGCATTCGCTACCATGACACCCACGAAACACCTCGCAACCATTTTCTGGAAATGGCGCCGAAGCTGATCGCCAAGCTCGACGCGATTCTGTTGCGGGGGGCGGCCAGTGGTGATTTTCGCGCAGGCATCAATCCGCGCCTGTTGTTGGCCAGCGCTTCGCTGGTGACTACTGGCTGGTTCACCAACCGCTATTCGATGTCGGCGCTTGCCGGACTGGATACGGACTCGGAGCAAGGCATGGCGACTTGGCGGCAGTATTCGGCGGATTTTGTGCTGGCGAGTATTTCGCTGGGTGCAGAAAAACACGTCGACGGCGTTTAAGCACCGTTCACACACTCTCGCCCAATGAGCTTTCCCTGTGGTAGCGAGCCTGCTCGCGAAGGCGGAGGGTCTGCCCACATTTATGTCGACTGACACTCCCTCTTCGCGAGCAGGCTCGCTCCCACAGTGGGTTCTCTGTGGGGCTTGGAATCAGCGACCCGCTTTAGTCAGCCTTTTTACGCAAATACTTGCTCACCCGCTTGGCCGCCAACCGCCCGGCCATGCCGTTTACCCCACCGCCCGGATGAATGCCGGCACTCCCTAAATACAGTCCCGCCACCGGCAAGGTATCGCCGCCCAATCCATACGCCGGGCGCATGGTGCTCGAGCGCATCGAGGTGGTGTCGATATGCACCACGCAGCCATTCACCGTGTTCAAGCGCGCAGTAAAATCCGGAGCCGCCTCGATGTGTCGACCAATCACCTGCCCCTCGATCCCATCGATGTAGTCATACAGCTGTTCCTGCACCTGGTCGGCCACCCGCTCACGCAGCGCGTCCCAACCTTCATTGGGATTGACCGGCATTACCGGCGGATAGATGTACAACACATCTTGCCCGGCTGGCGCTTGTGACGGGTCGGCCGCACTCGGCGCGGCCACGGTGATATAGGGCAACTTCGGTACCTCACCACGGGCGCAGGCGGCGAAGTTTTCCAGCACGGCTTCTTCGGTGCCGATCAGCATGACGGTTTTACGCAAATCCACGCCGTCGCCGCGAATGGCAGCAAAACGCGGCAAAGAAATCTGCCCACGCAGGGCAACATCCACCTTCAATGGTCCCGACCCCTTGCCGTTAGCAGGTGCCATGGCGATACGGGTCAGCAGGTGTTGAGGGATTTCACCACGAGTAACCATGTCCAACGCCGGCTTGGGGTGGCAGCCGGCAATGACCGCACGTGCGGTGAACTGACGACCATCAACCAGTTTCACGCCTTTGACCAGACCGTCCCTGGCAACGATTTCACTGACGCTGGCCGACACCAGCACTTGCCCGCCCAGCTCTTCCAGTCGAGTCTGCATGGCATTGCTCAACTGCTGCATGCCACCCAATACCCGGCCCACGCCAAAACGATGGAGGAAACCGAGCAAGGCGTAATAGATGCCACCGCCATCGGCGCTGATGTCCCCCGCCAGGCCAGTGAGTGCGCACATTGCGGAAATGGTCACCGGATGCTCGAAGCGCTCACGTGCCGCCTGCAACGCGGAGCCTGTCATCAGCGCCATCAGCTCGGGTTTCAGCGCTTTGTGTTTGATGGCGGTGCCAAGCATTTTCAGTTTCACGCCGAGGTTTGTTTTGGCCGGGTCGACACGCATCATCGGCAGCGCGATATCGAGGAACATGTCGATGACTTTCATGAACTGCAGAAACGCCTCGGCATCCTTGCTGCTGAACCGGCGGATCTCGGCGGCGGTTTTTTCGCGATCGCGCCAGAAGATCAGAGATTGGCCATCCGGATGCAGGTACACATACCCCGGCGCAAGCTCTATCGATTTGAAACCGTGTCGATCAAGTCCCAGCTCCGCTGGCACATGGGAATGCACGCGCATCGACATCATGTCCAGGGCGCAGGGATGAACCAGATGCTGCGGCGCTTCAGGTATCAAGTAACCCGAGGAGGCCATCCCGCCGACCTTATCCAATGCCTCCAGAACCAGCACCTTCTTGCCTTCCAGGCCCAGGTAGCAGCCGGCCGAAAGGCCATTGGTGCCACCGCCGACGATGATCACATCAAAATCCGTAGTGCTCGCATTTTGGTTCTGGTTCATCAATTAATTCCAAGTCGAGTTCAACCACAGCGGCGCGCGGCGGCTATGGCGGCAAAGATCAGCCGCGGCGCACCGCACGGGATGCGCCGGGCAAGGGTTACATGCCGGTGCGGCCCATCTGCGCAAACAGCGCGCGCATCGCCACCAGGGAGGGGGTGTGGCTGCTGAAACCACCATCAGCGACCAGCGTGGTGCCCGTGACAAATGAGGATTCGTCACTGGCCAGGAACGCCACCACATCGGCAATCTGCCGGGGCGTGCCCAGCTCGGCGGTGCAGTGGTTGTCGCGCAGGATGTCGAGCAAGGGTTCAGGCATGGCGTGTTCCGAAGGTGCCAGGCCGATCTGCACGGCGTTGCCGCGAATGCCTTGTTTGCCGTATTGCGAGGCGACCATGCGCGGCAACATCATCAGCCCCGCCTTGGAGGTGGCGTAGCCGGTCAGGGACATATCGCCCTGCATGCCCAGACCCGAGGTGGCAAAGATAATCGAGCCCTTGCCGTTCTCCAGCATGACCGGAATCACATGCTTGGTGCACAGCACCGCGCCACGCAGGTTGACGGCGATGGCGCGGTCCCAGGCCTGCATGTCGAGGTTGACGAAATCGCGGTCTAGCTGACGTTGCTCGGCGTTCAGGATCGCCGCGTTGTTGTGCAGAATGTCGATACGGCCAAAATGCTGTTTAACCTGAGCAACCATCGCCCGCACGGAGTCTTCCGAGGACACGTCGGTGGCGATCGCCAAGGCTTGATGCCCCTCGGCGAGGAGTGATTGGGCCACAGCTGTGGCCCCCTCGAAATTGATATCGACCACCGCAATACTTGCACCATGCGACGCCAGCACCCGTGCGCACTCAGCGCCCAGGCCACCACCGGAGCCGGTAATAATGGCCACTCGTCCCGCCAGTTTTCCTGTGCTCATGCTCTGTTCCTTATTGTTTTGGGTCGCGCTTTACTCGCCGGTAAACCGCGGTTCGCGCCGTTCACTGAACGCCTGGGCCGCCTCGCGGGCATCCTTGGTCGGGGCCAGCAAGGCAAACAGATCAAGCTCCAGGTCCAGGCCACGTTTGAGGTCCATGTCGAGCGCTGCCCGGGCCGCCTGTTTGACAAACGCCGATGCGGTGGGTGGTTTGCTGGCGATGCGCTGAGCAAAGGCCCGTACTTCGTCCAGCAGGCTGGCGTTGTCGCTGGCCAGGCGGCTGACCAGACCAATGCGCTGCGCTTGTTCGGCGCCCAACCGGTCTCCAGTAAGCAACATGTCCAACGCCTGGCCCGGTGCAACCACTCGGGAAAGCCGTTGCGTACCACCGCCGCCGGGAATCAGCCCCAGGCCGGTTTCCGGCAGGGCGAACACGGCATCGGGCGCGGCGAAGCGGATGTCACACGCCAGCACCAGTTCCAACCCACCGCCCATGCAATAACCATGAATAGCAGCGATCACCGGTTTGCTGATGCCGTCCAGGGCTTCGATCCAGCGCACCTGTTCCATGCGCTGCCGAACTTGCAGGCTCGATTCCGGGCCACGGCGCTCCTTGATATCAGCACCCGCACAAAAGCCTCGCTCACCTTCCCCGCGAATCACGATCACGCGAATGTCCGGGTCTTGCTGCAACAGCGCCAGTGCTTGCGGAACGCCCTGACGAATATCGTCGTTGATGGCGTTGATCTGCCGGGGCCGGGTCAGTATCACCCAACCCACCATGGCATCACGCTCAAGGCGCACCGCATCGTTGATCAGCATGGGAGGCTGCGGTTTTTGCGCTGTGCTCATACAGGGCACTCCTCGAACTCGAAGACCTGGCCATTGAGTTCTTGTGGGTCGATCTTGATCAACGCACGGCCGCCGACGGCCTCTGAGGATTCGATCCACTGGAACCGCGTGCCGCGTGACCGCAGATCCTCAGCCTTGGCAGCCAGATCGTTGACACCGATGCGGATGTAGTACGGACCCGGCCCCCAGTTATTGACGTAGTGGCCGGCGTCGGTGTTCCAGTAGGTCGCCTCGAGGACATCGAGGGTGGCACTATTCGGCACGGTGAAACCCATACGCGCACGGCGGTAACCTTCGCTGCCGATGCTCTCGACCGGCCCGCTCGGTTCCCAGTCGAGGTTGGTCGAGACCTTACGCAGGGTTTCATCGAGGTCGCGTACCAGGAAGCCACGGGCGGTGACGCGGACCATGTCGCCGGGCTTGAGATCGCGCGGCTGCATCGGTGGCAACTGATAGGTTTCCGGCGGCATCTGCAAAGGCTCGGTCGGCATGATCTCAATGCACAAACCGCCATCCACCGTGGGTTGGTAATACGGTTGCTCGGGAGTAGCACCCAGCCATAAACGATCGAAGGGCATTTCCGGGGTGCGCTGCGCCATGCGAAACGGCAAGCGACGACGCATCAGTTTGTCGACCAGCGCGTCGAACTTGTCCCCGTGCAGGGCCAGCACGATGGAGTGCGTGAGCATCGGCCGATGATGCCCCTGGAAATCCTTCAGGCTTTCCAGAAAGTCATGGAACAACGGATCACCGGGGTTCGGCCGGTCCAGGTGCCATTGGGGTTCGATGCGAGTGGGCGACACCGCCAGGGATTTGTGCACCCGCAGGAAATGCGCAATGTACGGGTGATTATCGAACGCCTGGCGCCAGCGTTCGTGTTTGTAGATGCCGAGCTTGTCGACCAACATTTCCGTCATGCCGTCCGGGTCCGGAACCATCATGTCGGCACTCATCAATAACTCGAACATTGTTCTCTCCTTGCAGTTGCCAGCCAGGTCTGTGCCCGGCTATTAGTCAGCGGACGCGCCGGGGTAAGGCGAGCTCAGTCAATTGGGGTGCAGGTGCGCCGGCCGCGGGTTTGCGCGGCTCCTGCTGGGCGCGCGCGTCCTCCAGATCGAGGGTCACGCCGGCCTTGGAGTTGCCTTTTGGGTTGAGCAGGTAATGCGAGAGGGCCGGGATCAGCACCAGCGCACCGAGCATGTTCCACAGGAACATGAAGGTCAGCAGGATGCCCATGTCCGCCTGAAACTTGATCGGCGACCAGGCCCAGGTAATCACTCCGGCGGCCATGGTCAGGCCAACGAGTGCAACGACACGACCGGTGAAGTCCAGCGAGCGGCGATACGCAACCGCCAAGCTGCCACCGCGCTCCTGTACCGCCAGTTGCACACTGAGCAGATACAACGCGTAGTCGACACCCACACCTACCCCCACGGCGATGACCGGCAAGGTCGCCACTTTCAGGCCGATGCCCAACCAGACCATCAGCGCCTTGCAGATGATCGTGGTCATCAGCAAAGGAATCAGCGCCACCAACGTTGCGCGCCAACTACGGAAGGTCAACAGGCAGAGCAAGGCCGTAGCGCCATACACCGCCAGGTACATGGTGATGATGCCCTTCTCTACCTCGATGTTGGTGGCGGCTTCGATGCCGGCATTACCTGCGGCCAAGAGGAATTCCACGGGCTGTTCAGCGCCAGCGGGACTGTTGTTTTCCTTGGCGAATTCTTCAGAGACCTTCAATACCCGGCTCAGGGTGTCCGCTTTGTGATCGGCCAGGTAGGCGATCAATGGCGTGACCGAGCACTGCTGGTTGGTGATCCCCGGTGCCGATATCATCGCTGCATCCACCGCCGAATTGGTGATCGCCTGGTCACGGCTGATGCTCAGCCATTTCGGGCTGCCTTCAGCCATGCCGGAGCTGATCATGCGCACGGTTTCGGCCAGCGACTGGGTCGTCTGTACGCCTGGCGTCTGGCGCAGGCGCCAGGCCAGTTTGTCCATGCTTTGCAGCGACTGGTACAGACGGCAGCTGTCTTCGTTGGTCTTCATGATGACCACGAACTGGTCACTGGAAAGTCCGTAGTGGCTGGTAATGTAGGCGTTATCGCGGTTATAGCGCGAATCCGCACGCAACTCCGGTGCACCGGGATCCAGATCACCGACCTTGAGGTGCATCATCACAACGCTGCCAATCAGCGTCACCACCAACGATACGGCAATCACCGCCGTGGCCATCGGCCGTTCGGTGAAGCGATCCAGACCGCTCCACAGACGCCCGAGAAAACCCCGGTTTTCTGCGCCGGCCTGATCTTTGGCGATGGCGATACGCGCGGCTTTCTTACTGACGCCCAGGTACGACAACGCCACCGGAATCAGCAGCAGCTTGGTGAAAATCAGCACGGCGACGCCAATGCTGGTGGTCAGTGCCAGGTCGCGAATCACCGGAATATCAATGATCACCAGCACGGCAAAACCAACGATATTGGTCAGGAGCGCAGTCAAGCCAGTGAGAAACAAGCGGCGGAAGGTATAGCGCGCAGCGATGTATTTATGGGTGCCACGGCCAATGTCCTGAAGAATGCCGTTCATTTTTTGCGTGCCATGGGAGATCCCGATGGCAAAAATCAGGAACGGCACCAGGATGGAGTAAGGGTCCAGCTCGTAGCCGAGGAGTTGCATCAAACCCAGCAACCACACCACCCCCGCCACTGCCACGCTCACCAGCAGCAACGTACTGCGCAGGCAGCGGGTATAGAAATAGACGAACAACCCGGCGATCAGTACCGATGCGCCAAAGAACAGCATGACCGAATACAGGCCGTCGATCAGGTCTCCCACCAGCTTGCTGAAACCCACAATGTGGATGCCCACCTTGTCACTTTCCAGCGAGCGAATCTGCGCTTCTAGTTGCTTGGAAAAATCACCGTAATCCAGGGGTTGTCCGGTCTGCGGATTGGTATCGAGCAGCGGCGCGACAATCATGCTCGACTGGCCGTCGTTCGCCACCAGGTTGCCAATGATCCCGGAGCGCATAATGTTGCGGCGCAAGGCCGTGATCGACTTGTCACTGCCGTCGTAATCCGATGGCATGACCGCACCGCCATCAATGCCCTCCTCTGTCACTTCTTTCCAGCGAACGATGGGCATCCACAGCGATTTCATCCAGGAGCGGTCGATTCCCGGAATCAGGTACAGGGTGTCGTTGACCTTTTGCAGCGCCAGCAGATAGTCGGCGTCGTAGATATCACCGGATTTGTTTTCAACCACTACGCGAATGCTGTTACCCAGGCCCGGTAGCTGGTTTTTATAGGCCAGGTAATTCTTGATGTACGGGCTGGAGCTGGGAATCATTTTCTCGAAACTGGCATTCACCTGAAGCCGTGTAGCAAAGAAGCCCAACACCACAGTGGCGAGCAAGCAGGCAACGACGACCACCATGCGATGACGGAAAATGACCCGTTCAAACCAGCCACCGGAGTTTTTGTCAAAGTCCTCCAGGTTGGCAATCACTGGCATCCCGCTGTTGAATTTTTGCTCGACCATTTTTTCTTTCTCGTAGGGGAATCGTGCCGGGGGCTTTAGTTGGCCTGGGCGATATCGATGACCTTGGCGCCAATGAAGCGCGTGACAAGCAGGCTCCCAGCCTGTTTGGTGGCACTGGCTGCATACACCTCGCCTACCCGCCCGTCTGCCAGCGGGGTGACCTGCAAACTCTGCCGGTCAACACTGACCAGTTGCCCACCCTGGCTCACGACGATCAATGCATCACCCTGCTCGACAATGCTGACCAAGCTGCTATTGAGATTGGTTGCCACAGGCTGCCATTGCTGGCCGTCATCACGGCTGGCAAACAGGTTGCCGCGCAGCCCGTACGCCAGCAGCAGCCCGTCGAAGGCGCGGACGCCGAAGTAAGTGCCGGTGTAGGGCGTATCGATTTTCACGAAACGTTGTTGCTGACCATCCAGACGCAGCAGCAAACCCTGCTCGCCGCCGATGTAAAAAGTGCCCGCATGTTCCGCCAGGCCATACAGGTGCATGCGCCGATCATTGTCACTACGCTCGATCCATGGCTGCCAGTTCTGGCCGTCATCCGTGCTGTGCAACAACATGCCAAACGCACCCACGGCAAATCCGTTGCCGTGCTCATCGAACATCACATCGAGAAGGGGTGCGGCCAACACGTCCGGCGTCGCCGAGGTACTGGCGGCCATCGCCACTTCCTTAAGCATCTGGGCGGCGACTTCATCGTCTTGTTCAGCGCGAGGGCCGTAGTAAGCGTTAAGCAAGGTCAACAGGCGACGCCCGTCGAGTTGCACTTGCCAGCTTTGACCGCCATCGGTGGTGTGCATGACCACCGCATCGTGCCCGACGATCCAGCCATTACGCTCGTCGCGAAACCGCACTTGCACAAGATCGCTGGACACCGGGCTATCGACCTGTTGCCAGGTGCGGCCCTCATCGATGGAGCGCTGGATCAAACCGTGAAGGCCGACGCCAATCATCGCGTCGCCCGCTGTGGCGACCGACAACAAGGGTGCGGGCAGGTGTTCATCGACCCGCTGCGCCGGCACGTCGAGCGAGTCTGCCGACGACGCGACGGCGCTGTAGGCAGGCGTTGTCAGCAATGAGCTCGCGCCGACCGTCAACGCGACAGCCAGAAGCAGGCGCGAAGTGCAGAGAAGAAAAGAAGCAGGGCAAGGGCTAGTCATTATTTTTATTCCTTAACCATCCCGCGTGGCAAATACACCTGTTCTGCCTGCCCGGCTTGATGCGCAAACCGGCAGGCAGGACAGGTGAAATCACATCAGCGCTGGGTGACCCGAGCCACAATGGCTTCAGGATTCATGTCACGCTCGGAGAGTGGTTTGTCGATGAACTTGTAGCCGCCTTTCAAACCATCGTTGAGCAACGCGTACATGCCTTTGTTGAAGTCATACACGACGTTTTTCACGTTGTAGGGAATGTTTTTGTCGTAGAGCTGGACGCCGCTGAGGAAGATCGAGCGATACAGCGCGCCGCTCTTGTCCCACGCGTCATACAGGCCGACGCCGAAGGTATCTTCATCCAGGTAGTAAGTGCGTTTGCTGTAGACGTGTCGCATACCCGGTTTCAACGTCGCTTCCACGACCCACACCCGATGCAGCTCCCAACGCTCATTCGCCGGGTTGGCGTGATGCGGCATGAACTGGTCTTCCTGCTTGCCGACGCCGAAGTAGAATTTGTAGGCGTTGTACGGGATGTACATTTCCTTGCGACCGACCAGCTTGTAGTCAAAACGGTCCTGGCTCCCGGAGAACATTTGCAGTTCGTCGAACAGCGTCACGCCACCCTGGCTGGCAACGGGTGTATCAAAGGCAAATTCCGGTGCCAGTTTCACCCGGCGCTGACCTGGGGAATAACTGAACGAACGACGGGCCTTTGCCAATGGATCGAGGAAGTCAGTGAGCACCACCACTTCACCGGAGCGCCGCGCCGGATAGTCATTGCGCGAGAACACTCTTGCGTACATCAGCGGATCGCGATCCGCTTGAGTCACCTGGTAGTACGGGGTTTCTTCGAATGTCGCCTGTTCGGCGGTCTTGGTGATCGAGCCGTTTGCGTCGACTACCCAGCTATTGGACGAAGACGTGGTCGAGTAACCGGTGCCGATCTTGTAGCGCACCTGCTGGTTCCACATCACTTCGTTGCCGGTCTTCGGAATCGGGAACGGCAGGCCGCCACGGCAAGATGGATCAACGGCCAGACCGTCTTTCTGGATCGCGCAGCTGCTGGCGTTACGCACGGTGGCATCGAGTACCGCTTTGGGATAGGCAGTCGTGCGATGGCTTGGGTAAATGTCGATGTAGTAAGTGGGGTATTTCTTGATCAGGGTTTTCTGCCCCTCACTGAGCTTGTCCGCATACTTGTCGACGTTTTTGGCGTCAATGCGAAACAGTGGCTTTTCATCTTTGAACGGATCAACCCAAAATCCGCTGTCGGGCTTGAAACCCGCTGGAGCAGTGGTAAGGCCGCCCTCGTAAGCGGGGATCGTGCCATCGGCGTTACCGGCCTGAATCGCTCCAAACTGCGTCAGGCTCTTACCCAGGTCCGAGGCGTCGCCAGCAGCGGCGGCTGTGAGGCTACAGGTCGCAAAACTCATCAGGACGGCAGTTAATGCAAGTGGACGTTTCATGAACACGTTCTCCGATTCTTGTTTGATTTATCAGAAGGAGGTCTTGAAGGTAAAAGCCAGCCAGCCGCGGTCTTCACCGCCTACGTTACCGTTACCGGCGACGGTGCCATTGGCCAGGTTCTTCGGTTGGGCCGCTGTGTCGGCATAACGCAGGCCGAATTCATACAGCTGGGCATAAGTGAGTTTGACGCCGACGGAGTAAGCCAGCGCGCCTTCGCTGCCGCCACCGGCTGTTGGTGCGTTGCCATGCAGGCCGTAGTTGACGGTGAGAGGCACATCCATGTCCCAGGATGGGAAGATCGAAATGTACTGCGGAGTGTAGTTGACCGCGACTGCATAATAATCTTTCGAGGAGCAGCCATCCGACTCGCTGCCGGACCCGGCGATACCTGGCGTTCTGGCATTGGTACAAGCGGCTTTTCCGACACCTTTATAGAGCTCTTCGTGTTCAGTCACGCGATCCAGGTGGCTGTAGGCAAACTCACCAACGAGGGTCGCGTTGTTCGAAATGAAGTTACGCGGCACGCCGTAAACAGCGTTGGCAATAAAGTGAATGGTGTCGCCGCGCGGGCCTTCGTCGTCCAGCGCGCTGACGCCGGTGGCATTCAAGGCACCGTTCATGCGGTAGGACAGTTCAGAGCCGACCGCAACCGTGTTGAAAACCCGGGCAAAACTGACGCCTGCCAGCTTCACGCCACGCGGGTAAACAACCCGGTACGAACCCAGCGCTGCCTTGACCTGCGGGGCCAGCCAAGGCTGGTAGTCGTCGAACTGGCGATAGTAGGCGCCGAATGTCGATTCGACTTCTTCAACATTGAGTTTGGCCATCACGCCCCAGTTTTTGCCATCGCGACCGAAGCGCGAATCCTGACGCTGAAACGTCGCTCCGTTAGGCGCTACCGGCAGTTGGTCCGGCCCTTCGAACAATGGGTCGGCCGCGCCGAAATAAGTACCACCATAAGGAATGCGCGTGGGCTCCCATTCGTAGAAGTATTGACCGGCAACCGATAGGTGATCAGTGACCTGGGCCTTGGCCGAAATCTGCCCCACCGGCAGGAACACTTCCTTGGTTTCAATACCCGGGCTGGTCGAGGCTTTCACACCATCGCTGGGTGCCTGGGAGTAGGACACGGCGTGCGCCCCGAACAACAGGCTTTCACCCCAATAGTTGGTATGACGACCGACTTTCACGTTGACCGGTGTATCGCCTATGTTGAAGTTGCGCCAGACGAAGGCATCGAGAATCTCTCCCGACGGGCCGTTCATGTAGCGCTTCACTTCATCGCTGTAACGATTGTTGTGATAGCTGGTGGCGTAGCCGGGTACGTTACTTTTCACATCGTGATCGTTATAGGCCTGGTCGAACCAGCCTGCACCACTGAGGCGTCCACCCCACTCGTTGAGGTAGGAAAAATCGAGTTCGCTCAACACATCGAGACGATTTGTAACAATGTCACCTTTATCGAACTTGCCGTCGGACTCGTCGAAGTTCGGCGTGTTCATGATGCGACTGTCCTGACTGTCAGTCCGCATGCCCAGGTTGTAGCGGACCGTGTTGTCCCAACGCAGGCGATAATCAGGGTTCGGCAGATCGAAAGAGAGCGCCATGACGCCTTGAGAGCCGCCAACCATCATCAGCGTAAGCGCACCTTGAGCCAGTACCAGCCGACTCTGCTTGGTCTTATGATTCATACACACTACCTTTTATTGTTATTTTCAGTCGCTATGTGCGTTCAAACGGTCGCTTCAGCGATATGCGCTACCCCACAATATCGTTGAATGTCTCGCCTGGACAGTCCGCTGAAGAGGTCTGGCACGCTTCCAGAAACACTTTCCTCCTCAGTTGAAAGTCACCGTAACGGATCACAAAATAAAATTCCACATAAAGATTTCGATTCTATATATAGAATTTTACACCCGCTAAGGTGAAGAATCGTTTCAACAAAGGCGTTCCGCCGGTAAATACTGCACACAAAACAGATAAACGTTCAAATAAACTTTGACGCTTTTGTGCTTTGGGCTTTCAATAGCCCCTGCCACTCCCACAGAACGCCTGACGTCGCGCAGGTAAAATGGCAGTGAACCGGCAGAAGAAAAACAAGAGGAGCCACCATGAATATTGATTTGAGGGCCAAGCGCGTGATCATCACAGGCGCTTCCCGAGGCATTGGTCTGGCCATCGCCCGGGCATTCGCAGCTGAAGGGGCACGGGTAGCGATATGCGCACGCAGCGAGGCAGACGTCCGCGAAGTCGGCACGCAACTCGCGGAACATGCCCAGGCGGTGATTGCCCGGGCTGTCGACGTGACGGACAGTGAGGGGGTCAAGGCGTTTGTTGCTGAAGTTGCACACGCGTGGGGCGGGATCGATGTATTGGTGAACAACGCCGGTCAAGGCCGTGGCGGCAACCTCGACACCCTAACCCCGGAAGTCATCCTCGAACATGCCAACATTCTGCAAATGGGGCATTTCCGCTTCGTCCAGGCGGTGGTGCCGTTCATGCGTGAACAGCGCTGGGGGCGGATCATCGAAATCAACGCCCTGGCCGGGGTGATTCCAACGCCCGACGGCATCCCTTCGGTGATTAACCGCGCATCTTGCATCGCCCTCTCCCGCTCGCTGGGCATGTCGCTGCCCAAGGACAATATCCTGGTCAACAGCCTGAACATGGGTTGGATCGATACCGGCCAGTGGGACCGTCATTACAAGGAAATGGGACCTGGCGTCAGTCGCGAGGAGTTCGACGCCATGGTGATGAAAGTGGTACCGCTCGGGCGTTATGGCAAACCAGAAGACGTTGCCGGTATGGCACTGTTTCTCGCCAGCGAATATGCCAGCTTCATCAGCGCCGCCTCGATCGACATTGCCGGTGGCATGGGTGGGCAGATTGCCTACTTCCCAACCCTTAAGCGCGATTTTGCCGCGACGATCGCCGCACGTAACGCTGCCAGCGAATAACGCGATTACACATCGACAACCGCTCCGGTGCGCACTGCGCACCCTCAACGTTGGCGCACCCGTGATGAACTTGCTGTTCCCTGTTCTTGCCACACTGATCTGGGCCGCCAGTACCGTGGTCAATCGCCTGTCGGTTGGGGTGATTGACCCCGCCGCCATTTCCTTTTACCGCTGGCTGGTCGCGTTGCTGGTGTTGTCACCGGTGTTGTTGCCCAGGGTCTGGCGTTTGCGGCAGCAGATTCGGCCGCACCTGTCCAAGCTGTGGTTGCTGGGCTTGCTCGGCATGTCGCTGTACCAGTCGCTGGCGTATTTCGCTGCGCACACTGTCAGCGCCACTTCCATGGGCCTGATCCTGGCGACCATGCCCCTGCTCACGGTGCTGCTCGCCTTTCCCCTGCTCAATACCCGACCGACCGTGACGTTATTGATCGGCGCTCTGGTGTCGTTTGCCGGGCTGACGTGGTTGCTGGCCGCAGGCGACCTGCCCTCGCTCTGGGCACACGGGGTTGGCCGAGGAGAATTGATGATGTTGCTAGCCTCGCTGTCGTACGCGTTGTACTGCGTGCTGGTCAAGCGCTGGCAGATTCCCCTGCCGACCTGGGAAAGCCTTTACGTGCAAATAATCTGCGGCACCCTGCTGTTGCTGCCGCCTTTTTTGCTAGCCCCTTCGATAGCCCTGACAACCGCTAATGTCCCGCTGGTATTGTTCGCGGGTCTGTTTGCCTCGGCGCTGGCGCCCGGCTTATGGATGAGAGGCCTGCAAACTCTGGGGCCGGAAAAAACCGCCGTGCTGATGAACCTGGTCCCGTTATTTACCGCGGTGTTGGCGATTGTGTTGCTGGGGGAAACATTGCACCTGTACCACGCGGTCGGCGGCGGATTGATCTTGCTGGGGATTGGATTGGCGCAATGGAAACCTGCGCGGGCCATGACCGAAGTCGTGACCTAGGCGACCAGCAAGGTATCTCGCAATCGCTGCAAACGCTCGGTGCTCAAACCACTGAAGCGTTGCAGATAGCAATCCACCCCACCGTACTCGGCCTCGATCACCGCATAAGCAGCATTCAAGTACTCGGGCCGGGCATCCAATACAGCGTCGATCGCTGATTCGCTTACCGGCTGGCCCACCATGCGACTCACCGTATTACTCATCGCCTCCTGACGTTCTGCATCCAGCTGGCTGAAACGTCGTGCCGAACGCAAGTAGTCAGCCATGATGTGTTCAGGCGCCACGCCTAGGGCGTGCAACAGCAGCATGACCGCCACGCCGGTGCGGTCCTTGCCTGCCGCGCAGTGAATCAGCACCGAAGCATTCTCTCCAGACAACCGCTCAAACAATGCTGACAGCCGGGGCGCCAACATTCCCGGTAGTTGCCGGTAAACCTCCAGCACCATGCACCGTGCCCCCTCCTCTGCCGGATTGTCGGCCAGCATCGCGGCAATCTGTGGATCGGCACGCAGATCGCCGATGACCTCCAGATGCAATAGGTGCATACCCGAATCAGGCAGACGGCTCGGGTAGTGCCCACGCTCGCCCGCGCTGCGTAAGTCGCAGACGGTCTTTAGCTTAATACGCTGTAACGTCTGCCAGTCTTCAGCGGTCAGGCGATGCAATTGGTCTGCCCGTAACAGAGTATGGCCGCCAATGCGGCGACCACACCGGGTGGGCATGCCTTTCAAACTGCGAAAGTTATCCGCGCCTTGCAGCAGCAAGTGTTCCGGGTTACTCATGCTCAATTCTCCAACAAGTGCTGATAGGCCTCTGTCAATGGCCGCGCGCCCTGCCCCAGTATCGGCGTCCGGCGTGGCTTACGACCGTGAGTCAGCAAGTGCAGGGTATCGAAATCTTCAGCAGCGGCGAAAAAACGTTCCACCATCGGCAGCCCTGCCTGCCCCCATTCATCCATATTCGACATCCAGGTCTGCATCCCCCAAACCGGCCAACGCCGCAATTGTTCCCACGCCGCGTTCTGGTCGAGCACGCCTTCGGCACCGAGGCTGGTCAGTTTTTCGCGGTACACGCAGAGTAACCGCTGCGCATCGGCGCGGCGCTCTGCCACGGTCAATGCTCCCAGCATGAAGTAGGCGACATCGCGCCATGGCCGGCCATACCGGGCGAGTTGCCAATCCAGCCAGATACGTTGACCGTCACTGCGTAAAAAACTGTTGCCCTGGTGCGAGTCGCCATGGATCAGACAACTGGGAGAACTCTGCTCCCCTTCGAAGGCAGCCAATTCGTCGAAGGCATGGCTGAACAACTCCGGTGTCTCGTACATCCATTTCGGCAACAGACGCTGATATTCCGGTTTGCGCAGATTGACCTTGATGTAGTTGTACATGCGCAGCAGGCCGTCGCTGTCCACCGGGTTGGCCATCGACACCGGCAGCCAGCCCTGGCCCCGTAGCTGCGGACTGTTCCAGGTGGCAGCATGCAACGTCGCCAGTGATTCCAGCCCCCCTGCGACGCCGTCCACGCCCAGGTGATCGGTGCTATGGCCAAATTTCCCGGCAGCCAGGCCAAGGTCTTCCATCATCACCACGCCTCGACCGCCGCCATCGGCGTCCCAGTCGGTGAGATAGGTGTCTGGCAGTGGCGCATCGGACCAGCCGTGCGCTAAATGATAAAAGCGCGCTTCCAGCTCACAGATATCGCCGCTCTCGAAACCCTCGGACCAATTCGACTTCAGGCACACGTGCGCAGGAATCCCCGCGCGCTGACCGACCTCATTCAACTCAAGCCTGACGCGGAATTTGGTGGTGTGACCGTTTCGAACTTCCACTGCCGTCAACGCCAGCACCTCGACGCCCGGATAACGCGGCTGCAATAGCTGAGTTAGCCAGGATGCGGTGATTTCACTCAGGTGCCGTGGCAACCGTCCGCTGCGCTGCGGGTAAGGCTTCCCCAGCGAGCTGTCCGTCACGGTGTCAGCACCCGACCAGCGTTGGCCGGCACCTTCAGCTTGAGCAGTTCAATCGCGTTACCGCTGCGAATCCTCTCGCGGTCTTCAGCAGACAAGCCGATGCCTTCGGTCAGATCGCCATGGTCATAGGCGCCACCAAAGTTGGTGCCGTACAACAGACGCTCTGCACCGACCACCTCGGCGACACCGCGGCGCAAGCCCGGCGCATGAACGTCAAGGTCGAAGTAAAAGTTCTGCAGGTAATCCATCAACGGTCGCTGATTGCGCGAGTCCGGTGCCATGGCCCGGTTCAATTCGCTCAGGCGCCCCAACTGGAAAACCGCCATGCCACCGGCATGGGTGATGTAGGTTTTCAAGGTCGGGAAAACATCCAGCGCGCCACCGCAGATCAGGTACCAGAAGAACAGTGTTTCATCGACGCAGTCACCGACGATGGACGTGGTTTCGAACTTGTCGTCCGTGTGTTTTTCACCCCAGTAAATCGATTGGTTGAAGCCGTGCACCATGATCGGTACATCCAGCTGGGTGAGCTTTTCCCAGACGGGGAACAGGCGTTCGTCGTGAGCCTCCAGCCCATTGAAGTTGGCCCCGCCGACGCACACACCCTTGGCGCCCAACTGAGTCACCGCGCGTTCAATTTCCTTGGCCGCATTCAGCGGATCCGCGAGGTTGGCGTGGCACCAGAAATCGAAGTGGTCGGGATCAGCCCGACAAAATGCCGACAACTCGTCGTTGCAGATGCGCGCGTATTCGTTAGCAAAATCACCCGCCCAATACATAAAGCAGTGAGACGGCGTCGACATCACCAGTTTGTCGACACCCCGCTCGGCCATCAGCTTGCGACGGCTGGCGTGGCTCATGCGCGCGAGGATATTGGCCTGCGCTTCGGCATCCGTCGCAGCTTTGGCCGGTTGCTTGGTACCGAGGGAAAAATGCCCCACGGTCAGCCCCTGCACTTTCATGAATGGCCCCCAGAACTCGTGGCGGTTCAGCATGCCCTCAGTCAGCAAGTGGGCGTGGACATCAATCAGCATGGCGTTCTCCTTGTTGTAATTAGCCAGCAGACCGAACGACCCGCTCGCAGGGCATTCGGATCAATTTAAGGGATAACTGCACCTCCAATAATATAAACACATTTCTAATATGTGTTCATTTAAATATGAGTCCCAGGGCTACCTTTTTATAAAATCCGCACAAACAAAAGCAGCCCTCTCAGGCCGCAAATGCGTGTCCAACCGATGAAATCAGCGTTGGGTTTCCTGGGAAACAATCGATTCAGGCTTCATGTCACGCTCCGATAACGGTGTGTCGTGCACCCGATATCCGCCCTTGAGGCCATCGTTGAGCAAAGACCACATGCCTTTGTTGAAGTCATAGCTGACGTTTTTTACCGTGTACGGCAGGTTTTTGTCGTACAGCTGCACGCCACTCTGGAACAGCGCGCGATACAGCACCCCGCCCTGGTCCCAGGCGTCATACAGGCCGGCACCAAAAGTGTCTTCGTCGAGGTAGTAGGTGCGCTTGCTGTAGACGTGGCGTTTGCCCGATTTCAGAGTCGCTTCCACCACCCACACCCGGTGCAGTTCCCAGCGCTCGCAAGCCGGGTTGGCATGATGCGGCTTGAACTGTTCTTCCTGGCCGCAACTGAAGTAGAACTTGTAGGCGTTATACGGAATGTACATCTCCTTGCGGCCCACCAGTTTGTAATCGAAACGGTCCTGGCTACCGGAGAACATCTGCAATTCGTCGAACAGGTTCACACCGCCCTGGTTGGGCACCGGCGTGTCGTAGGCGAACTCCGGCGCCAACTTGATGCGGCGCATGCCTGGGGTGTAGCTCCAGGCACGCCGTGGCTGGCTTTGCGGGTCGAGGTAGTCAGCGAGGATGATCAGTTGCCCGGCGCTGCGGGCCGGATAACTGTCCAGTGCCCAGGCGCGGTAGTACAACTGCGGATCGCGATCGGCCTGTTGAGTCTGGTAGTACGGCGCCTCCTCCATGGTCGCGGACTCGGCGGTCTTGGTCACCGAACCCTGAGAATCCACTACCCAACTGTTGGACGAAGCCGTGGTGGTGTAACCCGTACCCTTGTAGCGCAGTTGTTGATTCCAGATGACTTCATTGCCGTTTTGCGGCAGCGGGAACGGCAGCCCGCCTCGGCATGCCGGATCGACCGCGAGGTTGTCCTTGGTCGTGCGGCAGTTACTGGCGTTGCGCACAGAGGCATCGAGCAACGCTTGCGGGTACGCCGCGGTGCGGTGGGTGGGGTAAATATCCAGGTAGTAGTCGGGGAACTTACTCAGCAGCATTTTTTGCCCGCCGCTCAAGCGGTCGGCGTACTGCTCCATGTTTTTCGAGTTGATCCGCAGCAGCGGTTTTTCATCCTTGAAGGGGTCGGCCCAGAATCCGCTGTCCGGCTTGAAGCCTGGCGGGCTCTGCGTCAGGCCGCCGGTATAGGGAGGAATGCTGCCATCGGCATTGCCCGCGATAATCGCGCCGAACGGCGTCAGGGTTTTACCGATTTGCGCAACCTGGTCGGCCGGTGCCGCGCCCAGGCTGCAGGTGGCGATGCTCAACAGCGCCACTGCCAATGCAAATTGTCCTTTCATAAACAGGTACTCCGCTTCTTGGCTTTTTTAGATGGAGGTTTTAAAGGTGAAGGCCAGCCAGCCACGGTCGGTTCCGCCCACGGCGCCGTTGCCACCGACGGTGTCACCGGGAATGTTCTTCGATTGGGCGTCGGTGTCGGAGTAACGCAAGCCAAATTCGTAACGCTGGGCATACGTCAGCTGCACGCCGGCAGACCAGGTCAGCGCGCCTTCGTTACCACCGCCGGCGCTGGCGGCGTTGCCCGACAGGCCATAATTGACGGTCAGCGGCACGGTCATGTCCCAAGACGGAAATACCGACAGGTATTGCGGTGTGTAATTGACCGCGATGGCCGCGTAATCTCGGGTCGAACAGCCGTCGCGTTTGTCCCCTGAACCGGGCGTGCCGACTCGTGGGTCGACACAGTTGCTGCTGTTCTCACCCAGGTAAAGTTCTTCGTGCTCGGTTACTTTGCGCAGGTGGCTGTAGGCGAACTCGCCGATCAGCGTGGCGTTGTTGGCGATAAAGTTACGCGGCACTCCATACACGGCGTTGGCGACGAAGTGGAACGTATCGCCACGCGGACCTTCGTTGTCGGAAGGATCGACGCCGACCGCGTTCAACGCACCGCCCTTGCGATACGAAATCTCGCTTCCGATCGACACCGTGTCGAGCACAGTCGACAAACTCAAGCCGACCAGTTTGACGCTGCGTGGGTACACCAGACGGTAGCTGCCGGTAGCGGCCGAGACTTCTGGCGCCAGCCAGGGTTGGTAGTCATCGAACTGGCGGTAATACGCGCCCAACGTCGATTGAATTGCTTCAACGTCGTACTTGGCCATCAGACCCCAGTTGGCGGAGTCGCGACCGTATTTCGATTTCTCCCGGTTAAAGGAAAAACCCGGGGCTACCGGCAAGCGGTCCGGGCCTTCGAAAAACGGGTCCGCCGCGCCGAAGTAGGTGCCGCCGTACGGGATACGGGTGTAATCCCATTCGTAGAAATACTGCGCGGCCAGGGTCAGGTTGTCGGTGGCCTGGGCCTTGACGGAAATCTGCCCGATGGGCAAGAACACTTCCTTGGTTTCGATACCGGGACTGGTCACCGCCTTGGCCCCATCAAGTGGCGCTTGCGAATAGGAAATCGCATGGGCGCCGAATAGCAATCCCTCGCCCCAGTAATTGGTATGGCGGCCGATCTTGACGTTCACCGAAGCATCGCCCAGGCGCAGGTTCTTCCAGACAAAGGCATCGAGAATTTCCCCCGAGGGGCCTTCGACGTAGCGCTTCACTTCAGAACTGTAATGATCGTTGTCGTAGCTGGTCTGGAACCCGGCGACATGACTGCGCACATCGTTGTCGTGGTACGCCTGGTCATACCAGCCGGCAGCGCTGAGCCGTGCCCCCCAGTCCTTTCGGTAGGCAAAGTCGAGTTCGGTGAGCAAGTCTATACGGTTGGTAACGATGTCGCCCTTGTCGAATTTTCCATCGGATTCATCGTAGTTGGGGTTGTTCATGATGCGCCGGTCCTGGTCCTCCATGCGCATCCCCAGGTTGTAGCGCAGGGTGTTGTCCCAACGCAGGTGAAAGTCCGGGTTGGACAGTTCGATCGGCGCCGCCAAAACAGCACCACCGTAACCCAACGCCATTTCCCCGACCGCCAGCAGTACCATCGCCCGCTGGGCTCGCATGCACCCCTGTTTACTCATCTTTTTCATGCAGACCACCTTTTGTTTTTATTGTCAGTCGTTTTGGCCGAGCCCCGGTCGCAGGGCGTCATGGCTAGCGCCCGATGGGGTAGATGATGGATTTTTCCTGGGTGAACTCTTTGAGCCAGTTCGGCCCGAATTCGCGGCCCAGACCTGAACGTTTGAAGCCGCCGATAGGTGCATACGGCAGGCTGCCGCTGCCGCCGTTGAGGTATACGCTGCCCGCACGGATGCGTCTGGCCAGGGCGTAGGCGGTGGCGGCATCGGCCGAGGCCACGGCAGCGTTGAGGCCAAAGCGCGAATCGTTGGCGATGGACACGGCTTCGTCATCACTGCCGAAACCGATCACCACCCCCACCGGCCCAAAGATTTCCTCCTGGGCGATGAGCATGTGGTTGCGCACGTCATCGAACAAGGTGAGTTCGCTGAAAAAGCCTTGCCGCAGGTGCGCAGGTCGCCCACCGCCACACACCAGCGTGGCCCCCGCATCGCGGCCACTGGCAATAAAGTGCTCGACCTTGGCGCGCTGCGACTCCCGAATCAGCGGGCCCATCATCACGCTGGGATCTGCCGGGTTACCGACTTTCCACTGCCCGGCAATGGTTTTGGCGCACTGCACGAATTGCTCGCGTACCGAGTGGTGCACCACGAAGCGCGTGAGCAACGCACAGCCCTGCCCTGCGTTGACCGCCAGCCCGGCGACAGCCCCCAGCGCTGTGGCCTGAATATCGGCATCGGCCCGTACGATCAACGCCGATTTGCCGCCCAATTCCAGATGCACGTGCTTCAGGGTCGGCGCCGCTTGACTCATGATGCTCACGCCCACCGCTTCCGAACCGGTGAACGAGACCATGTCCACCCGTGGGTCGCTGCTCAACAGGCTGCCCACCTCAATGCCACCGGTGACGATGTTGAGCACGCCCCTGGGCAAACCGATCTCTTCAGCGATCTGACCGAATAACAACGCCGAGTACGGGGTAAATGGCGAAGGCTTGAGCACCAGGGTGTTGCCGACCAGCAAGGCCGGAAACACCTTGGCCAGGTTCAGCAAAAACGGAAAGTTGTAGCCGGTGATGCCGGCTACCACGCCGATGGCCTCACGCTCCACCGTGCCGCTACCGAGAATCATCGGCCCGGTTGGGTTGAACGGATTGGGATTGGCCTGCACCGGAATCTGCAGGCTGTCGCTGTGCAGAGACTGCTCGATCGCGGTCAGCACATGGCCCAGCGGCATATCCACCTGCATGGCGAAAGTCACGCCTTGGGAACAGCCGACTTCAGCGATAATCAGCGCGGCAATCTGCTCCCGTTTGGCCACCAAAGCGGCGTGCATCCGCCGCATGTACCCGGCCCGTTCGGCCATGCTCAACCACGGCCAAGGGCCGTTATCAAATGCGTTGCGTGCGGCGGCAATGGCCGCATCGGCGCTATGCAGATCACCGGTCGGTGCATGACCGATGACCGCTTCGGTGGCCGGATTGAGCACCGGTTCGCGCGGACCGTCGACCCCCACCCACGCACCATCGATGTACAGCTTGTCCAGCCGGGTAAAGGGAACACTCATGGTGTTGGATCTCCTGAGACTTTGCCGGTGATAATTTCTGCAGCGCGCATGGCAATGGCCATGGCTGGGGCGTTGGTGTTGCCAGAAACCAGACACGGCATCACCGAGGTGTCGACCACACGCAGGCCCTCGACGCCACGCACTCGCAGTTCGGGGTCAAGCACCGACGCGCTGTCGGCACCCATGCGACAGGTCCCGGAAACGTGGTAGGCGGTCTGGCCGAAGCGGCGGAACGCGGCAAGAATTTGCGCGTCGCTTTCTACCTTCGGCCCCGGTGTCAGCTCGCCAACAATGAAAGGCTTGAGCACCGGCTGCGCAGCCAGTCGGCGGAACCAGCGAAACAAGGCAATTGCGGAGGTGCGATCGATCTCTGCGCTCAAATAATTGGCGTTGATCCGGGGTGGAACCGTGGCGTCCGCCGATTGAATGCGCACCTCACCCTGGCTCTGCGGACGCAGGAAATAGCCACCGATGGTCAGGCCGGGCTGCTTGTCGATTTCGACCTTGTTGCCGTCGCCGTCCATGGAATAGAGGCTGACGCCGATTTGCGCGTCCGGACGATCCAGCTCCGGACGCGTCTTGATGAAACCACCGGCCTCGTGGGCGGCATGGGTCATCGGTCCCTTTTTGCGCAAAAAGTATTGGGCCACTGCACCGAGTAACCCAATCCCATGGAAGCAGTGATTGAAGCTGCCACGGGTGACCCGGTACTGCATGGCCATGTACACGTGCTCACGCAGGTTGCGCCCGACCTCGGGGGCGTCGTGCAGCACACTGATACCCAGCGAGTTCAACAATTTGGCCGGGCCGATGCCAGACAGTTGCAAGAGCTTCGGCGATTCAATGGCACCGGCGCACAACAACACCTCGCGCCGCACGTCGAAGCGTCCCTTGCCGGCATTGTTGTTGACCAGCACGGCACAGGCACGGTGATTGCTGAACTCGATGCGTTGCACATCCGTGCCGGTCATAACCGTCAAGTTCGGGCGTGTACGCACCGGGTCGAGAAAGGCTTTAGCTGCGCTGAATCGCTGGCCTTTCCAAGTGGTTTGCGGCTGATAGCCAAAGCCACCCTGGGTGACCGAGTCGATATGATTAGTGTCTTCAGTACGCGCCACACCCAGCTCACCGGCCGCGCTGATGACGGCATCGCACAGGGCGTGGCCCGACGGGTGCACGGTAACTTTGAGCGGGCCACCGACTCCGCGCCATTGGCTCTTGCCCAACTGGTGGTCTTCGAGGGCGACAAACTGCCGGCCCATGTCTTTCCAGCCCCAGCCGGCGCAGCCTTGCGCTTCCCAATGATCATAATCAGCGGGTGCTCCGCGCACATAGACCATGCCGTTGACAGAACTGGAGCCGCCAATTGTTTTGCCCTTGAGCCATTGCTCGTCGGTCATACCCTCGCCGCGTGCGGCCTTGTAGCTCCACACATGCGGATTGCCGGGGCTGAGCAGTTTGCCAATGCCACGGGGCATGGCGATCAACGGGCTGGTGTGATCCGGTCCGCTCTCGATCAGCAGCACCGAAATGGTCGAGTCGGCAGACAAGCGATTGGCCAGGACGCAGCCGGATGACCCCGCACCGATAATGATGTAGTCATAGGTTTTGCTCATTGTGGTTCTTCTTTCGCTGGTTGCTGTAAGCCTTCCATCTCCAGGGCGGCACTCACCGGTGTTCGTCGGATGTATCGCGAACCTCGATGACCCGATCCGGGCAGGCACGGGCACCGCGTTTTGCCAGCCGCTCTTGCCCAATCGGCACACTGAAGCCGCTGCTGGCGATGTAGCCGTTGTCATCGAGTGGATAGAGCGCGGGCGCGACGTTGTTGCAGCGGGCATGACCTACGCAGCAGGATTGGTTGATAGGCGTTTTCGCCGTGGGCGGTGAGCTCTGCCCATAGATCGAAATCGCGGACAAGGTGCTTGGGAATGTGCGCAGGAACAGGTGCAGGCGTTTCAGGAGCGTTATTCATTATTGTTCTCCAGGTCTCTATCGGACTGGAGAAACGGTAAGGCCGCAGGCGCAAAGCCACAACGAACAGAAGCGCAAATCTGTACGGCACAGACGGAATTCATTAACACTTTCGCAGAATATGTTCTAAAACTAAACCTGCTGGTGCAAAACATCCTCTGTCATTGTGTTCTGATCACCGCCGGGAAGCTCTTGTACCCGCCGTCATGAAACCAATAAAAAGCGCTGCCGAGGTTCAGAATGTCTCACCTAGCTTCCGTGCAAACAGCCGATAAAAATCACGCCAGTCAACGCCACGTCTTGCGTTCCCAACGCACCCGGGAATTGCTGCTGGACCACATGTATCGCCTGGCGCTGGAAAAGGGCTACGAAGGAATTACGGTCCAGCAATTACTGGACAGTACAGGGGTCGCGCGCTCCACCTTCTACGCGCACTTTCGCGACAAGGAGGACCTGATCGTCGCCGGGTACGAAGCCATTGGCGTTCCCTCGACCAAGGTCACCGAAGTCGATGGCGACCGCCGTGTCCTGCTGGATGTTTCGGCCTGGCTGTTCAGCGCCACCGAACGTCATGCGGCACTGACGACGGCGTTCTTCAGCGGCCCGGGACAGAACGTGATTCTCGCGCACCTGGAAAATATCTTGATCATCCAGGTCCGGGAACACTACCGGAAACAGGGCCTGTACCAAATCGATCAACTGCGTGGCGAGGCCGCCGTGCGCTGTTTCGTCGGTGCCTTGGTGGGGCTGTGGTTGTGGTGGGTGCGCCACGACTATCCGAACCCGGCGCGGGAAATGACCGAAACCTTCGACAGCTTGATGAACAACGGCACCTGGCCGCCTGACAACAGCGTGCGCCCGTAGCGGGATCAAGAGGTGCAGGCCATGATCAGAAACTGCCGGAATGCCTGGGCCGGCGCCGACAAACAGTTATCCGACAGCCAGATCAGCCCCAGTTCCATGGGTGGAATCACGTCCACCAACGGGCGGATTTCAATCTTTTTGCCTTCCAGGGACCAGGCCCGGTAGAGCATGTCCGAGAGAATGGTCACACCGAAACCATGCCCCACCAGCCCGCGCAACGCCTCCATGGAAGAGGTGCGAAAAGCCACCTTGGGTGCCAGTCCGCGGGATTCCCAATAGCGCATGGTGGAGGTCTCCCCCTCATCGACCGTGGCCAGGATGTAGGCATGCTCGGCGACGTCTTCGAGATTGATCGATGTGGCAGACATCAATGGGTGCTGACTTGCCAGCCAGAGTTGGCGGCGCGAACGAATCAGCACATGGTGAGCAAAACCGTGCAAGTTCGGCGTGTTGGAGACAATCGCCAAGCCCAAGTCGAGGTCGCCATTGCTCAGGGCTGCTTCAATGCTCTGGCGGTCCATGTCGATCAGGTCGATCTCTACCTGAGGGTAGCTACGTTTGAAGCGTGCCAGCAGCGCTGGCAGAAAGTAGCCGAGCACCGTGTAGGAGGCACCCACACGCACGGTTCCTTGCATGGCGTGGCCGAGAAACAGCGGTTCACTGAGAGCGTCCTGCAGCGTGTCGAGAATGTGCCGCGCATGCTGGGAAAACTTGTTGCCTTCAGCGGTCAGCGCCACGCCATGGGGCAAGCGGTCGAACAGGCTAACGCCCATGGACTGTTCCAGATGCAACACCGCTGCAGTAATCGCCGACTGCGATACATGCGCCTTCAGCGCCGCCTGGGAAAACTGGCCGGCGTCGGCGGCGGCAACGAAATAGCGCAATTGGCGCATCGAAATATCTTTGCCTTTTGTCATCTGATTTTCTGATACCTGCCGCCTGAATATATGAAACAGCTCGGTCCACGTGCTGGTTACACTCGAGACCGGGTAGCTGCCCTGACGTATCGTTATCCTTCGAATTTCAGCGCCAATAATAAAAATGGCTGAAGGTTGAAAAATGAACGCGATCCACTACAGCGAGTACGACTGTGAAGCGTCGGGCAATTTCCTGACTGAAGCTTCATTGGCCAGGCAAGGCTTCGACATCCGGGTTGAACATGCGCAATGGTCCAACACCGGCACAGCCTTGATCGAAACCGGCGACAGTTGCCTGTTACGCCTGATGCTGCCTGCCAGTTCGCAGATCAAGCCTAACTGCGGCGGTTTTTCCAGCCACGGCGTGCCTCAATTCCAACCCCTGGGCAAGCTGTTGTTCATTCCCCATGGCACCGAATTCCACCTGCGCCACGATGCCGGAGAGCAAAAGGCCCTGGTGTGTCTGTTCGACCCCTGCTCACTAGGCGTCCTGGGCAGCTATCGCTGGAACTGGCAGGACAACGTCAGCGCAGCCATGCTCAACCTGCAAAGCGGTTACCTGCACGCCTCGTTGCAACGGCTGGCCGAAGAAGTCGCCAACCCCGGCTTTGCCAGCGAACTGCACACCGAGTGCCTGCTCACCAGCATTGCCCTGGACCTGCGCCGCGAATTTATCGATACGCCCGACGAGGCAATCAGTGCCTCACTCAACGCTGAAAAACTCAGCCCTCGTCAACTCAACATCCTGCGTGAACTGCTCGACAGCGTCAGTGACGAAGGCCGCTCTCTGGGCCACTTGGCGCGGGCCTGCGAGCTGCCATTGCGGACCCTGTCCAGTCGCTGCAAAAACACCACCGGCATGACCTTGCGCCAGTACGCCGCGCATACCCGACTGCAAAAAGCCGTGGCGCTGTTGGCTGACCCACGGTTGCTGATCAAACAGGTGGCCTACCAGGCCGGCTTCAACAACGCCGCCGCTTTCAGTGCGGCCTTCCGTAAAGAACTCGGCGTTACACCCGAGGAATTTCGCCATCAGCGCCAGCGTTAGAAGGCACCCTGACAGGGGCGCCTTCTAACGCTCGCGGCTTCAACGACGAATCGTGGCGGTGATTTTGGCGTGTGGCCCATTGACCTGCGCGGCCCAGGCTTCAGCCGCCTGATCAAGGGTAAAATCCAGGTAATCCACCTGAATCTGCTG
The DNA here is from genome assembly GCF_028656895.1 of Pseudomonas sp. TNT2022 ID1044. Lineage (NCBI taxonomy): Bacteria > Pseudomonadati > Pseudomonadota > Gammaproteobacteria > Pseudomonadales > Pseudomonadaceae > Pseudomonas > Pseudomonas sp. TNT2022 ID1044. Next base: position 242,319 of record NZ_JAMDHB010000025.1, on the reverse strand, counting down.
CTCTTTGGCGATTTTCAGCAGACGCAGCCAGATCTGTTCACGGTCTGCGGGCGGGCGCTGGCCAGTGCCGATGCACGACAGATTGCGAAACAACAGATCGGCAATATCCAGATTGAGCTGACGCCCAGCCCCCGTGCCAATAGTCATGATCCGCGCTCCCCAATTGGTGGCTTTCAGGGACGTCAACATCGGTTGACCGCACACGAGGTCGAGCACCACATCAAATCCGCCATCGGCCGCATCCTTGAGCGCACCGACATCATCGCTGCCACCCAAAGTCACCACTTCATCGGCAAGCCCTCGCGATTTCAACCGGCCCAGTGCTTCAGCGGACCGGGCAGCACCGACCACCTTGCCCGCACCGAGACCGCGCGCCAGTTGCAGGGCGATCTGGCCGAGAGTGCCGGTGGCGCCCAGGATCAGCACCTTTTCACCCTTCTGAATCGCGGCTTTTTCCAGGGGCACGATGGCGCCGGTCGCAGCGATGCCCATGCTGATCGCGGTTTTATCGTCCACGTCGTCCGGCACATTCCATACTTCGGCTTGCGGCACCAGGGTGCGCTCTGCCCAGGCACCAAACGGCAACACCGAGCGCTCGCCGAAATACACCCGACGGCCATCCGGCGCACGGCCGACGCCTTCGCCGCGAATGACACAGGGATATTCAACACCCAGACGGTAGGCGCCGAGTACATCCCAGCCCCCAAGGCCAGCGGTATCGACATCGATCAGCACCGAGCCGTCTTGCGGCTGCGGATCACGAAACTCGCCCACTACCGGCGGCGCATTGCGCTCGGAAATGATTGCTGCACGCATGGCATTCTCCTTGTCTGTTTTATTGTCAGGCTGCACTTTAGGCAATAATTGAACATTATTCTGTTATTTGTCTATATTTACTTCGGTAGCTTCTCTAACTGGCCACTGATGGCTCGGACTGATATCGCGGGTACCCACCCAACGTCAGGAGTAGCAAGGGGCCGACGACAAAGCAGATAAAACTGAACAGCAGCATGGCCGAGTAGCCACCGGTGAGCTTGAACAACCCGGCGAACAGTAACGGAGAAATCGCCGCACCTGCGGTAATCAAGCCCAGGTGAGCGCCAAACAAGCGGCCGTAGTCGCGCATGCCGAAGTAACGGGCAATCAGGAAGGCCGCGATATCGAACTCGGCACCGGCACCCACGCCGACCAGCAACGTGGCGAGGGTGTACATCGCAATACTGGAATCCCCATAGGCAAAAATGCCGCAGGCAAATGCCGGCATCAGCAGCGCCACAGAGGCAACACCGGGCGCCCACAACCGGTCAATCAGGTAGCCCACCAATAGTCGGCCAAGGATCAGCGACACGCCGAAGCTGGCGAAAATCTGACTGGCCTGCAGGGCGCTGAGGCCACGGTCCTGCAGCAACGGCACAATGTTGGTGACCATGCCCACCACGCACGACACCACCAACGTCATCGACAGGTTGCACACCCAGAACCGCCATGAGCGCAGCGCCTCGCGCAGCAGTAGCCCGCCGGTTTGTTCACTAGTGGCGTGGAGTTGCGTCGAGTTTTGGCTGACATCGGTGGTAGGCAACAACCAGCGTAAAGCCAAGGGCAACGCCAGCAGTACCGGCAATACGCCCAGCGCGAGGAAACCCGCCTGCCAATTCCAGCGGCTGATCGCCCAGGCGGTGATCAACGGCAGCATGATGGCAGCCAGTCCGGAGCCACTGAGAATGATCGCCAAGGCCAGGCCACGGTTTTCCTCGAACCACAAGTTCACCAGGTGCGACCAGGTCACCTGCAACGTCCCCAACCCGGCCAACGGCACCAGGAAAAATCCGAGGTAAAGCGTCCATATCGAGCCATTGATACAGGTCAGGGTGAAAACGCTCAGGGACAACGCCAGCAGTGACAGCAATGTGACCCGGCGTAAGCCGTAGCGCGAGTTGAGCCAGCCGGCCAATTGCGACGCGACGATGGTGCCCAGCGACAATGCGGTGATCGCCGCCTGCAACTCCGCCCTGCCCCAGCCCATGGCCTGCTCCAGCGGAATCACCATAGAACTGAAGCTGTACAGCAGCAACGAACTGGAACTGGTGGCAACGCCGACCAACGCCAGAATCAGCACTCGCCAGCCGCGTTTGAATTCCGCGTTATCAAAGCCTTTCATGGTGGGTGACCTCAGTCATTGCCGATAAACAAAGCCGCTTCCGCGCTCTTGCTCAGCACCTGGGCACGGCGTACCGGGCCAGGTGCGTTCACGACCTCGACAAGGGTGTCTTCGGGGTGAATCAGCGTCGGACCATTACCCAGTTGTTCAAGCGCCAGAAGCGCCAAGTCCTCTGCTTTGGGCAAGGTCATGGTCAGGGCGTCGGCAATGTTCATTTTGACCATGGCAGCGCGCATGGTGGGTGTATCGACAGTGCCGATGAGCAGGTTGAGCACATCGACGCCACGGTCTTTCCACTCGGCCCATAGCGATTCACCGAGGTTCAGGGCAAAGCCCTTGGTCGCGGTGTACATCGCCAGTTTGCGTATGCCCCCCAACGCTGCCTGTGAACCCACCAACAGCAAGCCGCCCTGCCCGCGCTCCAGCATCGCGGCACCAAAGGCATGGCTGCATTGCATCACGGTCAAGCAATTGAGGCGCAGCAAGGCGCCCCAGTCCTCGGTCGAGGTATCGAGAAAGCGCGTGATGTAAGGGTCGCCGCCCGCGTTGTAGATAAACAGACCGATTTGGCGTTCACCGACAGATGCGAGCAAGCGCTCACAGGCATCGGGCTGAGAAAGATCCTGGATCACCACCAGCACCTCGATGGCGTAACGTTGCTCCAATTCGCTTTTCAGTTGCGCCAGGGCGTCCTCACGGCGCGCCACCAGCACGCAGTTGAGGCCACGCTCGGCGAGGGCGTGGGCAAACGCCGCGCCCACGCCATGGGAGGCTCCGGCAATCACCGACCACGGGCCATACCGATGCTGGAACGCATTATCAGGAACAAACATAAACACTCCGAAAACGAAGGCCCGGTGACCAGCCACCGGGCGAGAAAGGTTTCACCCTGTCAGGCGACGGGTGGCAGGTCGATGTGGCTGGCGGAGGCGCCAATGGCGGTGCTGCCGTAAACCAGGACGCGCCGCTCGATGTGCGCCATGAACAGGCGCAGCAAGGGTTCGTCGTATTCGGGCCCGGCGCTTTTTACGAAGGCTTCCAGCGCTGCGTCAATCTCGCTGTAGTCACTGAAGGTGCGGTCCAGCAGGACTTGCGCCTCCTGCTGCTCCAACTCACGCAAGTGCAATTCCATGGCATCGCCACGGCCCAGGTACTCCACCAGTTTGCTCACGGCGCGCAGCTTGGTTTTCTGGAAGTCACTGCCGACCTCCACCTGCGCCAAGGCATCGGCGAGCATGGTCAGCAACTGTGCATTCGGGCCGCCGCTGACTATCTCCAGTGTTGGCGTTTGCAGCGGCACCCCCATGGCTTCGGCCAGCGCGTGCACCACCACCCGGCGCAGGGCGATGTCGAACTCGGTGTAGGTGTCGTGGGGGTCGCCCGGTTGTGGCGTGGCCACCGATGCCGAGAACTGCATGGTGCTGACGGTGGCAAACAGCGCGGTGTGGTAACGCACGACATCGGGGTCCGCCGGCTCGCCGGTCACTTGCTGATAGTAGCGATACAGGTCCGCGAAACTGTCTCCGAGCGGCTCGTAATTGTCGCGCATCCGCGCCGACGCCAGGTCAGCCAACGGATCACCAATCATGGCGAATTCAAAATCGTAGAGGCCCTTCACCTGTCCGTTCTCGAACAGGTATTGCCCAGAATCGTACTGCACGAAAGCAGGCCGGGTACGGTGCTGCGGCACATTGCGGCGCAACCAGCCGAGGGCGAATTCGGCCAGCGGCTGAGGCCTGGTTTTATTGCGCGCATACAGCGGGTAATAAGCTTCCAGACCTGCAAGGGTAATGCCCTCGGCACTGGTCGGCAGATGAATGCCCTGTTCAATGAAGGGTTGCAACGGCAGTTGGTGCATGCGCGCCATGGCGTCGACCCACTGACGTGCGACGGCATGGCGCTCGGTATCAGTGTTCGCCGTGCTGACATCACGACTCCCCGGCACCAACTCCATCAAGATGGCTTGCGGGTCTTCGCAGAAGCCGTAGATACGCGGCACCGGTACGCCCTGCTGACCAAGCAAGGTGAGAATATCCGCCTCCCGACGCAGCTCCGGGAATGGGCTGACATCACCACCTCGCTCGCCACGAATATGCAATTGGAGGGTTTCGCCATCGCGTTGCAGTTCAAGGTTCCACGCCGGACGCCAGCGCAGCAGACGTTGCATCGCCGTGATGTTCCCACCCAGCAGCCCCTCGACAAAGTTGCGCAGCTTTTCTTCGACCGGATCAACAGTCGCATTTATTGTTGTTGGCATACGGGGTCTTCCTGAGGCGCTGATGTCCAGCGCCGCTCTCAATGGGTGCTGGTGCTACCAGCGTTCGGCCCGCCTACCTGCTCCAGCGGCACGCCCTTTTTCTTCGCCAGATCGGCAGTGTCCAGGTACTCGCGCCACGCACAGATCAGGCCGTGTTCGTCCAGCTCATACACCGCCACCATTGAGTGCGGCATGGGTACGCCATTGCTGACGCAGTAATCGTCGCGTTCGGTCATCACCACGCGCTCCGAAGAGACGATGTGACGCGTGGTACAGCGGTTGTGCGTGACATAACTCATCTGCCGCTCGATTTCGCGGCGTAACGCATCTCGCCCACGGATCACCGGGCCACCGGGCACCCACAGTTGCCAGACGGCGTCGTCTGCGAAGGTGGCCATGATGCGTTCGAGGTCCGGCCGGCTGCCATCGCCGCCGTCGCCCCAGGCGGCGAGCATGTCGAGGATGAAGCGTTCCTGTTCGAGTGCCATAAAACGGGCTCCAGTGCAGTGAATGGATGGGGATCAGATCGAGGCCTGGGGCAACAGGAAATTGCGCACCACCGGCACCATCGGCGTGCCGCAACTCATGCCGCCGTCCACGCGCATCAGCGTGCCGTTGACGTAGGCGGCGTCATCGCTGGCGAGGAAAGCGGCCATGGCCGCGATGTCCTCCGGCTCGCCCAGTTGCGGCACGTTTTGCAGGTCGAGAAAGGCCGCCTTCATCGCTTCGTTGGCCCAGCTTTCCATGGCCGGCGTGCGAATCACCCCCGGCAAAATCCCGTTACAGCGAATGCCGCGTTTACCAAAGGTGGCGGCAATGCTTTGCACGTACCAGTTGAGTGCGGCCTTGGAGGCGCCGTAGCTGAACTGAGAAATTTCGCCGGCAATCGAGCTGGTGGACGAGGTGAACAGAATCGAACCGCTGCCCTGGGCGAGCATGTGCGGCAATGCGTACTTGCACGCCAACACACCGCCCAGCACATTGACCCGCATGCAGTTGTGGAACAGCTCGGTGTTGAAGTTGATGAAGTCGATATCGCGGGTGGTGGCCGGGTTTCTGTACACGGCGTTATTGAACAACACATCGATACGCCCGAAGGTCTCGACGGTCTGCTCAACCATCTGCCGCAGAGCGTTTTCATCGCCGACATCCACTTGCATGGCCAGTGCCCTGGTGCCGATTTCAGTCGCCACGGCCTCCGCCGATTCGGCGAAAAGGTCGGTGACCACCACCGTGGCGCCCTCCCGGGCAAAACGCAGGGCCGAGGCGCGGCCGATGCCACTGCCGGCGCCGGTGATCACGCAGACCTTACCGTCTAAACGTTGCACAATCTCGCTCATAAAAGGGTCTCGGGACGGATAAAAAAATCGGCGCCTGTGACAAGCGCCGAAAAGGAGCATGCGGTCAGCGGGTCTGGCCACCGGCGATGGTCTGCGGATTCGCTTCACGCTCAGCGCCCGGTTCCTGCCGGTAGCGCGTCGGGCCGTTGCCGAACATGCCGTATTGGTCACGGGTGAAGTCGTACAACGAGTAGGAATCCTGTTGCGGATTATTGGGAATGCCGTACGCCTCGATGTTGTATTGCGAGCCGGTACGGAACAGCGCGCCGCTGTCGTCCCAGGCGTCGTAGACCGCAGCGCCGAAGGTGTCTTCGTCGATGTAGTAGCGACGTTTTTTCTGCGCATGGCGTACGCCGTCCTTGCGCGTCGCTTCCACCACCCAGACACGGTGCAGCTCCCAGCGCTCACACGCGGGGTTGATGTGTTTTGGCATGAGTTTCTTGTCCATGTCGCAACCCCATTTCAGCGTGTAGTTGCTGTAGGGGATGAACATTTCCTTCTTGCCCACCAGCTTCCAGTCAAAGCGGTCCATCTTTCCGGAAAACAGGAAGATTTCGTCGTAGAACGCCACCCCGCCGAACGCCGAGTTGGGGGTGTCGTAGTTGAATTCCGGGGCCTTGCGGACGCGGCGCTGGCCGGTGCTGTAGCTCCAGGCGTAGCGGGAGTCGGCGACCGGGTCGAGATAATCCCAATACCCGGATGCCTGCCCGGCCGTACGGGCCGGCGCGACGATGCGCGACCAGATGCGCTGGGCGATTTTTGGATCACGCCCAGGAACATCCATCTGGTAGAAAGGTTTTTCGCCGGTGGACCGGTTGGTGTTGGTCAGCGTCGCGTGGCCCTCGTTGACCACATAGGCACTGTGGTTCCAGTCCCAGCCATTCACGCCCTGATAGTTGAGGATGTAGTTCCACATCAACTCCCGGCCATCTCGCGGCAGCGGGAATGGCAGACCGCCCCGGCAGCCTTCGCTGATCGACAGGCCGTCGTTCTCGGTTTTGCAGTCCTTGCGGTTGGCGTTGCGCTGGGTGGCTGCCAGGAAATTCGCCGGAAAGGTCGCCGTCCTGTGGGTGGGGTACACCTCAAGATAATAAGTGTCGGGGTTCTGCTTGAGCAGTTGCAGCTGCCCGGCTGCCAATTGGTCGGCGTACTGGTCGGCGTTGGCCGCCGTAATGCGAAAGCGGGGTTTTTCATTGGCAAACGGGTTGGGCCAGTTGCCGTCGCCGGGCACCAGCCCTGCGGGCACTTTCAGGCCACCGTCGTAGGCCGGAATAGTACCTGCCGCGTTGCCCGCAACAATCGCACCAAAGGTCGTCAGCTTGCCGCCCAGGTCGGCGGTGGTAGCGCCCTCATCGGCCACGGCCGCCCCCGCCAAAGCAATGGCCACAAGGCCCATCGCGTATGCATTAACCGTCATAACGTTCTCCATTCAGATGGGTGATCGCCGAGTCCGGTGATCACTGCATTGCAGTTCAGGCGCGGTTCAGAACGCTGTGCTGAGGGTGAGCGACACCCAGTTGCGGTCGGTCAGGCCTACGTCGCCGGTGCCCCCGACCACGGTTTTTCCGACGCCGGCGACGTCTGCATATTTACGTTCGCTGCCGTAGCCGATGTACGACAGGGTCACGTCGACGCGCTCGTCGTAGGTGCCTTTGACGCCGGCCTTCCAGGTGTATTTCCCTTCGTTGCCACCGCCCGTGGCGGCATTGCCGTTGACGCCATAATCCACACTCATGGGCGTGGAAATATTCCAGCCGGGAAACACCCCAAGCCATTGCGGCGCAAAGCTAACGGCCAGGCCGACATAGTTCTTGGTGGCGCAGCCGTAATGCTTGTCCTGCCCCGTCGGGCAGCCGCCATAGCCTTCACCTTTGAACAGTTCTTCGTGCTTGGTCACCCGTTGCACATGACTGAACGCCATTTCGGTGATCAGGCTGCCGGTGTCGAAGTAATCGGTGCGCGGCAGCAACCACAGGCCATTGACCACCATGTGCCAGGTGTCACCGCGAGCGCCCTGATTATCGGTGGTGCTGATGTTGCTGGAGACCAGCGAGGTGTTCTGGCGATACGACAGATCGACGCCGAGGGAGCCGCCGCCCAGTACCGGGCCCGCGGAGTAACCCAGGCCATAGAGCTTGACGTTCTCGGCGTACACGTAACGGGCAAAGCTCGGCGCCACTTGCAGGCCCCACGGGTTGTAGTCATCGAACTCGCGATAGAACGCGCTGACCTCCGAATGCAGGAAGTCGAAGCTGTAGGTGCCCATCACGCCCCAGTTGCCCCTGTCCTTGGGTTTGACCGGGTCAATCAAAGGCCGCGAAACACCACTGAACAACGGCAAACGGTCCGGTCCTTCCAGGGCCACGTCGGCGGAGGCCAGATACGTGCCGCCTTCAGGGGCGCGCGTGGTGTCCCATTCGAAGAAATATTGCGCCGCCAGCGATAACTTGTCGGTCACCTGAGCCTGGGTTGAAATCTGCGTCAGCGGCAGGAAGATTTCGCGGGTTTCGGTACCGGGGTTGCTCACCGCCTTGCGCCCATCCAGCGGTGCTTGCGAGTAGGACACCGCATGCCCGGCAATCAGCAGGCCGTTGCCCCAGTACACAGTGTGGCGGCCGGCACGTACGCTGACCGGAATCTCGCCGAGATCGAAACGGGTAAACGCAAAGGCGTCCAGTAACTCGCCGCTAGGGCCACGGTGATAGCGTTTGGTGAAGCTGGAGTATTTACCATTGGTGTAGCTCGGCGTGCTGGTACCGGGAAACGCACCGGGGTAGTAAACATTCCCCGGGCTGGTTTCGACGTCGGTGTTTTCGTAAGCCTGGTCGTACCAGCCCGCGCCGCTGATGCGAAAGCCGTTGTACTGCTTGTACGCGACCTCCATTTCGCTCATCACATCAACCCGATTGGTCACCACATCGCCGCGATCAAACTTGGCATCGGACTCGTCGTAGCTGGCGTTGTTGGCCAATGCGCTGTCGCGCCCTTCGGCCCTGATCCCAAGGTTGTAACGCACGGTGTTGTCCCAGCGCGCGGTCCAGTCCGGATTACCGGTATCAAACTCGGCGGCCTGCACAGCGCCAACGGTCAAGGCACACCCGGTCACGCTGAACCAGACAGCTAGGCTTAACCGCTTTAGCTTTGCGTCGATCATCAACACTCCCTTTACTTTTTTATTGTTGTTGGCAGCCGAAGCGTTGGGCCGTCTGGACCGCGCCTATGAGCGCTGATCCGTGGGCTTTCGGTATGGACTGAAGTAGACGGGACGCGGAGGTATGAGACAACGATTGGGAGTATTGCTGAAATGCATTTCGGTATTGGTCAAATACTCCCGACCTATACTCAAAGGTCCTGAATCGTACTTTTTGAGTACAGGAGGTGACCATGAAATCGGGAACCCAGGCAGCGGCATTCGTAGCCGCTGCGATGATCGTCGGCTGTACGACTTCATCAAGCCAGACAGTGACCGTTCCGTTGAACGCTACACCGCGCAACGGCGGTCAGATCGCCAATACAACGCTGGCCGCTCAGGGCAATGAGACAGCGTTTTCCTTCGTCGTCAGTGGAGTTCCAGGCGGCACCCTTCGGCCCTTGAATCTCTACACGTTTATCAACAAAGGCAGCTGCGAGCGGCCCGGGCCTGTCGCCTATGCAATGAATGACCGGATCAACACCAATCGCATTTCTGCAACGCGCGGCTGGACCTACTCACGAAGTGCGCCAGTGGCGCTATCAGAGCTGCTTTCCGGTGAATACTACTTAGTGCTAAGGACCACACCAGCCGATGGCAACGTGGATATTTTCTGTGGCGATATCAAGCCCGAAACAAGGTGAAAGTGACACCAGACCGCCAACAGGCTTTATCCACAACGGCGTAAAGAACATTGTGCATGCAGGTATTTGAATAACCGATACCTACGCCCTGTTTTTGTGATTTTACGATGGCAAAACCGCTCCCTAGACTCCAGCCAATAACTAGGCAACGCCGCTCTCCTGGCGCCGCCATGACAATAAAGCCTGGAGGATGAACATGTGTGCGCCCCCGTCTCTGGATGACAAATACGTCAAGCACAGCGGCAACGTTTTGCTCACCGGCATTCAGGCGCTGGTGCGTCTGCCGCTGATGCAGCGCCAACGCGATCTGGCCAATGGTCTGAACACCGCCGGGTTTATTTCCGGTTACCGTGGCTCGCCGCTGGGTGGTTTCGACCAGGCATTGTGGAAGGCGCGCGACTATCTCAAGGAGCACCACACGGTGTTCCATCCAGGCATGAACGAAGACCTTGCCGCCACCTCGATCTGGGGCACGCAACAGGTCAATCTCTTCGAAGGTGCCACTTACGACGGCGTGTTCGGCATGTGGTACGGCAAGGGGCCGGGCGTCGATCGCTGCGGCGATGTGTTCCGTCACGCCAATGCCGCCGGCACCTCGAAATTTGGCGGTGTGCTGGCCATTGCCGGCGATGACCATGGCGCGCGCTCCTCTTCGCTGCCACACCAGACCGAGCACATTTTCAAAGCGGTGATGATGCCGGTGCTGGCGCCATCCGGTGTGCAGGAATACCTCGACTACGGCATGCACGGTTGGGCCATGTCGCGCTATTCCGGCTGCTGGGTCGCCCTCAAAGCGGTGGCTGATACGGTCGAGAGCGCGGCCGTCGTCGACATCGACATTCATCGCGTACAGCCGATCATTCCCGATATTGCGCTGCCCGAAGGTGGCTTGAATATTCGCTGGCCAGACCCGCCCCTGGCGCAGGAACAGCGGCTGCTGGAACACAAATTGTATGCCGCCCTCGCCTACGCCCGTGCCAATCGCCTTGACCGCATCGTGATGGATTCGCCGAAAGCGCGCATCGGCATCATCACGTCCGGCAAATCGTACCTCGACGTTTGCCAGGCACTGAAAATCCTCGGCATCGACGAAACACTCGCCCAGCAAATCGGCCTACGCGTGTACAAGGTCGGCATGGTTTGGCCGCTGGAAGCGGAAGGCGTGCGGCAGTTTGCCGAGGGTCTGGAAGAAATCGTGGTGGTGGAGGAAAAACGCCACATGATCGAATACCAGCTCAAGGAAGAACTCTACAACTGGCGCGAGGACGTACGCCCGCGCATCGTCGGCAAGTTTGACGACAAGGGTGAGTGGAGCCTGCCGCACACGGGCTGGTTGCTGCCAGCCATCAACGACCTGACCCCGGCGATGATCGCCCGGGCGCTGGCCAAACGCATTTTGCGCCTGCATCAAAACGGCCCGCTGCAAGTGCGCCTGGCGGTGCTGGATGCGCAGTTGGCCAGTAAAGACCAATTCAGCAACCTGATGGAACGCGTGCCCCACTACTGTTCCGGTTGCCCGCACAACACCTCGACCAAAGTCCCGCAGGGCAGTCGAGCATTGGCCGGCATCGGCTGCCATTACATGGCCGCCTGGATCTACCCGCAGACCCAGACGTTCAGTCAGATGGGCGGCGAAGGCGTGGCGTGGATCGGCCAGGCACCGTTCACCACCACTCAACATGTCTTCGCCAACCTCGGTGACGGTACCTATTTCCACTCCGGCATTCTCGCGATTCGGGCCGCCATCGCGGCCAAGGTGCAGATCACTTACAAGATTCTCTACAACGACGCCGTGGCCATGACTGGCGGACAACCGGTGGACGGGACGCTCAGCGTCTCGCAAATCAGCCGTCAATTGGCTGCCGAAGGCGTGCAACGTGTCGTGGTGGTCAGCGACGATGTCGAGAAATACCAGCACATCCATGACCTGGCCGACGGAGTGCCAGTGCTGCGTCGCGACAAGATGGACGAAGTGCAGGAACAACTGCGCCAGTTCCAGGGTGTCTCCGCAATCATTTACGACCAGACCTGCGCTGCGGAAAAACGTCGGCGCCGTAAACGCGGCAAGTTCCCGGATCCGGCACGCCGGGTCGTGATCAACGAAGCGGTGTGTGAAGGCTGTGGCGATTGCAGCAGCAAATCCAACTGCATGTCGGTGGTGGCGGTGGAAACCGAGTACGGCCGCAAGCGGGAAATCGACCAGTCCTCCTGCAACAAGGACTTCACTTGCCTCAACGGCTTTTGCCCAAGCTTTGTCACGGTCGAAGGCGGTTCCTTGCGCAAACCCAAAGCGCTTGCAGCCAAAGCCGATGAATTGTGGGAACTGCCGACGCCGCCAACCGTTACACTGGATGAGCCTTACAGCATTCTGGTGACCGGTGTGGGTGGCACCGGCGTGGTGACCATCGGCGCTTTGCTGGGAATGGCAGCATTTATCGAAGGAAAAGGCACGCTCAACCTGGACATGGCCGGCATGGCGCAAAAAGGTGGCGCGGTGTGGTCGCACATTCGCATTGCCGCGCGCCAGGATCAGTTGTTCGCACCCCGTATTGCCGAAGGTGAAGCGGCCCTGCTGTTAGGTTGCGACCTGGTGGTCAGTGCCAACACCGAAACCTTGTCCAAGCTGCGCCAAGGCGTTACCCATGCCCTGATCAACAGCGAAGAAACCATCACCAGCGCATTCGTGCGGACCTTCGCCCAACAGGCGGAAAGCGGAGATTTGCTGAAGCACCCGGACCCGAAATTCCATACCCAAACCATGTCGGCACAAATCGCCGATGCGGTTGGCCATGCCCAGGCTGACTTTGTCGACGCGAGCAAAATCGCCACGGCCCTGATGGGCGATTCGATTGCCACCAACACCTTCATGCTCGGTTACGCGTATCAGAAAGGCTGGCTGCCAGTAGGCGAAGCGGCACTGCTGCAAGCCATCGAACTGAATGGCACCGCGGTACCGTTCAACCTTGCCGCGTTTACCTGGGGCCGGCGCAGCGCCGAAGACTTGTCACGGGTCTTGCGCAAACTGGAAGCTGGCAACGTGCAGAACGCAGACCGCCTGTTGTCGCAAAGCCTTGAAGAAACCATGGAACGACGCGTGGAGTTTCTCACGGTGTACCAGAACAAGGCCTATGCCCAACGTTACCGACAACGGGTCGAGCAATTCATGAAGGCGGAAACGGTGCTGCTCGGGCAACCGGGCAAGCTGTCGGCAAGCGTCGCCCGTTATTACTTCAAAGTGCTGGCGATCAAGGATGAGTACGAAGTTGCACGCCTATTTACCGACGGCCAGTTCCTGGAAAAAATCCAGGCGGGCTTCGAGGGCGACTACCGCCTGCGCTTCCACCTGGCGCCACCGTTGCTGAATGACAACGGCAGCGGCCGAGAGCCGAAAAAGCGCAGCTTCGGCCCGTGGATGCTGCAAGGCTTCAAGCTGCTGGCGAGGCTCAAGTTCTTGCGCAACACCTGGCTCGATCCGTTCGGCCGCACCCACGAGCGCAAGGTGGAGCGCAACTGGCTGGCCAGTTACGAAAGCGTCCTCGACGAAGTGCTGGCGGGCTTGACTGCCGCCAAACTGAGCCTGGCTCAGGAGCTGGCGGAGTTGCCAGACAGCGTTCGCGGTTATGGTCCGGTTAAAGAGCGTTTCCTCGGCCACGCCGAACAGCGCCAGGCGCAATTGCTTGGGCAATGGCGGAATGGTCCGAGTGCCTCGTTTCATGATGCCAGCCAGGTCACCGGCAAAATCGCCGTGACTCAACTGTAAGCAGCAACCCGGGCGGCATACAGTGAGCCCGGAAAGTTGGCTAAACAATAAGGTCGACCAATGAACGAAGAACTGGCGAAAAACTACCGGGAAATTCTCCAGGGCGTGGGCGAAGATCCGCAGCGAGAGGGCTTGCTGGATACGCCAGAACGCGCGGCCAAGGCCATGCATTACCTCTGCCATGGCTATCGGCAAACGCTGGAAGAAATCGTCAACGGTGCACTGTTTGAATCGGACAACGATGAGATGGTCATCGTCCGTGACATCGAACTGTACTCACTCTGCGAACACCACCTGTTGCCGTTTATCGGCAAAGCCCACGTTGCTTACATGCCCACCGGAAAAGTGCTTGGCCTGTCGAAGGTGGCGCGGATTGTCGACATGTTTGCCCGCCGCTTGCAGATTCAGGAAAACCTCACCCGGCAAATTGCCGAAGCCATTGCCCAAGTCACCCGTGCTGCTGGCGTGGCCGTGGTGATCGAGGCGAAACACATGTGCATGATGATGCGCGGCGTGGAGAAGCAGAACTCGACCATGACCACCTCGGTAATGCTCGGCACCTTCCGCGAGTCGTACAACACCCGTCAGGAATTTTTGCAGTTGATCCGTAGCCGCTAAGCGCTGTGCCTGATTCATCCCAGGCACGCGGCCAGCCACTCAACTGAGCATCAACATACCGCCGTCAATCATCAGCGTCTGCCCGGTGACAAACCGCGAACCGTCTCCGGCAAGAAATACCAGCACAGGCGCCAGATCCCGTGCCGGTTCGCCCAGTTGTCCGCCGATGGGCACTTGCCCGGCCATGTACGCATCGTGCTGCTGCAACTGTTCGGCGCTCATGCTCGCGCGAGTCGCCTCGTACATCGGCGTCCACATAGCCGGGGCGATGGCGTTGACGGTAATGCCCAATGGGCCCCACTCACGCGCCACCGTGCGCGTCCACGCCAGCACGGCCCCCTTGCTTGCGGCGTAATGGGCTTTGCCGGGCTGTCCGATGACGCCTGCAGCAGAGGCGAAGTTGATGATCCGCCCACCGCTGCTTTTAAGCAGTTCATAGGCTGCGCGATTGGTCAGGAATGTGCCCCGGGTATTCACCGCAAACACTTTTTCCCACTCGTCCAGCGTGATGCTATCGGCACTGGCATTCGGTGCGATGCCTGCGGCATGTACCAGCACATCCAGCCCGTTGAGCTGTTCGTTGGCCAAGGCGAAAGCGGCATCCACGGATTGGCTGTCAACAATATCGCAGACTCGTGTATGCGCCCACCCGCCACCGTCACCCATCATCGACGCACCTTCGCTCAGGTCCAGGCTGATGACATGGGCCCCCTCCTCCACAAACGCCTTGACCACTGCCGCGCCGATCCCCCTGGCGCCTCCCGTGACGATGATGCGTTTACCGGCCAGTTGCATGACTTGTTCCTCTGATTATCAGGCGGTTTGATCGATGCGCTGCAACGCCGTAGCGAACAGCCGCAGAGCCGAGGCATGGTGTTTTTTACCCGTGATCATGGAAGACTTGCCGGCACACGCACGGGCGTAACTGACTTCGAGAAAGATGCCGAGCTTGAAGCCGGCCAATACCAGGTACCAGTTAAAGTCCGCCAACGAGCGCGAGCTGCCGGCGCGGTAATGGGCGACCAGTTCGTCGCTGCTGCAAAAGCCTTCCCAGGGGTGAACTTCGATGGTGCCGGCACCATGACCCTCGGCACCGGGCCAGGTGACCACCAACCAGGCGAGGTCGAGCAGCGGATCGCCGATGGTCGCCAGTTCCCAATCGACAACGGCGGCCAGTTCCGCGCTGTTGTGGCGAAACATGACGTTGGACAGGTGAAAGTCGCCATGCTGGATGCCGGCCTGGAACTGCGTCGGGTGATGCTCGCTCAACCAAGTGGCCAACTGGGCAAGTCCCGGCAGACCGCTCGCGCCCGGCCAACCGGGGTAGTCTTTGACGCTGTCCAGTTGCGCCAGCCATCGTGAGACCTGGCGTTGATGAAAACCTTCGGGCCGCCCAAAATCCCCCAGGCCCACCGCCTGATAGTCGATTTCTCCCAGACGCAATAACGCGTCCACCATGGCCAGCCCCATACGTCGGCGCATTGCTGGCTGCTGCGCGTGCGGCGTCGGCAAACCTGCCGCGCAGTTGGGATTGAAGCCCTGTACTGGCTCCATCAAATAAAAACTGGCGCCCAGAACGTCTTGGTCGGCGCAGTCGGCTATCAGGCCGGCATGGGGCACCGGCGATCCGGCCAACGCTTTGAGCAACCGTGCTTCACGGGCAATGGTTTTACTGCCGACTTCGCGCAACTCCCTGGAAGGCCGACGCAATACGAATTCGCGCGTGCCACGCCGAAAGCGCAGCAACAGATTCTGAGTGCCTCCGGTTAATCGCAGTGGGGCCTGGATGGAGCCACTTTCCAGACCCTTTGAATCCATCCATAGAGCCAGGCGCTCGAGTTCGACAAGATCCTGCCAGTCGTTCATGCGTCACGCTCGCCAAGGCTGGCCAGGGCGTCGGCGTATTTTTCCCGGGCTCGGGCCGCCGCGGTGGGCCGGTGGTAATCGGGGAACAGTTCGTCGCAGGGTTGGTAGTCACGCAGCAGCTGTTTGGCCACCGTAATTTTGTGCACTTCGGTGGGCCCGTCGGCCAGTCCCATCTGGAAGGAGCGGACGATGTAGCCGGTAAACGGCATTTCTTCGCTGACCCCCAGCGAGCCATGCACATGCAGGGCGCGCGCGGCGATGTCATGTAGCACCTTGGGCATGATGGCTTTCACTGCGGCGATGTCTTTGCGCACCCGTTTGTAGTCCTGATAATGGTCGATGCGCCACGCCGTGCGCATCACCAGCAAACGAAATTGCTCCAGCTCGATCCACGAATCGGCAATTTTCTCCTGGACCATCTGCTTGTCCGCCAGACGACTGCCTTGGGTACTGCGCGACAACGACCGTTCACACAGCGCATCAAGGGCTTTTTGCGCCTGACCGATGACGCGCATGGCGTGGTGCACACGGCCCCCACCCAAACGTACCTGGGCGACGACAAATGCCTGGCCGGGCGCGCCTAGCATATCGGCCGCGGGCACTCGCACTTTGTCGAATGACAGGTAAGCATGGGTCGCAGCCGGGTCATCGGCGATACCGACGTTGCGGATAATGCTTACCCCCGGAGCATCGGCGGCAACAATAAACATCGACATGCCTTCATACACCGACACGCTTTTGTCGGTCACCGCCATCACGATATAGAACGCGGCGTAGCGCGCATTGGAGGCGAACCATTTTTCGCCGCTCAACAGCCAGTCATCACCCTCACGCACCGCCTCGGTGGTGAACACCGCAGGATCGGCGCCGCCTTGCGGTTCGGTCATGGCGAAGCAGGAGACGATATCGCCATCGAGCAACGGTTGCAGGTAGCGCTGTTTCTGCGTTGGGGTGCCGTAATGAGCAAGGATTTCACCGTTGCCAGAGTCCGGTGCCTGACAGCCAAACACAATCGGGCCGAACAGCGAACGCCCGAGAATTTCATTGATCAACGCGAGCCGCACCTGGCCATAACCTGCCCCGCCCAGTTCCGGCCCCAAGTGACACGCCCACAACTTGCGCGCCTTCACCCGTGCTTGCAGCGGTTTGACCAATTTTATAAACAACGGGTCATGGATATTCCACGGGCTGCCCAGCACGTTGTCGAGGGGCTCGACTTCCTCACGCACGAACTGATCGATCCAATCCAGTTCCACTTGAATCTCGGGGTCGGTCTGAAAGTCCCAGGCCATGGTGTTTCTCCTAGCAAATAGCAATCAGGCCAGCAGCATGCCGCCGTCGACCAACAGGGTTTGACCGAGCACATAGCTGGCCAGCGGCGAGGCGAGAAACAGGGCCACATTAGCCATGTCCTGAGGCGTGCCGAGGCGCCCTTGAGGAATGGCGCGCAGCGCACCTTCCAGGCGTTTCGGGTTGCTGGTGGTCACCCGTGTCAGCTTGGTTTCCACCAGCCCCGGGGCAATGCCATTCACCCGGATACCATCACGAGCCCAGGCTTCGGCCAAGGTGCGAGTCAGCCCGAAAGCGCCGGTTTTCGAGGCGTTGTAGGCAGGGTTGCCACGGGTAGAATGGAACGCTGCTGCCGAACTGACCGTGATCATCGACCCCTTGGCCTGCATCAGCAGCGGATGAAATTTCTGTGCACAGACCATCAGGCTGGTGAGGTTGACGTCGAGCACGTGCTTGAAGCCTTCAGTGAGGAATTCCTGCCGGTCGTAAAGCACCGTGCCTTGCGCCTGTACCAACACGTCCAGACGGGTGAATGGCACGCTGACGGCCTCGATCAATGACGCATCCGCGACGTCAACCTGGGTGTAGTGCAAACCTTCAAGATTAGAATCCGCCGAATTTTGATAGGCCGCCGCCGAGGCTCGCGTGCCCCAGACATGCACCTCGGCGCCCCGCTGGCGAAAGTTCTGCGCAATGCCATTGCCGATGCCACTGGAACCGCCGATGACCAGCACGGTTTTACCGCTGAAATCCAACTCGTCCATGGGTAATCCTTGTGCTTGTCGATGAATGCTGCCGGGCACCAGGCCCACGATTACAGTGCCACCAGACCAACCGACGCCAATCGTTCGAGTTCGCAGCCGGTAAAGCCGAGGCCTTCCAGAACTTGCCGGGTATGTTGGCCGAGGGCGGGGGGCGGTCGCTGCAGCGATAACGGCAAGTTGCCGAAATCCCAGAACGCGCCGATCTGTTGCAGGTCGCCGTAAACAGCATGCGAGTAATGAGCGTGCAGACCCGCGGCGGCGTGTTCGGGGCTGTCGAGAAAGGCATCCATCTGCGCTTCCAGCACTGCCTGTGCAGGAACCTGCGCAGCGACCAATGAGGCGAGCGCCTCTTGTCGGGTATGATCGGCAAACCAGGCTTCGGGCTGATCATCCACCAGCGTCTCGAAACGTTGCACCTCATCCGGTTGCAGCGCTGCCACCACCAGCCAGGAATCGCTACACCGATACAAACGATGGGCATCACTCAGACCGGTCTGTTGCGCGTCCAAATGATCGATTGGTGTGAGACTGCCGTCTTCCAGCACCACCGCTTCGCTCATCGACAGCATCGTGGCGCCCAGCAATGACGAACTGACCATTTGCCCGACGCCACTGCGATTGCGCTCATACAACCCCAGGAGCAAGGCGTAGAGTGAGGACAGACCGGCAAAAAAATCACCCACGCCGAAGCGCAGCCACATGGGCGCCTGGCCCTCACCGCCCTGCTCGACTTCCCAACCGCAAGAGGCCTGCATCAGTTGGTCAAAGCCCGGCCAATCCGCGCGCGGGCCGGTCGGTCCGTAGGCACTGACATGGCAATACACCAACCGAGGGTTCAGCGCTTTCAGGCTTTCGTAATCAACCTTGAGTTTGCGTGCCGCCGGCAGACGCATGTTGTGATGCACCACATCGGCCCAACGGGCCAACGCTTCTACGGCCGGTTCGGTTTGCTGATCGCCCAGTTGCAGTGCCACGCCCAACTTTCCACGCTGGGTACCGCTGAAAATCCGCTCCAGGCGGCGCATGGCATCGCCTTTGGGCGCTTCGATTTTGATCACGTCCGCACCCAGGTCCGCCAGCAACATGCAGGCAAACGGCCCGGCAAGATAGGCGCCCAGATCCAGCACTTTCAGACCGTGCAGCGGCGGTAAGGGCGCCGGGCTCGATCCCGGCACTTGCGAAGGGATCACAGCATCGGCGCCTGGCAGTCCGGCGTTCCCCTCACCTGCCACGGGTGCACGACCGCCAACTCGTGCGGGTGGCTGCACCTGCCAGGCCGGGCCTGGTTGCAGGGTCCTGCCTAATTGCACGTCGTCGACTTTAACCACATAGCCATTCAGGCGTGCTTGCTCGTCGAAGTAGATATCGCCGAACGCAGCGGCAACTTGCGCAGCCACATCGTGCTGCCAGAAATGTTCGACCCAGTCCTGCGCCGGTCGTGTAGCAATAATTGCCTTGTTGGCGCCGAAGTTAGGCGCCACATGACTGGGTGGCCACAGCGCATTCAAGCGAGCCACTTCGGCTTCCCCCAACTCACTGAGCGCCGCGGCCATCCACGGTGATTTATCCGGCGAATAGTGCACATGCAACCAGCGGCCATCCGCGCACTGGTGCAATGGAATTGGAATGTGCTTATCCAGGCCTTTGGCGAAGGCCGGGGTTGGCTTTTGCGCGCGGTTCCAATGCATGGTCATGGGTACCAGGGCTGCCTGGGCCAGGCTTGTATGCGCAATGCCACCGAAGCCATCACGGTCGCGCGCCAGCAACCGCGCCATGACTGCGACCACACACAGCCAGCTGGCCAGCCAATTGGCAAACGGCATGCGGATGAAGGCCGGGCCGGGACGATGCGCGGGTTGCTCGTCCAACAGACCCAGGCGCGCCAGGATCAATGTTTCCCGAGGCAGGGCATTCGCCAGCGCATGCCGTTGTGGCCAGCCGCTGACCGCCGAGATTACCAATCGAGGGAAGTCTGCGCAGAGCTGCGCGTCAGCCAGGCCATGCGCGCGTGCTACCTCAGGCGTGAAGTCGTGCAGCAGCACATCGGCATCCGCCAGCAGGGATTGCAACTGCTGGCGATCTGCGGCGTTTTCCAGACTGAGGATGACACTCCGTTTGCCACGGTTAAGCACGGCAAACAGCGCCTGTTTCTCTCTGGCGGGGTTGGCAGGTGGCTCGATCATCACCACTTCCGCACCCGCTTCGCGCAGTTGCAAGCCAGCGGCGGAACCGGCAATGCCGGAACACAGACTGATGACGCGAATACCTTCGAGGATTGCCTGGCTCATTCAGCACCTGCCTTGTTCTGCGCTTAGCGTTTTGCAGCAGAGCTGCAGAACGAATCCATGGCGTTACCCTAAGCGATCGAAGATAAATTCCATAGATAGATTAGTATTCCGAATATAGAATCATAAGCATGAATATGAACAACAAGAGCAAATTCGTCTAAATATCACTAAAAAGCCAATCAGGGGCGTTGCGATGATCCTGCGCATGGGCCACTTCACCATCGTCTCCGACCAACTGGAGGCGACACGAGATTTCTATATTGGAATACTGGGGTTGGTTGAGGGGCCGCGCCCGCCTTTCCCGGTTCCCGGATTCTGGCTGTACGCCGAGGATCAGCCCGTTCTGCATGTGGTGGGCGTATCACAAATGCCGGAGCCGCGACGTGGCGTGCTCGACCATATGGCCTTTCACGCCCGGGGCTTGCGGAGGACGTGGGCGCAGCTGGATGAACAGGGGGTGCGCTTCAAGGTGATCCGTGCTCCCGGCGCCGAGCGCACGTGGCAGCTGTTCATGCAGGACCCCAATGGAGTTGAAGTGGAGTTGGATTTCGACGCCAGCGAAGTGCCGCCCGCCAACTGGAAGGAACGCCGGGTCAGCTAAATCAATCCGGCGTAACTGCCGCCATCGATCTGCAGGTTTTGCCCGGTGATGTAGCCAGCCTGTGCCGAACAGAGGAATGCGCAGGCGGCGGCCAATTCGCTCGGCTGGCCAAATCGTCGTGCGGCTATCGGCTTGAGCATTTCCACTCGTGCCTCTTCAACACTGAGCTGACGATGCTTGGCCAACTGTTTGGTCATGAAGCGCAGGCGATCGGTTTCAATACGTTCCGGCAGCAGATTGTTGATGGTCACATTGTCCCGCGCCACCTCGACCGACAGCGCTTTGCAAAACGCAGTCAGCCCCGCACGCGCCGCCGTGGACAAACCCAATGGCAACCGGGGCGACTTAACCATCGCCGAGGTGATATTGACGATACGGCCGAAACCTCGCGCACGCATACCACCGATCACCGCCTGAATCAGCAGGATACCCGAGAGCATGTTGGCCTCAATGGCGGCTAGCCAGGCCACGTGATCCCAATCTTCCAGACGACCCGGCGCAGGGCCGCCGTTGTTGGTCACCAGAATGTCGACAACCGGGCACGCGGCCAACAATGTCGCCCGCCCGGCAGAGGTGGAAAGATCCGCCACCACCGTGCGGGGCAGCCGGCCAGTGTCGAGAAAAATGTCCTGCGCGGTTTGCGCTAGGGCATCGGCATCGCGGCCGTTGATCAGGACCTCGCAACCCTCTTGCGCCAATGCCAGCGCACAGGCTTTGCCAAGCCCTCGTGAGGACGCACATACCACCGCCATGCGCCCGCCAATGCCCAGATCCATAGCCGTACTCCTTGTGTGATGCCGTCAATCGTTCATGCCCAACAAGGCACTGATATCGCGCCCGGGTTCAGCGTCGCTGCCGTAGACGAATTGGCCGGTGCGCTGGCGCTCGACCAATTGCTCCATCTGGTAGCGATAACGAGTTCCCGGGGTATCGAAACGTGAATGCAGGTCACGTCGCTCATCGGTCTCGAAATAGCGCTGATTCTGTGGACGCACCACCGAGTTGTCCTGGGGCTGGATGATGTAGTTAATGCGCGGCATCACGTAGCGAAACGGTGACGGCGCTGCGGTGGTATTGAACGTGACGTCACAGCGCGAGCGATGCTTGCCCACCGGCAAGAACGGTTGCAGGTTAGGCACGTCATAACCGGGACGAAATCGCGGGTAGGAGATGCATACATTACTGCGCAAATGGATGTGCAACACCGCGCGAAAATCCTGGTATTTGGCGCGCACTCCGCCCACCCAACGCATGATCGGTGCCACTGATTTTTGTGCGACGGTACGAGTGCGGGTCACCGTTTCAGAGGTCCATTGCACCTCGACCTCATCCGACTCACTGATCCCGTCGCCGATGGTATTGGCGTGCAGGAAATCGGCGTGGGTCAGGTCAATCAGGTTTTCGACCGAGAGCGCCGAAGTTGCATCAAACCGCACGGTACGCTGGGTGTAGCCGGGAAGGCTGCCGTCTCGCGGTAGAAACGGGATGTGCGGCAGCAACAGCGCATCGGCAGCCTCCGGATTGCCGTACCAGACCCAGATATAGCCGTAGCGTTCCACCAGCGGATAAAACCCGCTGCCGCCGGTGAATTCCGTCAGCACGCGCGTATTTTCACGCAGGCGATAGGGATGAAATTCGGCAGCTATCGGCCGCCCGTTCTCCCGCCACAGGTAATAGGGCTGGGCATGAATGATCCGGCGGATTGGCTGTGCACTGAGGTCACGACTGTGGGATACCGGAAACCAAGTGTCACGCAGGTCGTAGTTGACCGGTGTCCAGTCACCCCGCACTTTGCGCGACGAAGGTTCGGTAGAGGAAGGCACGGCATGCATGGTGATTTCTCCGGTGCTTAGACGACGGCGCTAGCTGCAATCAAATACGGCTGGCGCAAGGCTCGCAGGTCGCGGGACGGGGCTTGCAACAGGGCCGCGACGGCTACGCCGTCAATCAGGTTTTTCACCTGGAACGGTGCCTGTTTGCGTGCGCGGGCAAAACGCCAACGCAACGGTGCATGAGCCGGCACCTGCTCATGCACAAAACCTCGCCAGCACAAGCTCGTGGTGCCACGTCGGTTAGCCCCGGTTGCGATCATCAGGGTAATCAGCGACAACTCTTCTTCGTTGAGCAAATCCACCCGAATACTGCCGCCGCTCAGGGGTACAGCAGTGCGCACAATCAAGGGGTAATCCACTACAAACTGCGACGGCAGAAATTGTGTGGACCATACCGCGCCGCGCTCCAACACTACGCGCCCCTGCTCGCTGCGCAGATCGCCAAGGAAGAAATCGGTGAGCCGCACATGGGTAAAGCCGAGCAAGCATTCCGGACCGTCGAGCATCGCCGCCAGATACTGATCGTGACTCATGTTGACGATGGTGGAACCGGTAAATTCGCGACCGCTTGGTCGGTAATCGTTGCTGGGCAGCTCCCCTTGCGGTGCGCCCTCCCCCAACCACACATGGACGAAACCATTGGCTTCGCTCACTTGGAAAGCCCGTGCGGCATAACGCGGCGGCACGCGCTCATCAGAGTGCAGGTTGGGAATTTTTGTACAACCGCCACTGGCACCATCAAAGGTCCAGCCGTGGTAACCACATTGCAAACCAGACTCGACCACTCGTCCCAGCGCCAACGGTACACGCCGATGTGGACAACGGTCTTCCAGAGCAAACGCCTGCCCGGCTGCGTTGCGGAACAGGACCAGTTCCTCGCCACCAAAGGCCACGGCCAATGGCTTTTGATCATTCACAGCCTCGGAAAGCGCCATGGCCCACCAGCCAGGGGTTGTCATCGGTTCGCCTCATTGTTGTTGTGTTTTTTGGGCATTTGTTTGTCATGCAAGCAACGCTAACGGTAGCGCCACAACGCTGTGATGGCAACCATAAAATCAACAGTTAAATGTTTTATGTTCATCATCTAAGAACCATATTAACAGCCCAGAAAACGCTCAAAAAACGCTACAAACAGATGAATATGGAGCCAGATAAATCAATTAACCCACAGTAATATGAACATTATTTAATTTTATGCTTATTTTTTCTTGAAAAGGTTCGGCAGAGAACCTATAAGCCTGATCACCATGAGCATGCTCATTTACTTCAGGTGCGCTGACGATGACCCAATCCACCCTCGGTTTTGTCCTCCATGACGTTGCCCGCTTGATGCGTAAACGCTTCGAACAATGGGCCCGCGCAGCCGGACTCACGCGCTCTCAATGGCAAGTTCTGGCGAAACTGTCCACGCATGAGGGCATTCACCAGAAGGGCCTGGCCGACTTGCTGGAAATCGAGTCAGTCACGCTGGTGCGCTTGCTGGACAAAATGCAGGAGCGCGGTTTGATCGAACGTCGCAACCACCCCACCGACCGCCGTTTTTCCTTGTTATTTCTCACCCCGCAAGCCCACCCGCTGCTGCAATTCATGCGCACCATTGGCGAGCAGACCCGAGTGGAAACCATGGCCGATTTTTCCTCTCAGGAGCACGATCAATTGCTGCAGTACCTCGAACGCATGCGTGAACATTTGCTGACGGCTTGCTGTCAGCCGGTGGATGAGTTCACTGACTTCGAGGCGGGCGAGGTGACCCATGGCTGAGTCCACAGTGCAGCGCCATGCGGTACGGGCAGAAACCCGACCACTCGACCCACTGGCGAAACCCGAAGCACAGACGCCTGAAACTCCAGCCCTTGATTGTCGTGGGCCAGAAACCTCCGGCGCGGCACGGCAACGCTGGCGCGTCGGCCTGTTTTTGCTGGCGCCGATCATCGTCGTGGCCTGTGGCGCCTGGTATGTGTTGGGTGGCCAAGTGGTCAGTACCGACAACGCCTACGTTCAGGCCGAACGGGTGGGCGTTTCGACCGATGTGGCCGGGATCGTAGCGGCCATTGAGGTCAGCGACAACCAAGTCGTGAGCAAGGGCCAAGTGTTGTTTCGCTTGAAGCCAGAACCCTTTGAAATCGCCTTGGCCAGTGCCCGCTCGCAACTGGAAAGCGCGCGTAACCAGATCCTTTACCTCAAGGCCAGCTACAACCAGTCACTGGCCGAAATCGCCCAGGCTGAAGCACGCCTGCCCTACTACCAGACCAATCTTCAACGCCTGGAAAAGCTGGTAAGTGTTGCCGCCGTATCAAAAACAATCTACGACGATGCCCGTCAGGACCTCGACAATACCCGTCAACAGGTTGCGGTAGCCAAGGCCCAGGCTGCGACGGCTCTGGCCCAACTGGGTGGAAGGCTGGACAGGCCTCTGGAGCAACACCCCGCCTACCTGCAAGCACAATCGGCACTGAATGAGGCCGAACGTAACCTGCGCAACTCCGTGGTGACCGCTGCGTTCGACGGCGTAGCCACCAACGTTGACTCGTTACAAGTGGGCGCTTACCTGCAACCACCGCAATCGGGCTTCAGCCTGGTATCCAGCGAACACTTATGGGTCGCCACCTCGCCAAAAGAAACCGAACTGACCCATGCTCATCCCGGCCAAGGTGCAACCATCGAAGTAGACACCTACCCCGGAGTCACGTGGCATGGCACCGTCGAAAGCATCAGCCCGGCGTCAAGCTCCAGCTTCTCGCTACTGCCGGCGCAGAACACAACCGGCAACTGGGTGAAGGTCGTGCAGCGTATTCCGGTGCGGATCCGGATTGACGACGCGGCGGGAAAACCTGCGTTGCGCCACGGCATGAGTGCCGTGGTAGAGATCGACACCGGCACCGCCCGCGGCCTGCCGAAACCATTGGCCGACTTGCTCGCCCGCCATCATGAGTGAAGTGACCGGGCCCCTGCCGCCTTCGCCGCTGCGCGTATTGATCACACTTTGCGTGGTGCTGGCAGTGGTGATGCAAGCCCTGGACACCACCATCGCCAACGTCGCCTTGCCCTATATGCAAGGCAGCGTGTCGGCCAGTGCCGATCAGATTAACTGGGTGCTTACCTCCTACATCGTCGCCACCGCCATCATGACCCCGCCTTCGGCATTCCTGGCCAGACGTTTTGGTCGCAAGCGCGTCTTGCTGTGGTCGATCTTTGGTTTTGTACTGGCGTCAGTGCTCTGTGGCGTCGCCCGTTCCCTGGAGGAAATCATCCTGTTTCGTCTGCTGCAGGGGCTGGCCGGTGCGGCGTTAGTGCCGCTGTCGCAAGGCATACTGCTGGACATATACCCGCTCAAAGACCGAGGCGCGGCAGTGGCCTTGTTCGGAGTATCGGTCATGGTCGGTCCCGTGCTGGGTCCGATGCTCGGCGGCTGGCTGACGGAACATCTCAGCTGGCGTTGGGTGTTCTTCATCAACTTGCCTATCGGGTTTCTCGCCTTTATAGGCATGATGCGTTTCATCCAGGAAACCCCGGCCGACAAAACCGCACGCCTGGACTGGCTGGGCTTTGGCTCTCTCAGCGTGGCTATCCTGTCGTTTCAATTGTTTCTCGACCGCGGGGAACAACTCGGCTGGTTCGACTCAGGGGAAATAATCCTGGAGGCGCTGGTGGCCGCCATCGCTTCGTACATTTTCATCGTCCACACGTTTACCCACGACAAGCCCTTTATCAGCTTGAAACTGTTCAAGGACCGCAATTACTCGGTGTCTGTCGTGTTTATCTTCATCATCGGCATTACGTATCTGGCGTCACTGGCACTGATGACACCCTACCTGCAAACCTTGATGGGCTACCCGGTGCTCACCGCCGGACTGGTGATGGGTCCGCGGGGCCTGGGTACGATGCTCAGCATGTTCCTGGCCGGGAAAATCATGGGCAAGATGGATATCCGCTGGATCTTGTTTTGCGGCCTGGCGCTGTCTGCCTGGTCGATGTACATGATGACCGGCTGGACCCCGGCAGTGTCCATCGACACCATCATTTACGTCGGCTTTATCCAGGGCGCGAGCCTCGGCCTGTTGTTCGTTCCCCTGACCACAATTGCCTTCACCACCTTGCCCCCACAATTGCGCGGCGAAGCCACCGGCCTCTACAACCTTTCACGCAATGTTGGCTCCAGCGTCGGCATCCCGATAGTGACGGTACTGCTGGCGCAAAACACCCAAATCAACCATGCCGAAATCGGTGCCTATGTGACACCGTTCAACCACCTGCTCAATGCCTGGCCCGCCAGCAGCCATCTCAATCCAGCAAGCGCCGCCGGCCGCGCAGCGCTCGACAGCATGGTCACCGTACAGGCCAGTTGGGTCGCTTATCTGGATGACTTCAAGCTCTTGATGCTGTTGTCCATCGCTATCATGCCGCTGTTGCTGATCTTCAGAACGCCGAAACTTCAAGCCAGCAAACCCTCATAATCGCCGTCAGACTTCGAACCGAAAACGTCCCACCGCCAGATTCAGCTCATCGGACAGCTCGCGCAAAGACACCACGGCGCCGGACACCTGATGGGTGATTGCATCGCCCTCGCCGGCCATCCGCGCAATGTGCTCGACGTTGGCGACGATGCCCCGCCCGCCTTCGCTTTGCACGCTCACCGCATCGGCAATTCTGTCCACCCCGCGCGTTGAGTCGCCGACCAGTTCCGTCGCCTGTTGCAGGGTACTTTCCAATTCACTCAGCAACCGGCCGCTGTCGTCCAATGCCACCGTACCGGCGCGCAGGGCTTCGTCAACAACCCCGGACTGACTCTCCAATTTCACCGTCAACTGGTTGATCGAGTTTGCTGCCAGCGCAGAGCGTTGCGCCAAGTTGCGCACCTCGTCGGCGACCACGCTGAAGCCGCGCCCGCTCTCGCCGGCCCGCGCCGCCTCGATCGCTGCGTTGAGCGCCAACATGCTGGTCTGCGCGGAGAGGTCCTTGACCTGGCCGATGCTGGCGGTGATCGCCGTAGTACTCTCGACGAAATCGCCCACCGAGCCGCGGATGGCGGAGAATGCATGGCGCACGCTGTCGATTTTCTCGAGCAGTCGCGCCAGCGCCAAATGCCCGTCCTGCGCACCGCGCAAGCTGGCTTCGGCGCAACTGCGCAGGCTCTCGGCATGACTGGAGATGGCCGCAATCCCGTCGCTCATTTGCTCAATGGTCGTCGACACCGCGCCCACCGCACCGGCCTGTGCCGTAGAGCTTTGCGCCACACGCGCCGAAGCGCCCACTAACTCCTCCGCGGAAAAGCCGACCGATGCCGCGACGCCAGCCACCTTGCGCATGGCCTGCTGGAAGCTATCAATGAGTTCGTTGAATGCCAGCGCGGTGTGACCAACCTCATCTCGCCCCATGACCCGCACCCGCCGGGTCAGATCACCATCGCGCATGTCGATCGACGCTTGCTCTATTTCCCGGATGGGCCGAATGATCTGCGCACGCAACAGTAGACTGACAAACACCGCCAGTACGCTGCCACCCAGCAAGACCACGACGAGCATCCGTGAAACTTGCCGTTGGGTGGCGCCCGCCGCGGCGAATGCTCCGGAGGTCAGCTCCGCCTGCAGGCCCAACAGGCGGTTGAACTGACCTTGTAGACCATTGTTATCAGCGCGTACCCGCCCCAACAGCGATGCCGCCTGGATCTGATCATTCAAGGCCGTGCGTTTGAAATCGGCAAGGCCCTCGCCGACCACGGCAGCCTGCTCCTGTACGGCTTGGTAGAGCGCTTTCTCCTCGTCGCCCAAGCGAGTTTCAAGGGCGACCTTGTCCAGCCCAGCGCGCATGTCGTCGACACTGGCCTGCATATCTTCCAGATAGGACTCAAGGTCCTCCGCGGACGCTTGCCCATTGGACTCGAGGATGCGCGCGCCAGCGGCATAGGCGCCGACCATCGCTGCCTGCGATGCCGCCGCGGTTTCAAGCACTTGGCGGTACTGCTGAAAACGTAATTGGTCGATCTCCTCGATCACCGCTTGTTGCTTGGCCAGCCCGCTGTAGGCCAGCACCGAAACGACCAGTAGAGCGAGCACAAATAAACCGGGAAGCACAAGGAGCTTGGCGCCGATTGAGAAGCCTTTCAAGAATGACATCGTGGGTACCATTTTTGTTTTTATAGGGCATGAATGGGCAGGCGACTAATCCTGCTTGATTCTTTATACAGTATTTGATTCTGTTGTAAGAATTTTTAATCAATGATTCCCCGCCAAGGTTTCTTGGTATTTTTTTTATGAAATTGAGAACGCCAGTCCCGCTAACCGGTGTCGGGAATTTCGTACTGGTAACGACAGGTAGGCGATGAATAATCTATACCCGCTCTAATCGCCCGTTGCAGTTGTTCACCAGTGGATGTCCGCAATGAATTCAGAAGCCCACTTGCAGCGCCAGTAGTCACCAAGCGTTTTCGGCTGTACCACTTCATCAGACTACGGAATGTCCATACCTCTGGTTACCAGCTGCCGGAAACCGGGCTAGTCACCTACGCTATGCTTGATCGTGTGAACACCGCGCTCCAAGCCATACGCGGCTGGACTTTCTCGCCGTCGCAATGACAGTCTTGATTTCCGGTGAGTACTCCGTCGTCGTGCGAAGTGCGGCGGATATCAGGCTGAAGTCGTCTATGCGTTCGCATGATTTGTATGCACCCGGGCATCCCATCTTGCGCAGCCAAACCGATTACCATTTGTGCGGCAGCAACTCCGCAATCTCACTCACCCGCTGCGTTGGCAGGCACGTGAGGACTTCCTTCAAATGCGCATACAGATCATGTCCGTTGAATCGCGCCGATTGGATCAAACTCATGTTCGCGCCCCCCCGTTTGCCGCTGCGTAGTAGTCTTGCAAAGACCCGGTTCTTGACGCCCCAGCGCTAACGGCCGGAGTTGGTTTCTGCCCAAGCAGTTAGCGAACATTCACGCCACGCCCGCTAGCGGAATTCGCGCTATGGGCTATCGTATGTGCCAGCATATTGGAATCACGATCTGAAGTGCAGGTTGATTTCGAGCCATTAAGGATGGGCTGCGGTGTTTTCAAAAGCTGATGGCTTGGTACAGCTGCCGCTTAATCATCTCTTGGGCGAGCAGCTACAAACGGAAGGTTTACGGAATGTCTAGATGTACAGCACCGGTACATGGTCATCGTTCGGCAAGCGCAAGAGCAGCGTGTCCAGCATGTGGCAGCGGATATAGCGGGTACGGATCGCGATCGTATTCATCCTCGTCCTACGCACCATCCTATTCGTCCCCGTCACATGGCGGGGGTGGTCGCAGTAGCGGCGGTTCATCCAGCAGCGCAAAGCCGCGCTGGTCGAAACCCGGATCCTCTGTGGGCTACACTTCCGCCGAGGTACGAACGCTCACACCGGTACGCGAAAATGTCGAGAGGCGTGCGACAGTACCAGATCTACGTGACGTCTTTCTTTGTCACGCCTGGGACGACCGGAAAGGGTCCGCGAAGGAGCTGCATGATGTACTCGAATCGCTCGGTGTTTCCGTTTGGTTCAGCGAGAAAGATGTCCTTCTAGGCTCTTCCTTACTGCGTGAAATTGATAAGGGATTGGCGAAGTCTCGAGTAGGAATTGTGCTGGTGACCCCTGCTTTGCTGCGTCGCCTAGCAGCCGAGGGTATCGCCGACAAAGAGCTTTCCGCTCTCCTCGCAAGGGATCTGCTGGTTCCAATCATTCACGACACCACATACGAATCGCTGCGCGAAGTCAGTCCTCTACTCGGTTCGAGAAGCGGCCTGAGCACTGCTGAAGATACGTTTGCAGATATCGCGGCCAAGCTTGCCGAGTTGGTCGCGCCGTAGCTTCACTGTCCATGCGTACGGCTTTACTTACAGACCCGTTATCAACCGAAGGAGTTGAACACATGAGTATTAAACCCGGCCCCAAACCGATCGCTGAATCCACCGGCAAAAAGGACCAGCGCCGTCGTGTTACTGAAGAAAACAAACCCAAACATCCTGATCTGGAAGTACATAAACACAAAAAAGGCGACTGACCTTAAAAGCAGTGAGAGTGGGGTGAGTCACGAAGGTTAGGTCCCTTCTGGCCGTTTCCCCTCTATCGCGCCCGACTGAAAACGATCCTTAGCGGCCCGTCGTGGGTATCTAAATTTCCCCCTCGTTACGGCTTCGAACTTGGGCCTTCTAGTCGCGAGCCCGGCAATTTATAGCACTAGCTTGAGGCTTGGAGGCGCCTACAAAACTCTTGGTTATTAACTACTCAATAAATGCCTATGTGCGGGCAAAGATTGTTTGTCATTGATGATCAGGTAAACACGTTCTCCGAGTGATACGGAACCTGAAGTTCGGCAATGACTGGCACAGTGATGGCCAGAAAGCCTGAACTATGATCCAATCCGGCCAAGGGGTCTCGCTCAATTAGGGAAGTGATATGGCTACCACTGTAATCTCGGCTTTCAATGAATTTCTGAAGGAAACGGTTAATCTAGACCCAGAGGATACTAAGGCAGCGCGCCAAGATAGGGACAACCTACGTACACGCATTCAAGGGCTTCAGACGTCAGTCGACTATTTCCCTGCGCTCTACACTGAAGCCGACATAAACTATGGGTCGTTTTCCCGCCGCACGAAAAAAAGACCACTAGACGACGTGGACATGTTTTTTTGCTTGATGGCTCAGGGCGCGACTTACAACGATTACGACCCCAATAACATTACGCTGACGCTTTCGAATACAGCTAGCAATCTTTATCATTACACAAACGATGATAATGAAACTATAAGCTCGATCAAAATACTCAACAAATTCAAAAGGAGCTTGGAAAACATTTATCAGTACCGAAACGCAGAGGTCAATAGAAGGCAAGAGGTTATCCTCTTAAATCTGATAAACAAAGACTGGTCCTTTGATATTGCACCTTGTTTTAGAACCGTAGAGCAGTATGGTACAAACTTCTATCTAATTCCAAATGGAACAGGAAACTGGAAGAAAGCTGACCCACGAATTGATAAAGACAGAACGATTGCTATCAACCAGCAAAATGGTGGGAACGTACTTGACGTCATTAGAATTGTAAAATACTGGAATGGCCGTGCGACTATGCCCTCAATGGGCTCCTACCTGTTAGAAAATATTATTCTCAATTACTATAAGTATCGTACAGATTGCTCTCGCTTTGTAGATCTTTCCCTAGCTGATATTTTCAGTCATATCTCTTCAACTGTGTACCAAGTAGTTCCTGACCCTAAAGGGTTTCAAGGTGATTTAAACACTCTAACGTTCGAGCAAAGGATTAGCATAAGCGCGAGAGCTAACCAAGACTATCTGAAAGCACTGGAAGCACGCCGATTCGAGCAAGATAAATATGAGGAATCCTCAATCAAAAAATGGCGCGAAGTATTTGGCTTAGAGTTTCCGGCGTATGGATAAGGTGATGAACATTAGAGCACAGCAAAATGAGCACTCCTACATTCAGAAGCTTGCCTCGTTCCGGCGCTTATATTCAATAGCTAAAAAATATAATAATGGATATGTAATGCTTAACATCGTTATGATGACGGCATTGACGTTTCTATCCATCGGACTAAATAGTGAAGTGCTTGCCAAGCAATTCAACTTTGCGCAAGTGGACTATTCTAGATGGCTAGCAGTTGCTTCAATAGTTGTTCTTACAATCGACAAACTCATAATAGGTGATCGAATAGACTCTAATAGGGAAAAAGCGGCAAAAATTCAGGAGCTTTTTGATAGAGGCTTATTCAAACTGGACTGGAATTCTACGCTAGCTGGGTCTCCCCCTCGGATTGAAGATATCGTCAGACACGGCGAATGGTACTTAAAAAAATACAAAAATGCTAAGCTTCTTGATTGGTATTCTATAAAGTCTGACGTCGTTCCACATTATCTTCAAGTTTTAATCTGTCAGAACTCCTCACTGTATTGGGACGCTAACCTCAGAGAAAAAATTAACTACGTGGTCATAATTGGAGGCGTAGCTATTCTGGCGGTCGCGCTTGCCCTTTGTCTGCACTTCGATCTTTCAACATCGGCAATACTTACTAATCTTACAGCATTACTTGGGCCAGTTCTTGACTATGGCTATAACACATTGAAGGAAAACAAATCCTCTGTTGAGCAGGCGCAGCGGCTATTAGACTGTATTGAACAAGCCATCGCTAATGCAGAAACAAATCCAAGTGAGGAAGCTATGCGTCGTTCGGTAGATTCCATTCAAGATCAATTGTTCGTTAAGCGTAAGTCGGACTGGTTGATACCAGATTTTTTCTATAAAGTTTTACGTAATTCAGACGAAGCCGTTATGCGCCAGTCTACTCAACAACTTGAGGAAAGATTCACTGTTCGTTGATAGCTGCCGTTTAAAGAGTAGGTTGGTGCCACCTGCTTCATATTTTTAACGATGTTGGAGAACCGGCGTTGGCAAATTGCTCCGTACAACATCCATCATTCGCTTCGGAAAAGCTGCGTTCGACGCCGAACGATGCCTGTCGCGAAGGGCCGCTCCTGGTCCAGAGCGTGTAAAAACGCTTCGCCAAAATTGAAGTATGCGTGTCTACGTTAAATCTGGAATTTATCGGCACGTCAGCAGGCGTGGACTTTGCGTAGAAGCGCGATTTTCAGTCCGGTTTTGAGTACCTGTCATGCTGAAAAACGTTTTCACAATGCCTCGGCCGATGGCAACTCTTTGCGCGAGGCCGCCATCGGCATAAGCAGCCTAAAGCGAATCAGTTCTTACTCGATCAAACGCGCTTCAATGTTCAGAGATGGGCTGAAAGAGATAGAAAAACCACCTAATATCCCAAAATCGGTAAACATATCAAAACCTAGCACTGGGAAACTTTGGCTAATAGCATCCGAAATATACATAGTTCGAGAAACAAACCTGGTTGCGATGCAGATCTGGGCGTGTCCGCCAATTGTTGATAACGAAGAATCTTTAATTATCTGCTGTAACGCAACAATTGGCGTTCTGTTTTTCCAATACAACTCTTCAGCGCAAGCTATATTTTTACGCTCAATCTCCTTTAGGACATCATCCTTCTTATCTCCCAAAATCACGTACCCTCCACCAGCAACATTCTTTTCTTCAAAGCTGATTTTCGCCGGCTGCTCAGGGGAGTTTTTTAGAACAAATATTTTCGTATCATTATATTTTTTGCAGAAACCGAAAATTACTATTTCACAGCGAGCATTATTTGGGTGATAAGACCCCATAGCCACAATATGTTTTTGCGCTATTTTTTGCGTTAATCTAGCAATCTCCTCGATACTTGGCATCCGTTCTGCAAGCGACCTAGATATGTCACCGCTTTCGTCGTAATAATTCATTTCTGTCAGATTATCCAAGCAAAGCGCCAAGATATCTTTTACGCTAGTCCCGATAAGTGTACTACCCGCAAATCCATAACAAACACTCATGACCCGATGAGAACGCTCTCTAGTTACCGTGTTTTCACCCTGATAGATGTTCACAGGCAGAACAAACAATTTTTGCAAATTATCCGTCATTGGCCCTGCGTCACTTGAGACCCTAGAGTCTGCAACAGCCCAGAGACCTGGATACCAATCTTCGCTTTTGTTGTTCCAACATATGATTGAAGTCATAAATTCTCGTATCCCTTCTTCGATTTGGCATCCTGTCGTCGCCGTCGTGCCTCGAAGAGGGAGCCTATCCCGGCATCCGCGTCACTGACAATCATGATCGTAGAGTCGATCACGTGGCCTTACAGGATCAACCGAATGAATCGAACCCTGTTTCGTAGCCTCCCTCCGAACGACAGCTATTGGCCGCTTGCTGCCTGTCGTGTCGTGTCGTGTCGTGTCGAGTCGAGTTCCAATGCCCCCCACGATGATAACTTCTAGACCTTAGTCGGTCGCCTACCCCCAATTAATTCTGCGCACGAAAAACACCATTGAGGATGCCTTTGGGGCATTTTGTTGGGTTTAGCTCGTGCAACCTGAACCCAACTCCATACACCCCTGGCCCAAAGATTAGTTGACCTTCAAGCCTAGGTATCAGTTCTGCAGCTTTCAGGATCCGTTGCCCGCTTAAAGGTCCAAGGCCCGCATCGCAGACATGGGAGAGGCTCGACTTTTTCTCGATAGGCTAATGAGTCATTTCTGCAAGGACCCATTCTCCTCACAACAAAGTCTTCTTAAGTCATTTTTTTCAAATTCACCGCTTATTTGAAGCTGGAAGACTAGCATCCCATGTGCGATCTGTGCTTAGGCGGAATACACATCGACAACCGCTAAGTAAGAAACCGGGGCAAACTCCAGAGGACCAAATGAGCCGCGAAAATGGATAAAACGCCCAAGCGCCAAAGCTCAGTTCTCGGAGAGCGGAAAAGGTTGTCGAGCGCGTTGAGTCAGCACAGCAGTTCATGCTGTTTATTGCGGACGACTTGCAAAAAAATTGCTATCCCGAGACGGGAAACGTCGCATTCGAAAAAAAGGCTATCAGATCGCTATAGGCTCTTATTTTAGAATGTAAACGATGAGCAGCTAAAACAGCCCATCGTTTACAGTTTAGAAGCACGAAATCTTGAAAATCAGATAATAAACGGGAGCCGAATCGATAAACCCAACACAATCAGCACCTTGAATGGTTCACTGATGTGCTAATGGCTCGATTACACAGCTGACAAGTAGGCAGAAGAGGGCAACGGATCTGGTGGCCATCAGTGCTCAGCTCTCAATCGGTCAATCGTGCAAAAGCGGCGATGTTAACACGCTCGCCGGGATCTTCAGATACACCGAGTCGCACCCTTCGCGAGCAGGCTCGCGAAGGGTGCGACTCCGTAATCAGGACTGCTTGAACCCGCGTACTTCATCCACGCCACGGTTGGCCAGTTGGTCAGCGCGTTCGTTGCCGTGATGGCCGATGTGTCCGCGCACCCACTTCCAGGTGACGTTGTGGCGATTGACCTGTTCGTCGAGCAGCTTCCACAGGTCAGCGTTTTTCACGGGCTCTTTCGCGGCGGTTTTCCAGCCGCGTTTTTTCCAGTTGGCCATCCATTCGTTGATGCCTTTCATGACGTACTGGGAGTCGGTCACCAGCAGCACATCACATGAACGCTTGAGTTCTTCCAGGCCACGAATCGCACCCATCAACTCCATACGGTTGTTGGTGGTGTTGGCTTCGCCACCCCAGAGTTCCTTTTCCACGCCCTTGCACACCAGCAACGCGCCCCAGCCGCCAGGGCCAGGGTTGCCTTTACAAGCGCCATCGGTGAAAAGTTCTACGCTATCGCTCATGCAATCTATCCAGAAAATACGATGGCTCGCCGATCCGGGACCGACAACGCCCGAGACCGGGACAACCCGGTCGGAAAATGAAATGGGGTATTACGGCTCGATATTGCGACGGTTGACCTTGGCCATCGGCAACGGAATCAGCTTGCCCATCGGTTCGCGACGTTCCTGACGGAGCGGTCGCAGGCCTACAACGATCTTGCGCGCGACCAATAAATAGAAGCCGCCGCCGGACAATTGCCAGTCACCGGCCTTGCGCTCCCAGCCGGCCAGACGGGTCTGCCAGGCAGGGGAAGCCAGCGGCGGACGATAGCACCCGAAGCGGCGTTTCTCCAGCGCGAAACCCAGCAGGTTCAACCAGTCGGCCACCCGTGACGGCGAAATGCAGCGAGCCTTGCCCAACCCGTCATGGGCAAACACATGGCGCAAACCCCAACTGCTCCAGGGGTTGATGCCGATGATCAACAGATGCCCACCAGGCCGCACACTGCTCGCAGCTTCGCGCAGCAGCCCGTGGGGCGACAGGCAGAAATCCAGCCCATGCTGCAACACCACCACATCGGCGGCATGTTCGCTGAGAGGCCAGGCCTGCTCCTCGCACACGATCTCGACACCCGGCAACGGCGCGCCCAAGCGCACATTGCGCTGCACTTGCGGCGCTGATGGCGGCGTCTGGGCCGACGGGCCGTAATGCACCAGGTAGCCGCCGAAGAAGCGCCCGAGCTCGTCTTCAAGCATGCGCCGTTCTTCGTCCAGCAAAAATTGCCCGAGGGGTCCGGACAGCCAGTCGCGGGCCGTGCTGATCAACGCCAGCCAGTCAGGATCAGCCTGAGCGAACGCTTTATCGGTCATTGCATTCTCCAACGCGCCAGGAAGTTCTAAGATGCGCCATTGTTTCCAGCTTGGCGAATCCGACGATGATACAGATCACTGCCCTGCCCGCCTTCACCGACAACTACATCTGGTTGTTACAAGACCCCGCCACGCGCAACTGCGCGGTAGTCGATCCAGGGGATGCCGCCCCGGTGCAAGCCTGGCTTGCGGCCAACCCTGGCTGGGCCCTGACTGATATTCTGATCACTCACCATCATCATGACCATGTCGGCGGCGTCGAGCAGTTGAAGAAAGCGACGGACGCGAAGGTCTACGGGCCGGCCAGCGAAAACATTCCGGCGCGGGACGTAGCGCTCAAGGACAATGACCGCGTTACCGTGCTCTGCCATGACTTTGATGTCATCGCCGTTCCCGGCCATACCCTGGGCCATATTGCCTATTATCACAGCGGCCTGCTGTTTTGCGGCGACACCCTGTTCGCTGCCGGTTGCGGTCGTTTGTTCGAGGGCACGCCACAACAAATGCATACCTCGCTGTCGCGCCTCGCGGCCCTTCCCGAGGATACCCGCGTCTACTGTACCCATGAATACACCCTGAGCAATCTGCGCTTCGCCGCCGCCGTCGAACCGAGTAATCCGGACACCCTCGAACGCCTCGCCACCGTCACCCGACAACGGGAAGCGGGGGTGATCACTCTGCCCTCCACGGTGGCACTGGAAAAGCGCACAAATCCGTTTTTACGTACCGGCGTAACATCCGTTAAAGAAAAAGCGGACGAACGGACCGGCACCGATAACTCTCGGCCCGACATGGTTTTTGCGGCTCTCAGGGCCTGGAAAGACACGTTCTAAAGAGCTTGCACGATGGTCCAAAAACGCTGAATGGTTGACCGCAGGGGGTGCACTTTCTAGAATCGCCCGACATTTTTGCCCGGAACTTACTTCCAGCCAATGTCGTCATCCATACGTAAGTCCATCAATTCAGACGCATTGACCCGCTTGGCTCAAGCTATAGCGGTGGCTGTGTCCGCCACCCTGGCGGGCTGCTCCAGCCACGCTCCGCAACCTGAAGCGACGCATACACCCAACATTGCTGCCCGCG
This sequence comes from Pseudomonas sp. TNT2022 ID1044, assembly GCF_028656895.1. Lineage (NCBI taxonomy): Bacteria > Pseudomonadati > Pseudomonadota > Gammaproteobacteria > Pseudomonadales > Pseudomonadaceae > Pseudomonas > Pseudomonas sp. TNT2022 ID1044. The sequence continues at coordinate 204,519 of NZ_JAMDHB010000025.1, read as the reverse complement.
CCAAACAGAAGCCCATCTGGCTCAGCGAAAAGCCGACCCCGCAGATCCCGCAGGACGTCTGGGAGCGCATGCGCCAGGGCTTCCAGTTGCAGGACAACCTGGGCGTGAACCCGCGCATCGAGCAACAGCGCCTGTGGTTTGCCAGCAATCCTTCTTTCCTCGAAAACGCCGGCGAACGCGGCAGCCTCTACATTCATTACATTGTCGAACGCCTCGAAGAACGCAACATGCCGCTGGAACTGGCGCTGCTGCCGGTAATTGAAAGCGCCTACAACCCGATGGCCTATTCCCGGGCCCATGCGGTTGGCTTGTGGCAGTTCATTCCGTCCACCGGCCGTTACTTCAACCTGCGCCAGACCCGTTTCTATGATGGCCGCCGCGATATCACCGCGTCGACCACCGCCGCGATGGATTACCTGACCCGCCTGCACGACATGTTCAACGGTGACTGGCTGTTGGCACTGGCTGCCTACAACGCCGGTGAAGGAACGGTCAGTCGTGCCATCGAGCGCAACGAAAAGCTTGGCCTTCCGACCGACTACTGGAACCTGCCGCTGCCGGCCGAGACCCAGGCCTATGTGCCCAAGTTGCTGGCCCTGTCGCAGGTAGTGATGGCGCCGGAAGCCTACGGGGTGAACCTCAACCCGATCGCCAACGAACCGTACTTCCAGGTCGTCGAAATCAACCAGCGCATGGACCTTTCCAAGGTCGCCGCGGTGGCCAACATCGACGAAGACGAGTTGTTCCAGCTCAACCCGGCCTTCAAGCAACGCACCACCATCGACGGTCCCCAGCATTTGCTGGTGCCGACGTCCAAGGCGCAGTTGTTGACCACCAGCCTGCAAACCATGCGTCCGGAAGAGCTGATCAGCAAGAAGCCGCGCAAGCCGGTTTTCGATGGCGCGGACAGCACGGCAGTGGCCAGTGCCAAACGCAGTTATCGGGTCAAGCGCGGCGACAACCTGGGTTCCATTGCCAAGGCCAACAACGTCAACGTCAAGGATCTCCAGCGCTGGAACAAGCTGTCCGGCAAGAACCTCAAGCCCGGCCAGATCCTGGTCATGCAAGACACCAGCAAACGCCGCTCGGGGCGCGTCAATACCGTGGTTGCCGCCAACTCCAAGACCAGCGCCAAGAAGCAAAAGACCCAATACAAGGTCAAACGAGGCGACTCGCTGTACATCGTCGCCAAGCGTTTTAACGTTGAAATGCAGCACCTCAAGCGCTGGAACCCACGCGTCGGCCAGGCGCTCAAGCCTGGACAGATGTTGACCGTGTCCAATCCGCATTAAAAACGAGCCCCTGATTCCAGGGGCTTTTTTATTCTCGAACCTGTAGGTGCCGGTTTGCTGGTGATGGGGGCGACGCGTTTCGCCAGACCACACGCGTCATCGTCAACGACCATCGCCAGCAAGCCGGCTCCTACGGAAAATCGCAAATACCGACCCGCTGGCATTACCCATCAATTCCCCGTCTTTTTCCTGTCCATACAAGCTGTTACTGTACGGGCCACAAAGCCCAAGCCGCCTGGATCGGATTTCTTATTTGAAGCGTCCCCTGCTCACGCTCCTGATCAGCCTGGCCTTGAGCTCCACCGCAAGCGCGACGATCAGCGAAAGCCATGGTTACGCGCAGTTCGGCACGCTCAAGTATCCGGCCAGATTTACCCACTTCGACTGGGTCAACCCGCAAGCGCCCAAGGGCGGTACGTTGCGGGTAATGGCGTTTGGCACGTTTGATACGCTCAATCCTTACACCTTCAAGGGCACCAGCCCGGTCGCCACGCCGAACTTCCTGCAGTACGGCATCAACGAGCTGAACGAGCCGCTGATGGTAGGCACCGGGCAATACGCGCCGTCCGGCGACGAGCCCACCTCGAGCTATGGCCTGATCGCCCAATCGGTCGAATACAGCGAGGACCGCAGCTGGGTGGTTTTCAACTTGCGCCCGCAAGCACGCTTCCACGATGGCACGCCGATCACCGCCTACGACGTGGCGTTCTCCTACCGCTTGCTGCTCAAGGAAGGCCATCCGCAGTACCGAACCAATCTTCAAGAAGTGTTGCGGGTCGACATTCTCAACCCGCAGCGCATCCGCTTCGTGTTCAAGCGCGCCGGCAATCCGTTGCTGATCCTGCGCCTTGGCGAGTTACCGGTGCTGCCACAGCATTACTGGAAAGACCGCGACTTCAAAGCCACAACCTTCGAACCGCCGCTGGGTAGCGGGCCGTATCGCATCACTTCGGTGACGCCGGGGCGGCAGATCGTTTTCGAGCGGGTCAAGGATTATTGGGGCAAGGACCTGCCGGTCAACCGCGGCAAGTACAACGTCGACCGCATGGAAGTCGAGTTCTATCGGGACAGCGACGTAGCGTTCGAAGCGTTCAAGGCTGGCGAATTCGACATCTACATCGAGCACCAGGCCAAGAACTGGGCCACCGGTTACAACTTTACAGCGATCCGCCGTGGCGAGGTGATCAAGGCGCAAATACCGCACCAGATCCCGACCCAGACCCAGGGCCTGTTCATGAACAGCCGTCGCCCGACCTTTGCCGAGGCTTCGGTTCGAGAGGCGCTGGGAATGATGTTCGACTTCGAGTGGACCAACCGTACGCTGTTCAGCGACGCTTACAAACGCGCCAAGAGTTACTACCCCAATAGCGAATTCTCTGCCACCGGCCTGCCGGTCGGCCATGAATGGCTACTACTCAAGCCGTACCGCGAGCAACTGCCCGCCCGTTTGCTGACTGAACCGTTCAGCCTGCCGCAAACACAGGGTCGGGGCATCCCCCGGGAAACCCTGCGCAAAGCCCTGAACCTGCTCGCCGAGGCTGGCTGGAAGCTCAATGGCCAACGCCTGCAGAACGCGTCCGGGCAGCCGTTGCGTCTGGAGATCCTGCTGGTCAATCCGAACCTGGAACGCATCCTCCAGCCCTACGTCGAGAACCTCGCCAGCATCGGCATCGACGCCAGGCTGCGCACGGTAGACCGCGCCCAGTACAAACAGCGCCTCGACCAGTTCGACTTCGACATGATCCTGATGACCCTCAGCCAGACCCTCAGCCCGGGCCTGGAGCAGTGGCAGTACTTCCACTCCAGCCAGGTCGCGGTCAAGGGCAGCAAGAATTACGCGGGTATCGCCAATCCGGTGGTCGACCACCTGCTCGACCAACTGCTCGCGGCCAAGACCCGCGACGAGCAGGTCGCCGCCGGCAAGGCCCTCGACCGGGTGCTGCTGTGGCAGCACTACATCATTCCCAACTGGTACCTCAATTATCACCGCCTGGCGTACCGCAACCGGTTTGCCTTCGTCACCACGCCGCCCTACACCCTGGGCCTGAGCGCGTGGTGGCTGAAATCTTCGGAGAAAGATCGATGAAACCCATCAGCGCCCTGCTCTTGCAGGCCAGCGCCCTGCTGTTCGCCGGGTTGGCCAGCGCCGCCCCGCAACACGCCCTGACCCTGTACAACGAACCGCCGAAGTACCCGGCGGATTTCAAACACTTCGACTACGTCAATCCGGATGCCCCCAAGGGCGGCATATTCCGTCAGGCCGGGTTCGGTGGTTTTGACAGCCTCAACCCGTTCATCAGCAAAGGCATGTCGGCCAACGACATCGACCTGATCTACGACACCCTGGCCAGACAGAGCCTTGACGAGCCTTTCACCGAATACGGCCTGATCGCGGCCAAGATCGAAAAAGCCCCGAACAACGACTGGGTGCGTTTCTACCTGCGGCCCGAAGCGCGCTTCCATGACGGCCATCCGGTGCGCGCCGAAGACGTGGTGTTCAGCTTCCAGACGTTGATCAAGGACGGCGCACCGATGTACCGCGGCTATTACAACGACGTCGCCGACGTGGTTGCCGAAGACCCGCTGACGGTGCTGTTCAAGTTCAAGCACAGCAACAACCGCGAACTGCCGTTGATCCTTGGCCAGTTGCCGGTGCTGCCCAAGCATTGGTGGGCCAACCGCGATTTCAAAAAGGGCAACCTCGAAGCGCCGCTGGGCAGCGGGCCGTACAAAGTCAGTGAAGTGAAGGCCGGGCGCTCGGTGCGCTATGAACGGGTCAAGGATTACTGGGGCAAGGACCTGCCGGTGAATCGCGGTTTCTACAATTTCGATGTCATGACCACCGACTATTACCGTGACAACACCGTGGCCCTCGAAGCGCTCAAGGCCGGGCAGTTCGATTACTGGCTGGAAATGACCGCGAAGAACTGGGCCAACGCCTACAACATTCCGGCCGTCACCGAAGGTCGCTTGATCAAGGAACAGATCCCCAACGGCAACCCCACCGGCATGCAGGGCTTCGTCTTCAACTTGCGCCGGCCGATATTCCAGGACGTGCGCGTGCGCCAGGCCCTGACGCTGCTGCTGGATTTTGAATGGACCAACAAGCAGTTGTTCAACGGCGCCTACGCGCGCACTCGCAGTTATTTCGAGAACTCCGAAATGGCCGCCACCGGCCTGCCGGACGCCGATCAACTGGCGATCCTCGACCCGTTCCGCGGCAAGATTCCCGAGCAGGTGTTCAGCGAAGCCTTCCAGAACCCGGTCACCGACGGCAGCGGCATGATCCGCACCCAGCAACGCAAGGCTTATCAACTGCTGCAAGAGGCTGGCTGGCGCATTGTCGATGACAAAATGGTCGACGCCACCGGCAAACCAGTGAGCATCGAATTCCTGCTGGCGCAGACCGAGTTCGAACGGGTGTTGCTGCCGTTCAAACGCAACCTCAGCGACCTCGGCATCGAACTGGTGATTCGCCGGGTCGACGTCTCGCAGTACGTCAACCGTGTGCGCTCGCGGGACTTCGACATGATCGTCGGCAGCTTCCCGCAGTCCAACTCGCCGGGCAACGAACAGCGTGAGTTCTGGATGACCGCAGCCGCCGACAAACCCGGCAGCCGCAATTCCATGGGCCTCAAAGACCCGGCTGTGGACCAGTTGGTCGAACAACTGATCAACGCCGATTCGCGTGTCAGCCTGGTCGCCCACGCCCGTGCACTGGACCGCGTGCTGCAATGGGGCTATTACGTGATTCCCAACTGGCACATCAAAACCTGGCGCGTGGCCTACTGGAACCACATCGGCCACCCCAAGGTCTCGCCTAAATACGACATCGGCATCAACACCTGGTGGATCAAGCCCGATGCGAAACCGGCCATAGAGATCGAAACCAAATTGCAAGCCGACCCTGCGGGCACGGAGTAATCAGATGCTGGCGTATATTTTTCGGCGACTGCTGCTGATCATTCCAACCTTGTTCGGCATTTTGCTGATCAACTTCGTGATCATCCAGGCCGCCCCCGGCGGGCCGGTGGAACAGATGATCGCCAAGCTCGAAGGCTTCGAAGGCGCCACCAGCCGGATTGCCGGCGGCGGTGCCGAAGTGTCGGTGGCCGGCTCCACCTATCGCGGCGCCCAAGGCCTGGACCCGGCGCTGATCAAGGAAATCGAGCACATGTACGGCTTCGACAAGTCGGCGCCGGAACGTTTGTGGATCATGATCAAGAACTACGCGTCGCTGGATTTTGGCGACAGTTTTTTCCGCGATGCCAAGGTCATCGACCTGATCAAGGAAAAGCTGCCGGTGTCGATCTCGCTCGGGCTGTGGAGCACGCTGATCATGTACCTGGTGTCGATCCCGCTGGGGATCGCCAAGGCCACGCGACACGGCAGCCACTTCGATGTCTGGACCAGTTCGGCGATCATCGTCGGCTATGCAATTCCGGCGTTCCTGTTCGCCATCCTGCTGATCGTGGTATTCGCCGGTGGCAGTTATCTGGACTGGTTTCCCTTGCGCGGGCTGACGTCCAACAACTTCGATGAGCTGAGCACGGGGGGCAAGATCCTCGACTACTTCTGGCACTTGGCGCTGCCCGTGACGGCGCTGGTGATCGGCAACTTCGCGACCATGACCCTGCTGACCAAAAACAGCTTCCTCGACGAGATCAACAAGCAGTACGTGGTGACCGCCAAGGCCAAGGGCCTGACTAATCATCGCGTGCTCTACGGCCACGTGTTCCGCAACGCGATGCTGCTGGTGATCGCCGGTTTCCCGTCGGCGTTCATCGGGATCTTTTTCACCGGCTCGCTGCTGGTCGAAGTGATCTTCTCCCTCGACGGCCTTGGCCTGATGAGTTTCGAAGCCGCGATCAACCGTGATTACCCGGTGGTGTTCGGCACGCTGTTCATCTTTACCCTGCTGGGGTTGGTGGTGAAGCTGATCGGAGACCTGACCTACACCTTTGTCGATCCGCGCATCGACTTCGAAAGCCGGGAGCATTGAGATGAACCTGTCCCCTCTCAATCGCCGCCGCTTCGAACTGTTCAAGGCCAACAAACGCGGCTGGTGGTCGCTGTGGCTGTTCCTGATCCTGTTCGGTGCCAGCCTCGGCGCCGAGCTGATCGCCAACGACAAACCGCTTGTGGTGCACTATGACGATGGCTGGTACTTCCCCGCGCTCAAGCGCTACCCGGAAACCACCTTCGGCGGCGAATTCCCGCTGGAAGCCAACTACAAGAGCCCGTACATCCGCGAACTGCTCAAGGCCAAGGACGCCTGGGTGCTGTGGGCGCCGATCCCGTTCAGCTACCAGAGCATCAACTACGACCTGAAGGTTCCGGCCCCGGCACCGCCCTCGGCGGACAATCTGCTGGGCACCGACGACCAGGGCCGCGATGTGCTCGCGCGGGTGATCTACGGCTTCCGCGTCTCGGTGCTGTTCGCCTTGACGCTAACCTTGCTCAGCTCGCTGATCGGCGTGATCGCGGGCGCGTTGCAGGGCTTTTATGGCGGCTGGGTCGATCTGGCGGGGCAGCGCTTCCTGGAGATCTGGTCCGGGTTGCCGGTGCTGTACTTGCTGATCATCCTCGCCAGTTTCGTCCAGCCAAATTTCTGGTGGCTGTTGGGGATCATGCTGCTGTTTTCCTGGATGAGCCTGGTGGACGTGGTGCGCGCCGAGTTCCTGCGTGGGCGTAACCTGGAATACGTGCGTGCGGCCCGGGCGCTGGGCATGCAGAATGGCGCGATCATGTTTCGCCACATCCTGCCCAACGCCATGGTCTCGACCATGACTTTCATGCCGTTCATCCTGACCGGCGCCATCGGTACGCTGACAGCCCTGGATTTCCTCGGCTTCGGCTTGCCGGCCGGCAGCCCGTCGCTGGGTGAGCTGGTGGCCCAGGGCAAATCCAACCTGCAGGCGCCGTGGCTGGGCATGAGCGCGTTTGCGGTGCTGGCCTTGATGTTGAGTTTGCTGGTGTTTATCGGCGAGTCCGCTCGCGATGCCTTCGACCCGAGGAAGTGAAATGAATCAGGACAATCTGATCGAAGTGCGCGACCTCGCCGTCGAATTCGTTGTCGGTGACCACAGTCAGCGCGTGGTTGAAGGCGTCAGTTTCGATATCAAGCGCGGTGAAACCCTGGCGTTGGTGGGCGAAAGCGGTTCCGGCAAATCGGTGACTGCGCACTCGATCCTGCGCCTGCTGCCCTACCCGCTGGCCCGACATCCCTCCGGCACCATTGAGTATGCCGGCCAGAACTTGCTGGACCTGAAGGAAAAGACCATCCGCCACATCCGCGGCAACCGGATTGCGATGATCTTCCAGGAGCCGATGACCTCGCTCAACCCGCTGCACTCGATCGAGAAGCAGATCAACGAGGTGCTGGGCATCCACAAGGGCCTGACCGGCAAGATCGCGACCCGGCGCACCCTGGAGCTGCTGGAAATGGTCGGCATTCCCGAGCCGCAAAAGCGCCTCAAAGCCCTGCCCCACGAATTATCCGGCGGCCAGCGTCAGCGCGTGATGATCGCCATGGCCCTGGCCAATGAGCCGGAGCTGTTGATCGCCGACGAACCAACCACCGCCCTGGACGTGACCGTTCAGCTGAAAATCCTCGAATTGCTCAAGGAGTTGCAGGCGCGTCTGGGCATGGCTTTGCTGCTGATCAGCCATGATTTGAACCTGGTGAAAAGAATTGCGCATCGCGTATGTGTCATGCAGCGCGGTTGCATCGTCGAACAGGCATCGTGCGAAGAGTTGTTCCGCGCGCCGCAGCATCCGTACACTCGGATCCTGCTGGCAGCGGAACCCAGCGGCACACCGGCGACCAATGAAATCGGCCCGCCGATGCTGACGGTCGAGGACCTGAAAGTCTGGTTCCCGATCAAGAAAGGCCTGCTCAAGCGCACGGTGGATTACGTCAAAGCGGTGGACGGCATCAATTTCAGCCTGCCCCAGGGCCAGACCCTGGGGATTGTGGGGGAAAGCGGTTCCGGTAAATCGACGTTGGGGCTGGCGATCTTGCGGTTGATTGGCAGTACCGGCGCCATCCGTTTTGAAGGCAAGCAGCTAGACTGCCTGACGCAGCAACAAGTCAGGCCGCTGCGTCGAGAGATGCAGGTGGTGTTTCAGGACCCGTTTGGCAGCCTGAGTCCACGGATGTGCGTGAGCCAGATCGTTGGCGAAGGCCTGCGGATCCATAAGATCGGCACCGAGGCGGAACAGGAACAAGCGATCATTGCGGCACTCAAGGAGGTAGGTCTGGACCCGGAAACCCGGAACCGCTACCCCCACGAATTTTCCGGTGGGCAGCGGCAGAGAATCGCCATTGCCCGGGCGTTAGTGCTAAAACCGGCGTTGATTCTGCTGGACGAGCCGACCTCGGCCCTCGACCGCACCGTGCAACGCCAAGTGGTGGAGCTTTTGCGTTCACTGCAAAGCAAGTACAACCTGACGTATCTGTTTATCAGCCATGACCTGGCTGTGGTGAAAGCGCTGAGCCACCAGCTGATGGTGGTCAAGCATGGCCAAGTGGTCGAACAGGGAGACGCGCAAAGCATTTTTGCCGCCCCCCAACATCCGTATACACAGCAGTTGCTGGAGGCCGCTTTCCTGGCACCAGCCACTGCGCAATAACCTGAAAAGAGGAGCAACACATGGGTTTTCTCGCCGGTAAGCGCGTACTGATCGTCGGTGTCGCCAGCAAGCTGTCCATCGCATCCGGCATCGCTGCCGCCATGCATCGCGAGGGCGCTGAGCTTGCCTTCACTTATCAGAACGACAAACTCAAGGGTCGTGTCGAAGAGTTCGCACAAGGCTGGGGTTCGAGCCCTGAGCTGTGCTTCCCGTGCGACGTGGCCAGCGATGCAGAAATCGCCAAGGTCTTCGAAGAACTGAGCAAGAAGTGGGATGGCCTGGACTGCATCGTGCACTCCGTGGGCTTCGCACCGGGCGACCAACTGGACGGCGACTTCACCGAAGCCACCACCCGTGAAGGTTTCCGCATTGCTCACGACATCAGCGCCTACAGCTTCGTGGCCCTGGCCAAAGCCGGTCGCGAAATGATGAAAGGCCGCAACGGCAGCCTGCTGACCCTGTCTTACCTGGGCGCCGAGCGCACCATGCCGAACTACAACGTCATGGGCATGGCCAAGGCGTCCCTGGAAGCTGGCGTTCGTTACCTGGCCGGCTCCCTGGGCCCGGACGGTACTCGCGTCAACTGCGTATCGGCTGGCCCGATCCGCACCCTCGCCGCTTCCGGCATCAAGAACTTCCGCAAGATGCTGGCCGCCAACGAAGCGCAAACCCCGCTGCGTCGCAACGTCACCATCGACGAAGTCGGCAACGCCGGCGCCTTCCTGTGCTCGGACCTGGCGTCCGGCATCAGCGGTGAAATCATGTACGTGGACGGTGGCTTCAACACCACGGCCATGGGCAACATCGAAGAGTAATCTTTGGTTAGCCGAAAAAAAGGACCCGCCTGTTATGGCGGGTTTTTTTTTATGCCTTGGATTCAGCAGGCAACCACAGGGGTTGGTGTTGTGACAGGCAGCTCGCAAACAACTGCTGGATCGGCTGCTTGCGCTGGCTGTAACGTTGCAACAGGACAATCTCCCGGTAAAACGTCAACTCGCCCAAACCAATCACCCGCACCTTCGCCCCATGCTCCAGCCACAACCCGGCTTCGGGCAGCAATGACACGCCCAAACCGCACTCGACCATTTTCACGATGGCCTCAAGTTCATCCAGCTCCAGGGCGACGTGCACGTCAATCTGCTGCTCCCTTAGAAACCGCGTGACCAATCGGCCGCCGAACGAGTTGCGGTCGTAACGTACGTGGGGATGTTCGGCGAGTAACGTCAGCGGGTCGTCGCCTTCGAGGCCCGCCGGCACGATCAGCACGAAGGGCTCGCGGCGGATCACGTGTGCCGATAACTCCTTGGGCAGTTCAAACGGCGGCTTGATCAGGATCGCCAGGTCCACTTCGCCGGTGTCCACCTGGCTCAATAGATTGAGCGAAACGCCGGGCACCAGTTTCGGCTCCAGCAAGGGTGCCTGCTGACGCAAGCGTAACAGCGCCTGAGGCAGCAACCCGGTTTGCGCAGTCGCTACGGCACCGATCTTCAACTCACCACGGTATTCGCTGACGTCATCGCTGACCGCCATACGGTTGAAGGTCTCGAGAATCTCCCGCGCCATCGGCAGCGCACGCTGGCCCGCCGCATTGAGCAAAGCCTGGCGCCCGGTGCGATCGAACAGCTGGATCCCGAGGGCCTGCTCCAGGTTGCGCATCTGCGCGCTGACCGCCGACTGGGTCAGGCCAATGTGCATACCGGCCGCTGCGAACGTGCCGTGGCGCGTCACCGCAATGAAGGTTTTCAGTTCTCGCAGCATGATCACCCCCGATTGATCGAAATAATTTGAGCTCGGCGCAAAAACTATCGTCTTTCAATCAAATTACACAAGGCTAAACTCGATCTGACTTCACATGATCGAGGCTAATCCGATGCAACTCTCCCCTTTTCATTTGGCCATTCCCGTTTACGACCTCGCCACCGCGCGGCATTTTTATGGTTCGGTGTTTGGCCTCGAAGAAGGCCGCTCCAGTGATCACTGGGTCGATTTCAATTTTTTCGGTCATCAACTGGTGATTCACCTGGCGCCGAAGAACGCCTCGCAGGAAGCTGCCCATACCAATGCTGTCGACGGTCACAACGTGCCGGTGCCGCATTTCGGTGTGGTGCTGGGGATGGCGGAGTGGGAGGCATTGGCAGAGCGGCTGCAATCGCTGGAGACACGCTTCGTGATTGAGCCGGGGATTCGTTTTCAGGGATTGGTGGGGGAACAGGCGACGATGTTTTTGTTCGATCCGTGCGGGAATGCGCTGGAGTTCAAGGCGTTCAAGGATATTGGGCAGTTGTTTGCCAAGTAGGTGGTGACTGTAAGGACCTCATCGCGGGCAAGCTCGCTCCCACAGGGAATTGTGAGCGCCGCTGATCAAATGTGGGAGCGAGCCTGCTCGCGAAAGGGCCAGCCAATTCAGCACAAATCTAGCGGCCCAACATCGCTTGCGCCTCAGCCAAAAGCGCTTCAACCAAACCATGCGCGGCAGGGTCGTATTCGATCTGTCCAATGCTGAACCTGATGTCATAGCCACGATGCAACGTGGCATTGCGCTCATCGAGCATTTCCTCGAACCGCGCCTTGATCGCCGTAAGATCGACACTGCCGGAGCCCGTCAATAAAGCGACAAAAGTCGCGCCTTCCAGCCGGCCGATCACATCGCTTTCCCTGAAGCCAATACGCAGCACATCCGCAAAGGTTTTCAGGGCATCGTCGCCCTCGGCTCGCCCGAATAAGTAGTTGATACGCTTGAAATCATCGAGGTTGAAGAACAGCAGCGTCGCTGGCCGTTCCAGGTGTGCGCAGGCATCCAGTCCCATTTGAGCCAACGCCAGAAAACCATGGCGATTGGAGAGCAGGGTCAACTCATCCATGCTTGCCATCTGCACGCCCGTCAACTCCTGCTCAGCTTTGCGGGCCAGGTCGCGCAACAACTCGCGCTCCTGTGCGGGCGTGCGCAAAGGGTCGGCGCAGAGGCTTTTCTTGTGCAGCTTGCCGGAAATCAGCATCACATACTCCATTAGCGGGTATGTTCTTTAGAGCACCCGAAAGCGGGTTTGACTCCCTGTTTTCAGGCCATTGGTCAGCTCCCTGCCACCGGGCAAGGGCCACCGGCATCGGCCCATAGCTTGAATTGCGTGACAAAAACATCATGCGCGACCGGCACCGGTGCGCGATTGCCACCCGGATTCCAGCCCCACAGCACCAGTTTGTCTTCGCTGACATGCTTGATCAGGGCTGCGAAATCACGGTCGCCGTTGGCTTTGCGGTCCTTGATCATGCTGCACAGCTGATCGGGTGGCAGGCCAATCCAGGCCATTTTGTGGGCCGCTGGCGGCAGGCTCCAGTGCGGCGCGCCCGGTGGCGCCTTGGGGCCGTAGCTGGCCGGAGGATTGGCTTCGGCGTGGCAGCTGGCGCAGGGCAAACCGGCCGCCCCTTTGCCGTCCATCCCGCGCACCACGTTCATCGCGTGGGGCGTTCCGGCATCGAACTGCAACGGCGAATCGCCAGGAATGTGGCAGTTCTGGCAACGGGGGCTCTGGAAGACTTGTCGCACCGTGTCGAATGCTTTCAGGGCGTCTTTGTCATCGGCAAATAGCTCCGTTGTGTAGACAAACAGGCAGAACAGGGTCAGCGAACCCAGCAACCAATGATGTCGTTTCATTTCACACCCCCGACAATCGCAGTGGCAGCTCCCGCAGCCGCTGGCCGGTCAAGGCGAACACCGCATTGGCCACCGCCGGTGCCGTGGGTGGTACGCCGGCTTCGCCGATGCCACCGGGTTTGTCACTGCTGGGCACGATGTGCACTTCAACCACCGGCATCTCATTGAGCCGCAGCACTTGATAGTCGTGGTAGTTGGATTGCACCACCTGGCCATCCTTGAACGTCAGGTGACTGTGCAAGGTAAAGCCCAGGCCGAACGCGATGCAGGACTCCATCTGTGCGGCGATGCTCTGCGGGTTGACCGCGATCCCGCAATCCACCGCGCACACCACGCGATGCACGCGGATCGCCAGATTGTCCTGGGACACCTCCGCCACCTGCGCCACGTAACTGCCGAATGATTCATGCACCGCCACGCCCAGGGCATGGCCGTCTGGCAGTGGAGCCTTCCAGTTGGCTTTTTCCACGGCCAGGTTCAAGACGCCCAGGTGTCGCGGATGCTCTTTAAGCAGTGTTCGTCGGTATTCCACCGGATCCTTGCCCGCCGCACTGGCCAACTCGTCGATCAACGACTCCATGACGAAAGCCGTATGACTGTGCCCCACCGAGCGCAACCACAACACACTGATGCCGGTCTGCGGCGAGTGAAGATCAACCTGATGGTTGGCCATTCCCGCCAGGTAGGGACTGTCCGCCACGCCTTCGACCGAGGTTTTATCGATGCCGTCCTTGACCATGGTCGCTTCGAGTGAAGTGCCGGCCATGATCGACTGTCCGACCATCACATGCTGCCACGCCACCGGCATTCCATCGGTACCCAGGCCGACCTGCGCCTGATGCAGGAAGGCCGAGCGGTAGTAACCGCCCCGGATATCATCCTCCCGCGCCCACACGGTTTTGACCGGACCGCCGGCCGCTTTGGCCACGTACACCGCTTCAGCGACAAAGTCCGAGGTCGGGTTGGCCCGCCGACCGAAACCGCCACCGAGGAATTCGGTATGGATCTCGACCTGCTCGGGTTTGAGACCGGTGATTTTCCCGGCGATCATCTGGTCCAGGGTCTGGAATTGCGTCCCGGTCCAGATCTCGCATTTGTCCGGGGTGATGCTCACGGTGCAGTTGAGCGGCTCCATCGGCGCGTGGGCCAGGTAAGGCACACTGTATTCGACATCGAGCTTCTTCGTCGCCTTGGCCAGTGCAGCCTTGGTGTCCCCTGCCTTGCTGGCCGGTAAGCCGGGGGTGGCGGCGAGCTTGCGAAAGCGCTCCAACAGTTTTTGGCTGTCGAGCCCGGCATTCGGCCCCAGGTCCCACTCGACGTGCAGGGCATCGCGACCCAGCTTCGCCGCCCAGTAATGATCGGCGATCACCGCCACACCCGTGGGCACCTGCACCACTTTGTGCACGCCGGGGATCGCCAACGCTTCAGCACCTTCGAAGGAGGTGACCTTGCCGCCGAATACCGGCGAACGGGCGACCATGGCGGTCATCAAGCCGTCGAACTGCACGTCCATGCCGAACTTCGCCCGACCGGTGATTTTCTCCGGCGTGTCGAGGCGTTTGGTGGGCTTGCCAATGAGCTTCCAGTCCTTGGCTTCCTTGAGCTTGATCGACGCCGGGTCGGGTACGGGCAGCTTGCCGGCGTCATCGGCCAGCTCGCCGTAGGTGGCGCGCTGGTCGCCGGCAATGACAACGCCGGACTCGGTACGAATCTGCGAAGGCGGTACGTTGAAACGCTTGGCTGCCGCCTCGATCAACATCAACCGCGCCGCCCCGCCCGCCTGGCGATAACGGTCGAACTCCATCCAGGTCGAGGTCGACCCCCCGGTGATCTGCATCCCGCCGAACCCGGCCATGCCGTAATCGGCAGCCGAGGCTGGCGAATGCTCGACTTTGATTGTCGACCAGTCGGCGTCCAGTTCTTCAGCGATCAACATGGTCAGGCCTGTCCAGATGCCCTGGCCCATTTCCGAATGGCCGAGCAATACCGTGACGGTGTTGTCATTGCCGATACGCAGGAACGCATTGGGTGCAAAGACGTTGCCCTGATTTTCCGCCGCCCCGGCAAAACGATGGCCACCCGGGATGACAAACGCCACCACCAGCCCACCACCCAACATAGCCGTGCCCTTGAGGAAACCGCGACGCGATAACGGATTGAGATTGTTCATGGCCACCTCAACCCAGCTCGGCGGCGCGTTTGACCGCTGCACGAATTCTTGGGTAAGTGCCGCAACGGCAGATATTGCCCGACAGCGCTTGATCAATGTCGGTATCCGTTGGCTTGGGGATCTTCGCCAACAATGCCGCGGCCGCCATGATCTGGCCTGACTGGCAGTAACCGCATTGCACCACATCAAGCTCGGCCCAGGCTTGCTGCACCGGGTGCGAACCGTCGAGGGAAAGCCCTTCGATGGTGAGGATTTTTTGCCCATGGGCCACCGCCGTGGCCGGCGTAATGCAGGAACGCAGCGGCGTGCCATCGACGTGCACGGTGCAGGCTCCGCACTGGGCCATGCCACAGCCGAACTTGGTCCCGGTCAGGTGCGCAACATCGCGCAAGACCCAAAGCAGCGGCATGTCGGCGGGGACATCCAGCTCCTGGTCCTTGCCATTGATATTCAGGGTCAACATTGCGAAGGTCCTCAGACTCACGGTGTTCTGAAGGGGGCGTCGCTGTGGTGAACGGGTACCTACGCGCGCCTTGGGTTATCCATACAGCTAAGCGCAAATTGACTTGATGACCGGGACGTATCGACCACCGGTCACTCAGGAAGAGCAAAACAGACAACCCGACTTAAACCCGAGGCCTGAGCAAAATCTCCGTAAAGCAAAGCAGAAACAACCCAAACGCCAAACACCACAACAGCGCCGACGCACCAAGCGCCAGCCCGGAAACCGGCACCAGCAGAACCCGCGACACCCCGGCCAGCAGAATCAACCCAAACCCCAAGACCATCGCCCTGGAAGGCTGCAACATCCGCCCGGTATGCCCCAGACTCACCCGCGCGATCATCGCCAGGATCAACCCACCCACGCCCCCCACCGCCAGCGAATGAGTGGCCAGACTCTGCTGCGGCATCAACCCCAGATGCCACAACCCCATGGCAAAAATCGCCGCCACCAACCAGCCATAAGACAAATACAACGACCACAACAGCGGCACCTGCCACAGACCTTGGTCATGCCAACGCCACAGCCGAAACACATGCAGAACCCCCATCAACCCAAACACTGCCGCCATCCAGCGCCTAGGCACATCCTGCAAGCCGAGCGCGAATGTCAGCACCACAAACAACCCACTCACCAGCAACACCCGGGTTGGCCAGGGATTGGCTGCCGGTAAAGCCGGCCGATTCAAGCCGCGCTGAATAAAGAACGGAATCACTCGCCCGCCCATCACACTCATCAACGCACCGACCAACCACAACGCCGCCAGCACACCACGCCGTTGCAGGCCGACATCATCGATCCAGAGGCCCCACAGCGTCATCGCCTGACATCCGGCCAGCAGTGTGATCATCAACAAAACCGGGTCATTCTCACGCTTGCCGGCAGCCACCAGATCGCGGCCCAGCACCCACGCAAGCAGTGGCAAAAACGGCAGTTGCAACCACAGCAACACAACCGGTGAAATCGGCAGAAGCCAGGCAAGCCGCGCCAATAGCCAGACCAGCACCAGCCCGATCAACTGCCAGCCTTTGAGCCCCGGACGCCCCGTCCAATTCGGCACCGCCGTCAACAGGAACCCGGCGATGATTGCCACGGCGAAGCCGAACGGCATTTCATGTCGATGCCAGGCAAGCATGCCGCCCAGCGGGTTCGCGCCGGGCAATCGGCCGTACAGCCACAAGGCCCAGATCGCCACCGCCAGCGCGGCGAACGCAGCTCCCGCCAAAAAGAACGGACGAAAGCCAAGACTGAAAACGGGAGCAGCAGCCAGGTTGCGCATCAGGCCAACGCCCGGCCCAGAGGCTTACTCAACCGGTGCTGGGACAGCAGGCGCATGACATAGCCGATTTTCAGCAGGGTCGGCCCTACGATGGTCATGGCATGCAACGACACCAGCGCCAGGATCGACAGATACCCCTCGTAGAGGTATGCGCCGTAGATACCTGCCAGCAGCATCGCCAGGCCGACAACGAGCACTCGGCTGGACAGTTGCAGAACGTTCTGAGGATTGCTGTAGAAATGGAACATTTTCCGTACTCCTGTAGCCGTTCAGTTGTACTGGAGACGTATCAAGTCCCGTGCCAGATATTCAGCCGTTGATAATCAATCACTTAAGGAGTAGCAGTCATAACGACTCCATACGCAAATAGTCGTTACGACTCCATTAGCGGTCATATCGACTACATCCAACAACATTTACTTGCACACTTGTCGATCTACGGCGCCACCCGCCAGGCCGAGGCTGGCTACGCTGATAGTCCAGCATGCAAAAACCTGCCAAGGAGACCCGCCATGCTCCACGTTCAAAAACTCACGCCCTGCCTGTGGTTCGATGGCCAGGCGGAAGAGGCTGCGAAGTACTACTGCGCGATCTTCGACCACTCCAAAATCACTGCCATCACCCACTACGGCAAGGCTGGCCAAGAGGTTCATGGTCACGCGGAAGGTTCGGTGCTGACGGTCAGCTTCGAACTCGACGGACAGACGTTCACCGGCCTCAATGGCGGCCCGAACTTCAAGTTCAACGAGGCGATTTCGTTCCAGGTCAATTGCCAGACCCAGGAAGAGGTCGACCATTTCTGGGGCCGGCTGTCTGCCGGCGGGCCGGTCGAGGCGCAGCAATGTGGCTGGCTCAAGGACAAGTACGGTGTTTCATGGCAGATCGTCCCGGTGGCGATGATGGACATGCTCAAAGATCCCGACACGAGCAAATCCCAGCGCGCCATGGCGGCAATGATGGAGATGAAAAAACTCGATATCGCCGAGTTGCAGCGAGCCTTTAACGGTGAGAGCTAATACACTCCGGGGCGAAGCTGCCAAGGACTGACCATGAAACCCTCCAAGCCCCAGGACACCGACAAGGCCCCGCGTTTCTGGCGCGATGACGCCCTGCCCTTCATCGAAGCGCGCGCCATCGCCGATGGCCGCGAGGTCTGCTACACCCGGCATTCCCACGAGCACTTTTCCATCGGTGCGATCACCGCCGGGCGCAGCACCTATGTCCACGAGCAGGCGCACTTCGAGGTCAGCGCCGGCACTGTGGTGTTGATGAACCCCGCCGATGTCCATGCCTGCAATCCGATCAACGACGAGCCCTGGTCGTACTTGATGCTCTATGTCGACACAGCGTGGCTGACCGGGTTGCAGCACCAGCTGGGGTTCAGCGATGACCTGGCGTTCCGCCGTTTTGCCATCACCCATACCGCTGACCCTGAGCTGTTCGCGGGGCTAAAAGGTTTGTATGAAGTGCTGGTCGATCCGCAGCAGGACATATTGCGCAAGCACAGCGTAGCGTTTGAGTTTTTCACTGACGTGCAACTACGACTGAATCCCGTCGAGCAGCCACTGCGCGAAGCGAATTTCAAACTGGAACGCGCCGCCGAATTCATCCGCGAACATTGCACACAGATGCTCAGGCTCGAAGATATTTGCGAAGCGGCGCAGTTGTCGCCGTCCTACCTGATCCGCGCGTTCAAGCAGCATTACGGCATGACGCCCCACGCCTTTCTGGTCAACCGGCGCATCCAGTTCGCCCGCGAGCAACTGCGCCACGGCAAGCTGATCGCCGACGTGGCGCTGGAAGCGGGCTTTGCCGATCAGGCGCATTTTCAACGGGCTTTCAAACAGCATCTGGCAGCGACACCAGGACAGTATCGCGGCTAGACCGGGCTCCTACAGGGTCATGGGAAAATCAGATAAACCGCACTCACCGCCAGCAACAACGCCATCACCCGGTTGAACCAGCGCATGCCAGCCGGGTTGTTCAGGTAGCCGCGCAAGAATGTCCCGGCATAGGCCCAGCAGCCGACCGACAGATAGCAAATCACCAGATAGATCGCCGCAAACTGCCACACCAGCCGCGCCTCGCCATCGGCGACAAATGCACCCATGCCCGCTACACAGGCCAGCCAGGCTTTCGGGTTGAGCCATTGCATCACCGCGCCGTAGAGCATCGATGGCGCACGGCCCGGGTCTTTCGCTTCCAGTTGCCCATTGTCGGCGGCCAGTTTGAACGCCATGTACAACAGGAACGCCACGCCGGCCCACTGCACCACCTGGGTCATCGCGGGCCATAGCAGCAACATCTCGTGCAGCCCCAACCCCATCAATACCAGCAACAACACAAACCCCAACGTCGCTCCGGCCACATGCCGCTGGCTGGCCTTGAAGCCGAAACGCGCCCCGGAACTCAAGGCGACGATATTCACCGGCCCCGGGGTGATCGACGCGGCCAACGCAAACGCCGCCATGGACATGATCAAACTCATCGCACACCTACTCTTCTCAATTGAACCAGGCCCCAAGGTAAAGAGACCGGCGGTGGGTGTATTGAAGAAAACTGCCCTGCGCTACGAGTAATACCCCACCACCCTTTTCACTTTCAGCAACGCCTGGCGCAGTGAGTCCATGTCCACCGAGCCCAGCGCCAGGCGGATGGCGTGTGGTACATGCGGGGTGATCGCAAAAGGTTCGGCGGGCGACACCGACACGTGCTCGCGCATCAACGCCATGGCGATCTGGTCGGCGCGAGCGTCTTCGGCCAATGGCAACCAGATGAAATACGAAGACGGATGAGTGACCGTCTCCAGTCCCGTCAGCACTTCGCGCGCCAAGGTTTGTCGGGCCTGCGCATCCGCACGTTTTTGCGCTTCCAGTTGGTAGACGGTGCCGTCATCGAGCCAGGCGGTGGCGATCGCCGTCATCACCCCCGGCGTGTTCCAGGTGGTCGCCATCACCGTGCGCTCGAATCCCGCGACCCAATGCAGAGGCGCCGCGACAAAACCGACGCGAAACCCGGTGGCGATGTTCTTGGATAAACCGGAAACGTACACCGTCCTTTCCGGCGCCATCTCAACCACGGGTGGCGGCGGGTTCTCGGCAAGAAAGGCATAGGCGGCGTCCTCGATGATCATCAGGTCATGCTGACGCGCAATCGCCACCAAGCGCTCGCGCTGCGCGGTGTCCATCACCCAACCCAGCGGGTTATGCAAAGTGGGCATCGAGTACACGGCCCGCACCGGGCGGCTGCGGCACAGCTTGTCCAAGGCCGATAAATCCGGCCCGTTGGCCGTGACAGGTATGGGCAGCACCTCCAGGTGCAGCGTTTCGGCCAATGTCTTGAACCCCGGATAAGTCAACGCGTCAGCCGCAATCACGTCGCCGGGCTTGAGCAGCGTCATCATCACCACGGCCAGGCCATGCTGGGCGCCGCTGACGATCAACACCTGTTCGGCCGTTACGTTCAGGCCGCGCTCGCCCAGGTGGCGGGCCACCGAAGCCCGCTCGTGCAGCCGCCCGGCGTGGGGCTGATAACGCAACAGCGACTCCAGGTCGCCGGACAATGCAAGCTGACGCAGCGCTTGGCGCAACAGGTCAGCCTGACCCGGCAATGACGGGTAGTTGAAGTTCAGGTCGATCATCCCCGCCGCCACCACGGACTGGGAAATGCCCTGGCCTGGCGGCAGCGACGTCTCCCGGACAAATGTCCCGCGCCCGGTTTCACCACTGACCAGGCCCATGCCCTCCAGTTCGGCATACACCCGGCTGGCCGTGACCAGCGCCAGGCCTTGCTCGGTGGCGAGCTGGCGGTGGGTTGGCAACCGCGTACCCGGTGGCAAACGCCCCGAGCGAATGTCGGCGGCGAAAGTATCAACCAGGGTTTTATAGCGCGATCGAGGCATGTCGGGATGTTTCCATGACAATTTTTTGATTGTATCGATAACCCAACCCTACCATGGCTTTCGGGCAACCAGACAATAAGCGAGAGCCAAATGGAACGGACTTCAAACCTGCAAAACCGGACGCTGGAGAGTAACGCCGGAGGCTGGATCAATGGACTGATCGGCGTGGTGATTTTCAGCGGCTCACTGCCAGCGACGCGGGTGGCGGTGCTGGAATTCGATCCGGTATTCCTCACCGTGGCTCGCGCCACCCTCGCGGCGATTCTGGCGCTGTGCCTGCTACTTTTGTTCAAGGAAAAACGCCCTGCACCTAATCAGCTTGTGCCACTGATCATCGTGGCGCTGGGCGTGGTGGTGGGTTTTCCGCTGTTGACCGCGCTGGCCCTGCAATATGTGACGTCGGCGCATTCCATCGTGTTCGTCGGCCTGTTGCCGCTGGCTACCGCCGCGTTCGGCGTGTTGCGCGGTGGCGAACGCCCGCGGCCGGTGTTCTGGTTCTTCTCGGTGCTGGGCAGTTTGCTGGTGGTGGGTTTCGCTGTGTCCCAGGGCCTGAGCGCCTCCCCCCAAGGCGACATCCTGATGCTACTGGCGATTCTCGCCTGTGGCCTGGGATATGCCGAAGGCGCGAAGTTGTCCCGCACCCTGGGCGGCTGGCAAGTGATTTCCTGGGCGCTGGTGCTGGCATTGCCGGTGATGGCGGCGCTGACCTGGTGGCGGATGCCGGCTTCGTTTAGCGGGATCAGCGCGCCGGCCTGGTTCAGCCTGGCTTACGTCTCGCTGTTCAGCATGCTGATCGGCTTTGTGTTCTGGTATCGCGGCCTCGCCCAAGGCGGAATTGCCGCTGTCGGGCAACTGCAACTGTTGCAGCCGTTCTTCGGTTTGGCACTGGCGGCCACCTTGCTGCATGAGCACGTCAGCATCGGCATGCTCGGCGTGACGGTCGCTGTGATCCTGTGTGTCGCCGGGGCCAGGAAATTCGCCAAATGAGGCTCAAGGCAGGGTGTCTACCTGGTGCGTCGTCACCGCCGGATCGCGACGGGGTCAAGCCCGCGCAAGGAGAGTGCTGAAGCGCTGTCGAAACGGGTCAATCAACGGTCGATCTGAGCCCGTGGCGTCTGTGCGGAATTCTCTGTCGATTTTCCGGTGGAGACGTTCCGCCACCGGCCTTAAGCTCAACCCATGAACCTACACAGCACGCTACTTCCGCCCCATGCCGAGATGGTCCGCGCCATGCTCGACCGTGACACCGCCTACGAGGGGGTGTTCTTTACTGCGGTCAAGACCACCGGAATTTTCTGCCGCCCCAGTTGCACGGCGCGCAAGCCGAAACCGGAGAACGTCGAGTTCTTCGCCCACGCCGATGAATGCCTGTCGGCGGGCTACCGCGCCTGCTTGCGGTGCAAGCCACTGGACGCCGCCGCCATTGCGCCGGACTGGGTGCAGACGCTGCTCAAATCGGTAGACGCCGACCCCGAACAGCGCTGGACCGATGCCCAACTGCTGGCCGAAGGTATCGAGCCATTGAAGTTGCGCCGCTGGTTCAAACAGCATTTCGGCATGACCTTCCATGCCTGGCTGCGCACCCGACGCCTGGGCATGGCATTGGGCGGAATCAAACAGGGCGATTCCATCGACAGCGCGGCGTTCGACTCCGGCTACGAATCCCTGAGCGGCTTTCGCGATGCCTTTCAAAAGTCCTTTCACATCACCCCGGGACGCGTCGCCAACAGCGAGCCACTGCTGTTCACCCGCCTGACCACGCCACTGGGGCCGATGATCGCCATGGCCGAACGCCGTGGCCTGGTGCTGCTGGAGTTTCTCGACCGTCCGGCGCTGACTCGGGAAGTCGAAGAATTGCAGAACCGCTATGGCTACGCCGTGGCACCCGGACACAACCTGCATCTGCAGCAAATCGAACAGGAGCTGGCGCTGTATTTCAGCGGCCAACTGAAACACTTCGAAGTGGCGCTGCACCTGCCCGGTAGCGAATTCGCCCGGCAGGTATGGGCTGAACTGGCAACCATCCCGTACGGCCAGACCACCACTTACGGCACCCTCGCAGCCAGGCTGGGCAAGCCCGGAGCCAGTCGTGCGGTGGGCCTGGCCAACGGGCAGAACCGTCTTTCGATTGTCGTGCCTTGCCATCGGGTGATCGGTGCGGACGGCTCGCTGACGGGCTATGGTGGAGGACAGCCGCGCAAGGCGTTTCTGCTCAGGCTGGAGAGCGCCGCGAGTCAGATCACCCGGCAACTGGCCTTCTGATCGCACGCTGCCTTCGTCAGCCCGCAAGGATGTTTGATGCCCGAGCCCTATTTACCCGCCACCCGGTTCCTCGCGTCCATCGACGACGACTGGCAACGCCATGTCGCCGCAGTCGGCCCGTGCCTGCATCAACCCCACGCTGCGCGCGATCCCTATGAGTCGCTGGTGCGGGCGATTGCCTACCAGCAACTGCACGCCAAGGCGGGTGATGCGATTGTCGGCCGGATGCTCGCGTTGTTTCCCGGGCAGTCATTCCCCCGACCTGAACAACTGGTTGCCACCGATTTTGACCGGATGCGCAGCTGCGGCTTTTCCGCCAGCAAGATCGCGACCATCCAGGGCATTGCCCAGGCCGCACTGGGTGGCGTGGTGCCGGATTACGCCACGGCGCAGGCGATGGACGATGAAGCGTTGATCGAACGCCTGATCACCCTGCGTGGCGTGGGTCGCTGGACGGTTGAAATGCTGTTGATCTACAGCCTGGAGCGCCCGGACATCCTGCCCGCTGACGACTTTGGGGTCCGAGAGGGTTACCGCCGGCTCAAGGGTCTGGAGGTGCAGCCGACGCGAAAACAGATGATCGAGATCGGCTTGGCGTGGAGCCCTTACCGGACGGTGGCTGCGTGGTATTTGTGGCGAGTGGCGGGCAGGTAGGCCGCGTTATCGTTATTCGCCAGCAAGCTCGCTCCCACAGGGGATTGCGTTCCTGATGCAGGAGCGGGCCAGAATGAGAGTGAACGCTGACGTTATGCGGCTGCCGGCACACCACTATGAAACCGGAACTCTACATCCGCCGACTCGATCAGTTCCTGCTCAGCCGCGCGAACCCTGTCGATCACCTGGGCGATATCCTTGGCGTCCCCATACTGGTAAGCCAGCTTCAGATACCCCTGGAAGTGCCGGGCTTCGCTTTTCAGCAGGCCGAAATAAAACTTGCCCAGTTCCTCGTCCAGGTGCGGCACCAACGCCTCGAAACGCTCGCAGCTACGGGCTTCGATGAACGCGCCGACCACCAGCGTATCGACCAGTTTCACCGGCTCGTGACTGCGCACCACTTTGCGCAAGCCCGACGCGTAACGCCCGGCGGACAGCTGGCGCAGTTCGATCTTGCGCCGCTTCATCAAGCGCATGACCTGTTCGTGATGCACCAGTTCTTCACGGGCCAGCCGCGACATCATGTTGATTAAATCGACGTGGGAGTGATATTTGGCTATCAGGCTCAGCGCGGTGCTGGCAGCCTTGAATTCGCAATTCTTGTGGTCGATCAGCAAGGTTTCCTGATCGGCCAGCGCGGCCTGGATCCAGCCGTCAGGGGTGCGACAGCCAAGGAACTCGTGAATTTCGGGAAGGATCATGTGGCCCACGGAATAAAGGTTCAAAACGAAGGGCGCCGATTATACCGGCCTGTCGGCAGACCACCAGCTACCAACCGTTGATATGCATCAAGTCGCCGAATGGCGGGCAAGAACTATAGTTGTGCAACGCCATGCTTTAACTTCTTCAGGAGATCCCGATCATGCAAGCCATTCGCAGCATTCTGGTGGTCATCGAGCCCGAGCACTCGGAAAGCCTGGCGCTCAAACGAGCCAAGTTGATTGCCGGGGTGACCCAGGCGCATTTGCACCTGCTGGTGTGCGATCCCAAGCACGACCACAGCGGCATGCTGGGCGTGCTCAAGGCTGCGTTGGTGGCGGACGGCTACAGCGTCACCACCGAACAGGCCTGGAATCAGAGCCTTCACGACACCATCATCGACGTGCAGCAGGCGGAAGGTTGTGGCCTGGTGATCAAACAGCACTTCCCTGACAGCCCGCTTAAAAAAGCGCTGCTCACCCCCGCAGACTGGAAACTGCTGCGCCACTGCCCTACCCCGGTGTTGTTGGTGAAGACTTCCGGTTCCTGGAAAGACAAAGTGATTCTGGCGGCCATTGACGTCGGCAACATGGAAAGTGAGCACCGCCATTTGCACGCCACCATCATTGATTACGGCTATGACATCGCCAGCCTGGCCAAAGCGCATCTGCACGTGATCAGTGCTCATCCGTCACCCATGCTGTCGGCGGCCGACCCGACGTTGCAGCTCAGCGAAACCATCGAGGCGCGCTATCGCGAACAGTGCAAGGCGTTTCAGGCGGAGTTCGACATCGACAACGAACACTTGCACATCGCCGAGGGCCCGGCGGATGTATTGATTCCGTTCATGGTGCACAAACTGCAGGCGGCCGTGACGGTCATTGGCACCGTGGCGCGTACCGGTTTATCGGGGACATTGATCGGTAATACTGCGGAAGTGGTGCTTGATGCGGTGGAAAGCGATGTGCTGGTGCTCAAGCCTCAGGAGGTCGAGGATCACTTGGAGGAGTTGGCAGTCAAGCATTGAAAAGGGACAGCCTTTGTGGCGAGGGAGCTTGCTCCCGTTGGGTTGCGAAGCCCCCTTGCGTGCTGACAGATACACGTTGCCAGCTCGTTTTGCGACGGCGGCGACGCCCGGGCGGGAACAAGCGCCCTCGCCACAGAACCGGGGTTCAGCCGCCAAACGCATCCTTGAGGAAACCCGGCGCAATGTAGCGCTGGTAATGCGCCTCGGAGAGCAGGAAAAACTCGCGGTCGATCGCGTCGCGCAATTCCGGCAGGTTCCAGTCGCGGAATTCGGGCAGCAGCACCATCCCGTAGGCTTCCAGGTTGTTGATCACCCGCGCACCCCGCGCGATCAACTGGTAGGCCCAGCAATATTCCGACTGATGGGGCACAAAGCGGATCTTGCGTTGTTCCAGCTGCGTGCGGAGCAGCGCCGGGTCGAAAATCTCCACCTTGGCCGCCATTACCTGGGACAAAAGCTGCTCAAGACGCAGCCACACCGCGCGCTTTTCTTCCTCGTTGTAACCGTTCCAGTGAATCACTTCATGGTGGAACCGCTTGCAGCCACGGCACACCAGGTCACCGTAAACAGTGGAGCAAAGGCCGACGCACGGCGTCTTGATGGTCTGATTGGGCATAGGTAGGCAAAACGCGAAAAAGCAAAACAGGCCGGCATGTTAGCCCTTTGTCCGATAATCATCACCCCTCAAAATCAAAGGGTCAGGGTCAATGGACCTCTGCCGGGCGTCACCACCAAAGTCCAATAAACCCCGACTTACCTTTAATTTTTTTTTGCCGTAGAATCAGCCTGCCTTTTTAGGCGCCAATGTCCGTTAGAAGCTGTTTTCAAAGCGTCACGAGCACAGTCGTTCCTTCAGAGCGGTGTTGGCGAGGGGTTTTTCCAGCGGGGAAAAGCCCAACGCCAACCCTCATCAGCTCCCGTTCTGCAGGCGTAAAACTTTGAAAGCAGCTTCTGTAAGGAATTGTCGGTAATTCTGGCTAAGTGGCCCACAACGCCATGCAGCGCATGAGTACGGCAATTTCGGGATGAGCGTCCCGGACACCCATTTGGGACCACTGATGAGGGTAATAACTGTGCTTGAAGCCTACCGCAAACATATCGAAGAGCGTGCAGCACTGGGTATCGTTCCCCAGCCGCTTAACGCCGAACAAACTGCAGGCCTGGTCGAGCTGCTGAAAAATCCCCCGGCTGGCGAAGAAGCATTCCTCGTTGACCTGATCACCAATCGTGTTCCGCCTGGCGTGGACGAAGCAGCCTATGTAAAGGCCGGTTTCCTGTCTGCCATCGCCAAGGGCGAAGCCAAGTCCCCACTGATCGACAAGAAGCGCGCTGTTGAACTGCTCGGTACCATGCAGGGCGGCTACAACATCGTGACACTGGTGAACCTGCTGGACGACGCCGAACTGGCGCCAGTAGCTGCCGAAGAACTCAAGCACACCCTGCTGATGTTCGATGCCTTCCACGACGTCGCTGAAAAAGCCAAGAACGGTAACGTTCACGCTCAAGGCGTGTTGCAGTCCTGGGCTGACGGCGAGTGGTTCAAGAACCGCCCTACCCTGGCCGACAAGATCAGCCTGCGCGTATTCAAGGTCACTGGCGAAACCAACACCGACGACCTGTCCCCTGCTCCTGATGCCTGGTCCCGCCCGGACATCCCGCTGCACGCCCTGGCCATGCTGAAAATGGCTCGCGACGGCATCGTGCCTGACGCACAAGGCGTCACCGGTCCGATGAAGCAGATCGAAGAAATGCGCAACGGCGGTTTCCCTATCGCCTACGTCGGTGACGTAGTTGGTACCGGTTCTTCGCGTAAATCGGCCACCAACTCGGTTCTGTGGTTCTTCGGCGACGACGTTCCTTACGTGCCGAACAAGCGTGCCGGCGGTTTCTGCTTCGGCAGCAAAATCGCTCCGATCTTCTACAACACCATGGAAGATGCCGGCGCACTGCCAATTGAATTCGACGTATCCAACATGCACATGGGCGACGTGATCGACCTGTACCCGCATGCTGGCAAAGTCTGCAAGCACGGCACCGACGAAGTCCTGACCACCTTCGAAATGAAGACGCCGGTCCTGTTGGACGAAGTTCGCGCCGGCGGCCGTATTCCGCTGATCATCGGCCGCGGCCTGACCGAGAAGGCTCGCGCCGAACTGGGTCTGCCAGCGTTCGACCTGTTCAAGAAGCCTGAAGCCCCGGCTGAAAGCACCAAGGGTTTCACCCTGGCACAGAAAATGGTCGGCAAGGCTTGCGGTCTGGCAGAAGGCCAAGGCGTACGTCCTGGCACCTACTGCGAACCGAAGATGACCACCGTAGGTTCTCAGGACACCACCGGTCCAATGACCCGTGACGAACTGAAAGACCTGGCGTGCCTGGGCTTCTCCGCTGATCTGGTGATGCAGTCCTTCTGCCACACCGCGGCCTATCCAAAGCCGATCGACGTGACCACCCACCACACCCTGCCTGACTTCATCATGACCCGCGGCGGCGTTTCCCTGCGTCCGGGCGACGGCATCATCCACTCGTGGCTGAACCGCATGCTGCTGCCGGACACCGTGGGTACTGGTGGTGACTCCCACACCCGTTTCCCGATGGGCATCTCGTTCCCGGCCGGTTCCGGTCTGGTGGCGTTCGCCGCTGCCACCGGCGTCATGCCGCTGGACATGCCGGAATCGATCCTGGTGCGCTTCAAAGGCAAAATGAAACCTGGCATCACCCTGCGTGACCTGGTTCATGCCATTCCTTACTTCGCCATCCAGAACGGTCTGCTGACTGTCGAGAAGAAGGGCAAGAAAAACGCCTTCTCCGGCCGCATCCTGGAAATCGAAGGCCTGGAAGGCCTGACGCTGGAACAAGCTTTCGAGCTGTCCGACGCCTCGGCCGAACGTTCGGCTGCCGGTTGCACCATCAAGCTGTCGAAAGAGTCGATCACTGAGTACCTGCAGTCCAACATCACCCTGTTGCGCTGGATGATCGGCGAAGGCTACGGCGATGCACGTACCCTGGAACGTCGTGCCCAAGCGATGGAAGCCTGGGTCGCCAACCCTGAGCTGATGGAAGCCGATGCCGACGCCGAATACGCTGAAATCATCGAAATCGATCTGGCCGACATCAACGAGCCTGTGCTCTGTGCGCCGAACGATCCGGACGACGCTCGCCTGCTCTCCAGCGTCGCTGGCGAGAAGATCGACGAAGTGTTCATCGGTTCGTGCATGACCAACATCGGTCACTTCCGCGCTGCTGGTAAACTGCTGGAACAGGTCAAGGGTCAGCTGCCAACTCGTCTGTGGCTGTCGCCGCCGACCAAGATGGACGCTCACCAACTGACCGAAGAAGGCTACTACGGCATCTACGGCAAGGCTGGCGCGCGCATGGAAATGCCAGGCTGCTCGCTGTGCATGGGTAACCAGGCACGTGTAGAGCCGAACTCGACTGTTGTGTCGACTTCGACCCGTAACTTCCCGAACCGTCTGGGTGACGGCGCGAACGTCTACCTGGCTTCGGCCGAGCTGGCGTCCGTGGCCTCAATCATGGGTCGCCTGCCGACCGTCGAGGAGTACATGGAATACGCTGGCAAGATCGACAGCATGGCGGCTGATGTTTACCGCTACCTGTCTTTCGACCAGATCGCCGAGTTCCGTGAAGCTGCAGCGAACGCCAACATCCCGGTCGTTCAAGCCTAACGTTACAACGCAATAAAAAACGCCGCCCATCGTGAGATGAGCGGCGTTTTTTTATGCCGTGAGTTTTAGCACTGAAAGCTTTTTGTGGATCATGCGCTCAACGAATAGATCAACGCTGTAATCGCCACCAGGCCTACCGCCGTCACGAAGACGTTGGAAGCCTGACCACGATAACGCGCCATGGCCGGTACCTTGCGGATCGCGTACATCGGCATCAGGAACAGGATTGCCGCGATCACCGGGCCGCCCAGGGTTTCGATCATGCCGAGGATGCTCGGGTTGAGCGTGGCTACGATCCAGCACACTACCAGCATGAACGCGGCAGTCATGCGGTCCAGGGCCTTGGCGGACGGACGCATGCCGCTCTTGACGATCAGGCCCTTGAGACCTTCGCTGGCACCGATGTAGTGGCCCAGGAACGACTTGGAAATGGCCACGAAAGCAATCAACGGCGCGGCGAAGGCGATGGTCGGGTTGCTGAAGTGGTTGGCCAGGTACGACAGGATCGACAGGTTCTGCGCCTTGGCTTCAGCCAGTTGCGCTGGCGACAGGGTCAGCACGCAACTGAAGACGAAGAACAGCACCATCACCACCATCAACAGATGGGCGCGGGACAGGATCTGCGAGCTGCGTTCCTCGGCGTGTTCGCCATAACGACGCTTCTGGTCGACCGCAAACGCCGAGATGATCGGCGAGTGGTTGAACGAGAACACCATCACAGGAATGGCCAGCCACAAGGTGTGCAGCAGCGCCGACGGCGCAGGCACCTGGCTGGCGGTGGCGAGAATGCCGCCGTTCCAGTGTGGAATCAGGTACACCGCGAGAAACAGCAGCGCGACGATGAACGGGTAAACCATCAGGCTCATGGCCTTGACGATCATTTGCTCGCCGCAACGCACCACGGCCAGCAGGCCGAGGATCAGCACCAGCGACAACACGGCGCGCGGTGGCGGCGTGATGTGCAATTGATGCTCAAGGAAACTGCCCACGGTGTTGGTCAGTGCCACGCTGTAGATCAGCAGGATCGGGAAGATCGCGAAGAAGTACAACAGGGTGATCAGCGCGCCGGCCTTGATGCCGAAATGCTCTTCCACCACGTCGGTGATGTCGGCGCCTTCGCGACCGGACAGCACGAACCGGGTCAGGCCGCGGTGTGCGTAGAACGTCATCGGGAACGCCAGCAGCGCCAGGACCAGCAACGGCCAGAAGCCGCCCAGACCTGCGTTGATCGGCAAAAACAGGGTACCTGCACCAATCGCCGTGCCAAACAGGCCCAGCATCCAGGTGGTGTCTTGGCGATTCCAGCTGGAAAGCGTCGCTGGTGTCGTTTCTACATAGCGTTTGTTGACGCTATTGGCCTGATCATTCATCCGGTGGGATCTCCACATTCCGGTCACTTGCCACCCGGCCAAAACGCGTCGGAATACCCGACAGGCAGCGCTCTGGCCGAAACAGGGGCGCGATTGTCCGGGATTAGTGAACAGAAGCAAAGACTTAGGTGAGGAACGGTGGTACCAACTCGAGTTTATGAGGCGCTGATGTCCCTGTGGGAGCGGGCTTGCTCGCGATGACTGCGGCGTATCCAGCCCTTGATAACCTGACACACCGCTATCGCGAGCTCGCGCCTTGTGACGTGCAATGCCTGTGGTCGCTTTTCATCAGCCAGCCCTTGTTAAAGGTTTGCCGTCATGTATTTTGAATACACCTGTATTTGTTCTGGAGTCTGCCCATGCCGCTGGTTCGCGTCGACATCAAAAAACAGCAGGATCCCACCTACGCCAAACGTATCGGGCAGTTGATCTATGCCGCTCTGCGCAGCGCCATCGACGTGCCGGAAAACGATAACTTCCAGATCCTCAACGAACATGATGAACAGCACTTCATTTTTGACCCGCAGTACTTGGGCATCCAGCGCACCGATAACCTGGTGATTATTCAGATCACGCTGAGTGAAGGACGAACGCTGGAGAAGAAGAAACTGCTCTACAAAACCATCGTCGATGGCCTTAATGCGCAACTGGCCGTGCGTGCGGAAGATGTTTTCATTAATCTGGTGGAAGTGAAGAAAGAGAACTGGTCGTTCGGCAATGGCATTGCCCAGTACGCCCTCTGACATTCAAACCTGATAACTGTGAGTGCCTGATGCCCCGAGTTTCCCGCAAGCAAGCCGACCTCAATCGCGAAATCATCGTCGAGGCCGCCACGCGGCTGTTTCGCGAGCGCGGCCTGCATGGCATCAGCGTGGTTGATGTGATGGCTGCGGCCGGCCTGACCCATGGCGGGTTCTATGGCCACTTCGAATCCAAGGAAGCGCTGGCCAGGGAGGCCAGCGAACGGGCATTCAATCAGGTGGGAACACGCTGGCGGGAACGCGCCGCCTCGGGCGAGGACAAAGCTTCGTCACGTCGCGCCTTGATTGAACCGTACCTGTCCGCTCACAGCCGGGATAATCCCGGGGACAGCTGCCCGGTGGTGGCCTTCGCCGGCGACATGTGCCATGAAAGTGCGGATAGCGGCTTGCGCGAGCCGTTCATGGACGGCCTGAACAGACTGCTCGACTCCTTCAGTCAACTGATGGAGTCGAGTGATCCCGGCGAAAATCGCCAGCAGGCACTGGTGCAGTATTCGATGATGGTCGGCGCCCTCACACTCGCCCGCGCCACCCGTGGCGAAGCCTTATCGGATGAAATCCTCGAAACGGTGTGCCGTTATCTGACCGCAGCAAAACCCGACGCCCCTTCTCCCGTCTGAATTGCCAAGAGAAAACCCTCGCAGGCCTCGCCAGCTCCTACACTCAGGAGCGCGGCGGCAAGGACGTTCAGCATTGGCCATTGCCAAAAAGCCTCGCCGCCAGCAATCTCAAGTGACGTTCGAGCCCGATTTTGCGATGCACACAGGAGCCAAGCATGCCCGCAACCGTTCTGGTACTGGTGGAAACCATTAATGATTACCTGCCCATCCTCGAACACCAGGGGTTTCACCTGATCCTGGCCCCGACCCCGGCCGAACGCGCTGCCGCGATTGCCCGACACGGTGGCCAGATCGACGCGGTGCTGACCCGCGGCCCACTGGGGCTATATGCCGATGAAATTGCCGCCCTGCCCGTCCTCAAGATCATTTGCGTGATCGGTGCCGGCTATGAACACGTCGACCTGCACGCCGCGGCCGACCGTCACATCACCGTGACCAACGGTGCCGGCGTCAACGCCTCTTCGGTGGCTGACCACGCCATGGCGCTGCTGTTGTCGCTGGTGCGCGATATTCCCCGCTGCGATGCGGCCGTACGCCGGGGTGAATGGCCAAAGATCATGCGCCCGTCGCTGGCCGGCAAACGCCTGGGCATTCTCGGCCTTGGTGCGGTCGGCATGGCCATTGCCAAACGCGCCAATGCCGGTTTTGACATGAGCGTGTGCTATCACAATCGCCAGCATCGCAGCGACTTGCCTTACACCTTCTGCTCGACGCCCACCGAACTGGCGCGCGCCTCGGATTTTCTGATCGTCGCCACGCCAGGCGGGATCGGCACCAAACACCTGATCAACCGACAAGTGCTCGACGCGCTTGGGCCGAAGGGTTTCATCGTCAACATCGCCCGGGCCAGCGTGATCGTCACGGCTGACCTGGTGACGGCACTGGAGCAGCGTCGGATCGCCGGCGCCGCACTGGATGTCTTCGATCACGAACCTCAGGTGCCGGATGCGCTGAAATGCCTGAACAACGTGATCCTCACGCCCCACGTTGCCGGGCTTTCGCCAGAAGCGACCCAAGGTACGGTAGAACTGGTGGGCAAAAATCTGGTGGCGTATTTCTCCGGGCAACCGGTGCTGACGCCCATCGAGTTACCCCTGCCGACCGTCATCCAGCAGGTTAATTGAAGCACTCGCAGGCACATTCAAATCATCAACCCCGCTGCGTGCGGCGGGCGTTGTGCCAGATTAGGCCCTGAGCAAGCTCGCTCAGGGGGAGCGTGTGTGATCTGAAATTTCAGCGCCGCTTGAGGATCTGGTCCATCACCCAATCGGTTTTCAGCGCCTCCCCGGCCACCGCCGGATGCTGCGCGTCACCGCGGATATGCGCATTCATACCCAGCACATGGTGCCATTGAATATGGGCGTGATGCTCGATGTTCAAACTGAGTTGTTCGTCTGCCTGCAGCTCAACCGGATGCTCATCGAACACTGAAAAACTGATCCGGCCCTTGCTGCCAATCACCTCGACCCGGTCTTCGCGGCGGTCGGCAACAAAATTCCAGCACCCCATGCCCATCGCGCCCGAAGCGAATCGCCAACTGGCGCTGACGGCGTCTTCGGCGGCATACAAACCGGCTTGCCGCCCGGTAAACCCGGCGACGTCAACGATGTCGCCCAGCAAGTACTGGAACAGATCAAAACCATGACTGGCCAGATCGGCGAAATAACCACCGCCGGCAATTGCCGGGTCGGTTCGCCAATTGCCGATGCCCTGCAGATCCGTTGCCGAGGGCGCCTTGGTGAGTGTCCAGGTCAGGTGCCGGACTTCGCCGATTCGGCCTTGCTCCAGCCACTGTCGCACTTGCTGAAAGCGCGGCAGCGAACGTCGATAGTAAGAAACGAATAGATGCAGCCCGGCATCGACAAAGGCCTGGTGCATCTCGCGGCTTTGCCCGGCGTTCAGCGACATCGGCTTTTCGACGCAGCAATGCTTGCCGGCAGCAGCCACTTTCAGCGCATAGGCGTGGTGACTGTCGGGCGGCGTGGCGATGTACACCGCGTCCACTTCCGGATCGTTGATCAGGGCATCGACATCGGTGTAGACCCGCTCGATCCCGTGGCGCGCCGCATAATCGCTGACCGCCTCCAGGCGCCGCCCCATCACGGCCACCAGCGCCGAGCCAGGTGCCTTGTAGAAGGCTGGCCCGCTTTTGAGCTCGGCGACGCTGCCGCAACCGATCATGCCCCAACGCACCACGTTCATAATCACTCCCTGAGGGTTAGCCGATGTTCAATGCACGCAAGTTCAGTCGACCGTCTTGCAATGGCGGGCACCAGTAGTAACCGCCGGTGATCGGGCGACTGATGCGGTAGAGACCGTCAGTGATGCCGTCCTCCAGACCGCTCATGCGGCGCAACTGGACTTCGAAGGCATCGAGGGAAAAACCGAAAGCAAGAAACATCAGGCCGGCGCGTTCGTCTTCGATCCATGGCATCGAACGACGGACCACGAACGCCTCAGGCGCAAAGCTTTCCTGGGCGGTGCGTTTGACGTGGGCGGAGATCGGCGCGTCATCGATTTCTTCGTTGTCGCTCAGACGGCGCCCCATGATGTCGTCCGTTTCATGGGACGGCATGGCGTGAAAACGCTTGAGGTCATGCTGCCATTGCTGGATCGCGGCGAAACTGCCGCCCACCGTACCGTCAGCGCCGTCGCTGACCAACGCGGCAGCCAGAGCGGCTTCGTCGCGAGGGTTTTCGGTGCCGTCTTCATAGCCGGTCAGGTCGTGGCCGTCGCGGTGACGGAAGCCTTCAGTCACCTGCACCAGGCGCAGGGCCGGTGCCAGCGCGGCTTCAAAGGCTTTGCTGCGATTGAGCAATTCGCCACGATCCGTTCCGTGCAACCAGCACCACAGCGCCTGTTGTGTCGACGGGTTGTCGACGCCCACGCCGGTCAACGCCGGGAACACGCGCAAGCCTTTGATGTTGCCCTCCAGCGCCTTGACCAGGGACTCACCGAAACCGACCACCGCCGATTTGCCGTCCACCAGTTGCAGCAGTTTATCCAGCGCCGCCGGCAGTTCAGCGGCGGACTCCAGGGCGAAGAACATATGACGGGCGTGAGGCGGAACTGGGGTGGCGAGAATGCCCGGCTGGTAATGACTCATATGAACTCCTTGATAAAGAGCGCGAAGTTTAACCGCAGCACCGACCGTTGTGTGCTCCGAGGCCAAAAGTCGCATTTCAAGATCCGGGCAAACCGGTCTACGCTTGAGGCACAAGATCCAGATCCCCGCCCCTCTATTCTGCCCGTCGCCACTCGAATGACTTAAAAAACCGGGTCATCAGGGCGTATAACCTTTGAAGCGATTTCCGAACGGCAAGCCATCAGCGTACGGCTGACATCTCACACGGGGTAGCGACATGAGCACAGCAGATCTCCTTGGCAACCTGTTTCCCGAGGCTGGCAACATTCCGGAAAAATACCGTCTCGACGGTCCGACCGAGCAGCGCGAATACCTGGTCGATGGCGTCCTCAAAACCTGGCCGGGCCCCCTCGCCCAGGTCCGCAGCCCGGTGTACCTGAGCGGCGCCAATGGCGACGAACAAGTGATCCTCGGCAGCACGCCACTGCTTGATGCCGAAACCGCTCTGACCGCCCTCGACGCCGCCGTCCGCGCCTATGATCGCGGCCAGGGCTTGTGGCCGACGATGCGCGTGGCTGAACGTATCCAGCACGTCGAAAGCTTTCTCGCGCGTATGCGGGAGCAACGCGACGCGGTGGTCAAATTGCTGATGTGGGAAATCGGCAAGAACCTCAAGGATTCGGAAAAAGAGTTCGACCGCACCTGCGATTACATCGTCGACACCGTCAACGCACTCAAGGAACTCGACCGCCGCTCCAGCCGTTTCGAGCTGGAGCAAGACACCCTCGGCCAGATCCGCCGCGTCCCGCTCGGTGTGGCGTTGTGCATGGGACCTTACAACTATCCGTTGAATGAAACCTTCACCACGCTGATCCCGGCGCTGATCATGGGCAACACCGTGGTGTTCAAACCGGCGAAGCTCGGTGTGCTGCTGATTCGGCCATTGCTCGAAGCCTTCCGCGACAGCTTCCCGGCCGGGGTGATCAACGTGATCTACGGCAGCGGCCGGGAAACCGTCAGTGCGCTGATGGCCAGCGGCAAGATAGACATCTTCGCCTTCATCGGTACCAACAAAGCCGCCAGCGACCTGAAAAAACTCCACCCCAAACCCCACCGCTTGCGTGCCGCCTTGGGGCTCGATGCAAAAAACCCCGGCATCGTCCTGCCAGAGGTGGACCTGGACAACGCGGTCAACGAAGCGGTCACCGGGTCGCTGTCGTTCAACGGCCAGCGCTGCACCGCGCTGAAAATCCTGTTTGTCCACGAAGACGTGGTCGACTCATTCATCGAGAAATTCAACGCCAAACTTGCCACCCTCAAACCCGGCATGCCATGGGAAAGCGGCGTAGCCCTGACGCCGCTACCGGAGTCGAGCAAGGTCGACTACCTGCACTCGCTGGTGGCCGATGCCGTCAGCAAAGGCGCCAAAGTGGTCAATCCCAATGGCGGCGAAGCCCGGGCGTCGTTCTTCTACCCCGCCGTGCTGTACCCGGTGACCCCGCAGATGCGCGTTTACCAGGAAGAACAGTTCGGCCCGGTGGTGCCCATCGTGCCGTACCGTCATCTGGACACGGTGATCGATTACGTCCTGGAATCGGACTTCGGCCAGCAATTGAGTATCTTCGGCACCAACCCGGTAGCCGTCGGCCGCCTGGTCGACACCTTCGCCAACCAGGTCGGGCGCATCAACCTCAACGCCCAGTGCCAACGCGGCCCGGACACCTACCCGTTCAACGGACGCAAGAACTCCGCCGAAGGCACCTTGTCGGTCCACGATGCGTTGCGGGTGTTTTCGATCCGCACGCTGGTGGCGACCAAATTCCAGGAGACCAACAAAGACCTGATCAGCGAGATCATCAGTGGGCGCAGTTCGAGCTTTTTGACCACTGACTACATCTTCTGAGGAGCGCGAAACTGAGCACATCGACCTCACTTCGCCTGCCACCCCTGTTGCGCCGCTTATTGCGTCCACTGCTGGACCCGTACCGACGCTATCGCCATGCCCGGATGATCCACGCGGTACGTGTGTCGCTCGGGCTATTGGCGTCAATCCTGCTGACCACCGGCATCAACCTGCCCCACGGTGAGTGGGCGTCGGTGACGATGCTCGTGGTAATCGGCGGCTTGCAGCACCATGGCAACATTGGCAAAAAAGCCGCCGAACGTGCCGTCGGGACATTGATCGGTGCGGCGGTCGGTCTTGTTTTGGTGGTGCAACAATCCTGGCTCGGCATGCCGTGGCTGACTTACTTCGCGATGGCGGTGGTTTGCGGATTTTTCTCGTACCACGCGATTGGCAAGGGCGGATACACCGCACTGCTGGCCGGCATTACCGTGTTCATTGTCGCGGGGCATGGTGACAATCCCGTCTCTGACGGACTGTGGCGTGGGGTCGACATCCTGATCGGCATTGCGCTGGCCCTGGCGTTCTCCTTCGCCCTGCCGCTCTATGCGGTCTATTCCTGGCGTTACAACCTGGCTGATGCCCTGCGCGATTGCGCAACGATCTATGGGCGCATCATCAATGGCCAACCCGTCACTGACGACGAACATCTGAAACTGATGGGGCGCCTGAATACAGTGATGGTGCAACAGCGTTCACTGATGCCATCGGTATCAAAGGAGGTCAAGATTTCGATGAACGAACTCGATGCCATTCAGCGTCATTTGCGCTTGTGCGTCAGCACCCTGGAGATTCTTGGCAATATCCGCCCCGGCGCGGACGACCCCAAAGCCCTGACGCCAATGCAAGCGGCGTTATCCGCCGAACACAGGCAGATCCGCGTGCAATTGATTGGCATGGCTCGGGCACTGAAGTCCGGCGTGATCCACCGGCTGAGTCGGCCCATGGAGTTGCCGATCGTCAGCCTCGATGCGCCGGTCTACAAGCCCCTGGATGGTTACCGTTTATTGACGCAGCAACTGGCTGCCAACATTGGCGAGATGCGCCAGCGACTGGCGAAAACCGCGCCGCGCTGGAACATCTGATTTATTGCGTTACCGTGCGTCGAAACTTCAGGCACCAACCCTGCTGCATACCCGCAGCGGCGAGCAGTATCGCGGCGACTCCGACCCATTGCAGCAACTCCAGACGGTGGCCAAAGGCGAACCAGTCGACGAAGATCGCCGCGATCGGATAGATGAATGACAACGCGCCGGTCAATGCGGTCGGCAGCTTCTGGATCGCGCCATACAACAGCACGTACATCACGCCCGTGTGCACGATGCCCAGCGTAATCAGGCTGGCCCACGCACTCGGCGATTGTGGCAAAGCCGAAAAGTGGGCAAACGGCGCGAGTAACAGCACGCCGGTGCTGACCTGAATCAGCGCGATCAGATGCGGTGGCGTGCCCGTCAAGCGCTTGATGATCAACGCGGCAATCGCGTAAAGAAAGGCTGCACCCAACGCCAGCGCAATGCCCAGCAGGTATTCGTTGCCAATCTCGCCCTGCCCTCCATGGGCACTGACAATCGCCAGCATCCCGAGAAACGACACACCCAGCCACGCCATTTTTGTCAGGGTGATTTTCTCGTTGAGGAACATCGCCGCAAGACCTACCAGCATGAACGGCTGAACGTTATAAACGGCGGTGCCGATGGCAATCGAGGCGCGAGAATAGGAGGCGAACAACAGCACCCAGTTGCCGACAATTGCCCCACCACTGAGCACGGCCAGCAGGAAGGTGGTGCGGGTCAGAATCCCGGGACGCAGGAAGCCAAACGCTGCACATATCAGCAGCAAAGTGCCGGCCCCGAACACGCAGCGCCAGAACACCACATCCAGTACCGGTTGCCCTGAAACCAGCACGAACCAGCCGATGGTTCCGGAGATCAGCATGGCGGCGGTCATTTCGAACGAGCCGTGACGTATTGATTTGTCCATCTTCAAACTCCCTTGTTGATGGGCAAATTATGCCGATCAGCCGAGGCGCCTCTCCAGCGCAAAAATAAGGATAAACTCGGTATCTGCCTTTTATGCGAAGGCATTTTCGACAATCTGCCTAATAGAGGTTTCGTCATGACTGATGACATCGATCAGGTTCTGATCACGGCACTGATGGAAGACTCGCGACGCTCGCTCAAGGCCCTGGCGCAAATCAGCGGTTTGTCTTCACCCAGCGTTGCCGAGCGCCTGCGGCGCCTCGAAGAGCGTGGTGTGCTCAAGGGTTACACCGTGGAAATCGACCCGAAATATTTCGGTTACCAATTCCAGGCCATCGTGCGCATACGCCCGCTACCAGGCCAGCTGCAGGAGGTGGAACGGCAAATCATCGCCATACCCGAGTTCACCGAGTGCGACAAAGTCATCGGCGACGACTGCTTCATCGCGCGCCTGCACGTACGCTCGATGGAACAACTGGACACCCTGCTCGATCGCCTCAACACCTACGCGGAAACCAACACCGCCATCGTCAAGAAAACCCCGGTCAAGCGCCGGTTGCCGCCGATGGCCTAGGTGATAATTGATCTTGATTGATGCAAACTGACGGTCGATTCGACAAAGGACTGGCGGTATGAAAATTCAGGCAACGCTATTGGCGGCTTTGATGCTCACGGGATGCGGCACGGTCCAGACGGTGGTGCGCGGTGATGAGGTGGCGGCGAAAAGTCTCAAGGAGCAAAAGAGTTACTGTGGCGCCATTCCGCGGATCTACAGCGGTGTCACCTACGACTTTTGTGCATTGAACGCCCCGCTGCAAAATGGACGGGATGCCGACAAGCATGACAGTGCTCCGGCCATCGTACTGCTGGACGTGGTCGTTTCCGGCGCGCTCGACACCCTGCTGCTGCCCTATACCATTTACCGTCAGCAGGCCGATGGCAGCATTATCATCAACGAGTAATCCTGAATTGCAGCCAATAAAAAACCCGCCGAAGCGGGTTTTTTTGTCAGTGCCGATGATCAGTCATCGCGGCTCATGATGCCGAACAGCTGCAACAAGCTGACGAACAGGTTGTAGATCGATACATACAGGCTGATGGTCGCCATGATGTAGTTACGCTCGCCGCCATGGATGATGGCGCTGGTCTGGAACAGGATGCAGACCGAGGAGAACAGCACGAAACCTGCGCTGATCGCCAGTTGCAGGCCACTGATCTGGAAGAAGAAGCTCGCCAGCGTTGCACCCAGCAGCACGAAGAAGCCTGCAGTGATGAAACCGCCGAGGAAGCTCATGTCCTTGCGGGTGATCAGTACGTAAGCCGACAAGCCGCCGAACACCAGTGCCGTCATCGCGAATGCCGAGCTGACGACTTCAGCGCCGCCCTGCATGCCCAGGTAACGGTTGAGGATCGGGCCGAGCAGGAAACCCATGAAACCGGTCAGGGCAAATGCCGACACCAGGCCCCAGGCGGAGTCACGGAGTTTGTTGGTGAGGAAGAAAAGACCGTAGAAGCCGATCAGCACCACGAAAATATTCGGGTAGCCAACACGCATCTGCTGGGCAACGAAAGCCATTACACCGCTGAATGCGAGGGTCAGGGCGAGCAAGCCGTATGTGTTGCGCAGGACGCGGCTAACCTCTAGCTGCTCAGCCTGCACGCTGTTATTAACTGCGTAATCCTGTTCGCGCATGGCGACACTCCTGTTGGTTTGAAACGTTCAGTCGCAAAGATCATAACAGACGCCCTGTAACAAGCTATGCAGAGAGTTTGACAGTGTGTTTCATTCAGGTATTATGGCGCCCGCAACGCAAACGGAGGTGTGGCCGAGTGGTTTAAGGCAACGGTCTTGAAAACCGTCGACTGTAACAGGTCCATGAGTTCGAATCCCATCGCCTCCGCCATATTTGTACCGACAAAGCCCTGATTTTTCAGGGCTTTGTCGTTTCTGGCGTTTGGAGAAGATGTTGACTCACGCCATGTGTTCCATAACTATTTTTGAAGTGTTCCATAACTAGCGTCCAATCCCCCTCTTCCGGCGTCCTACCGACCGTTAAAAAACCTTCATCTAACACGGTGCTACGCTGACCTCATAACTGAGTATCCAGTCGTGCCGAACTCAGACCTGCTCCCTTCCCTGCTCTACAAAATCAACGAGAATCAGCTCGCCCTAAAAGCCGCCATCATGGAGCTCACGCTTTGGCTGAGAAACGCGGAGCGACCGAGGTCGGCGGAAATGTGCGCGGCGCGCTGGAAGCGATCAATCGGAACGAGGAATTCATCAAGATGACGCTCGCGGTGATGATGACGCCGGAGTGAAGGGGCCTTCCCCGTGCGAACCAGAAGGCGCATCTTCGACCTTTCAATTGCCACTACCGATCCAGCAAGAAATCACAGCGGTGGTTATTGCTGGTTCAAGGATATGACCTTTAGCCGCCATGCAAGCGATAATTTCAAATGGCTTAAACCCGTGCTTTCCCTGGCAATCCCCAAGCTCGTGAGCCAGAGTTCCACCTCCGCTGGCTAGTAGGCAGGCCACAAAGTTGAATGTATTAGGGTCGAATTTTGTTAGCGATATATTCGATATTGTCTTAGTTAAGGTCAAAGACCCGCAAAGTCGCTCCTCATGTTCGACCGTGAATTCGATTACAACCGAGTCATCAGTTGCGGTTCCCGTAACCGCCAGCTTAAATTTCTGATCTTCGTAGCCTGTGCCGCCCGTAAAATTCGTTGCCCAGATCTCCATGCGCACCTCCACGTTTAAACTACGGTTTCAGTTACTCCGAAAAGATAGTCGAGATCATTCGCCAGAGAGACCCTCTCGTCGCCTCAGTTCATTCCAGCCCGGTTCAAGACCAGCTTTCACCTAGAGCCCCCTCCTACCTGACTCCATTGATTTCCTTTATGTACGCCTGGCACGCAGCCAACGCGATCAGTCCTCGGTCGCCTTCATCGGTGATGGCGACAATTCGTTGAGCATGCGCTGGGTCAAGTTCGGCTCGAAGGGCTCCATGATCCACGCCGCCGGCGCCGGCGGTGGCAGGCACTGAACAGCCACCGGCTGACCCCTGGGCGAGGAAGACTGACAGCCGCAGATCAGAAGTGGCAAGGCGATCGCGCAGGCGAGCCTGGGCTTTTTGGGCATTGGTCTAAGTCTCATGGTGGGATTGGTCGCTGGCCGCCTGGCGCTGCTAGAGCGCCAGGTGCTTGTCCTGAACGGCCTTCTGCGCAGCGGCGCCGACCATGGCCAACTGATTGAGGGTGTCGGTGTGCAACCGCGACTGTTCGGCAAGCTGGGCGCTGTATCGCCAGCCCTGAACCGTCCAAGCACTTATGGCCCCGAGCATCACCAGCGCCAGTGCATCGGCAACCTTCCACGCCAGGGGGCTCAAGGCACATCCTTAAAGAAGACGTGCCCGCCCAGCTTCAGTGTTTGTTTCGCCTTCGCTGCCCACGCCGGCGGCGTCTTCATGGCAATCGCGTAATAGTGCCTGGCACCGCCGGTGGGATCGGGCACCTTGCCGTCGATCACTTGGTCGGCCACGACTCGACACTGCGCTAGCTCCCAGAACGGGATCTGCTTCAAGCCAATCAAGAACTGATAGTTGTTCGCCTGACGGGTTGATTGGCGAGGACGGTGGTGTTGAGTCGAAATGCCCATTCAATGAGACCGTCCATGTCCGCACCTGACTCGAAGGCATGCCCGAGGAACACAAGCCGCAGGTGCAGGGCTGCATGTTCGTCACAGGCCGGGAATGGTGGGATTTTCTGTCGTTCGATCCGCGCCAGGATGAAGACTGCCGCCTG
The DNA here is from genome assembly GCF_028656895.1 of Pseudomonas sp. TNT2022 ID1044. Lineage (NCBI taxonomy): Bacteria > Pseudomonadati > Pseudomonadota > Gammaproteobacteria > Pseudomonadales > Pseudomonadaceae > Pseudomonas > Pseudomonas sp. TNT2022 ID1044. The sequence continues at coordinate 162,238 of NZ_JAMDHB010000025.1, read as the reverse complement.
TACATCGAGACCATGAAGCGCGATGAAGAATACATCGCAATGCTTCACCAAGAGCTGGTCCAGTTCAACCTGGAGCTTGGTCGGATGGTTGATGAAGTCGCGGACAAAGCGCGGGCGCAAGCCCATCGCTTAGGAGCTTGATCATGATCAGCAACCTCAAATATGACATCGAGTTTCGGCGCGAGAAGACTCAGGAGCTTTCCCGCCAAGTCGAACAGCACATTGCTGCCGGCGGCCGACTCTCCAGGTCGGAGCCTGCGCACATCAATCCACCGCTTGCCGAGCGCTCGACGAAGATTGATCCCGAGACCGTCCTCAAGCGCAAACCCAAGCGCTTGAATTTGGCTGAGCGCAAGGCGCTTCGCAAATTGGCGGACTCACTATGAAAGTGCGCAAGCCCAACAACATGCGCGCCCGGATCGAGCGTTCGTGTCGGGCGCTGCTCAGCACCAACCACGTTGCAGTGGTGAACATCGATCCCAGTGGCCGTCAGGGCATGATCAACTGGAAGAACTGCAAGAACATCCCGCCCGGCCAGCGCATCGCGGATGCAGTGTGCGATTTTGCCCACCGCTGGACGATCTACCTCAGCGTCCAGTGCCGCGATCAGCGGGGACACCGCTACACCAAATCGGTCGAGGTCGCTCCCCAGGGCAACTACCTGGCCGCGCACCTCGAAGACTTGATCGAGGAAACCTACAAGGACCTGGTCGCGGAGAGCAATCCGAACCACCGGGTCGCGTCGGGCTGGATCGCCATTCCTGCCAGCAACATCGAAGAGGTTGATCATGGCAAAGAGTGGGCGGGAACGATCAGCAAAAGCCGCGGAGAAACGAGTCGAGTACGACGAGAAGGAGTTGCGGCACAGGGTCAGGCTCGGTACCCGGCAGAAACTTGATGGACTTATGGCCTGGAACGGCATAACGGAAATGAGCGAGGAGGTGCTTAACCTGATTTTGAACGCTCATGCGCTCGGTCCGACGTTGTCATTTCAAGCGATAGACAGTCCGCGCCACAAAGTACAGATAAGCGAAAACGTGGCGCGGATGTTTCGGAATGAAAGCATCGCGGAGATGCCTGCAATCAATTGCCTCGGCTGAGCTGCAGGTTTTGGCTCGTACATTCAGTGGTGCTAACAGTCCCCATGAAAGCATTCATCTTCACAGCGCACTTCTCAATGTTCAGACCATTACGCCCATCACTTGAGATGTTGGTGACATATGGTCCAGCGGTTGTGCAACCAACCAAAACAGCGAGCAGGCAAAGGGCAAAAATATTGAGTTTCATATGAGTCCTTTCGATTAGTGAGCTGAGCCAATTGGTTCGCCAAAACCGGCGTTGATATTGAACCTCAAGAGTAGACCAGCCGCAGAAACCCGCACTTTTCCTCTATCGCATCAGGTCGCGGAGGGTGGCACCTAGATGCATCACACCTGCGCCGACGACAGACATGGCTGGATCTACCGGCCCACGGAAATGAAAAGGCAGGCCATGGCCAAAGACAATGTGCAGATTCAGCGGGACTAGTGCGCCAAGGAGAAAGCCCTGTTGGACCGGAGCCGAGAAGCGCACGCTGATTGTGTCGAAAGCGCTCGCTGATGCACTTCAAGCGCTGGGCGCGCGCCACGACTTCGAGGAGTGGCAGGAGACGGTGTCGGCCCTGCTCATCAACCTTGCTGCCGCACCAGTCGAAGACTCAGGTCGGTTCGTCACCATGTCGCGACCTGAATTCGTTATCTCGGACAAACAGTCGCGACAGCTTGGGCGATTCGCGAAAATCGGCGTTGATGTTACAAATAACTAGACAAACCCGGTTCCACGGACTGGAGACCCCAACGTTTGTCCGTCCCAGATAGGATGGTGCAAATCTGGTCCGGAAGCCCCTAGATTCGTTATGTCATGGCAAATTTGGTAACGACTACCGTCAGCAGATACAAGTATCAGGCCGAGCAGCTGATAACAGTTTTTGTTGTAGTCATAGTCTTCACCAAAATGAAAATTCATCGCGTGGTTGATCTCGATAATTTTTATATCGCCCGGCTCAATGAGAAAGCCTTCAACATTATCGGAGGGAATAATCGTGAAGCTTTCACTACTCCGAAAATACCCACGAGGGTCTGGTCCCTGTAACAATTCAACGTCTTTCACATAGAGTGTCTGTTTGCCGGTGTTGCTGAGGCTGTATTTCAAATGCCGCATCAAGGGAGATACTTCTTCCCATAAGAAGAAACCAGCTGCATCCTTCTCATTCGTCGATCTGGCGCGGCGAGGTGTGAACGTACGCTCAAGCAATATCAGCATCGCACCCGACGGCTTATGAACATGCGCGAAATAAAAACTAGCGAACGCGACTATGAACGCCGCAGCCGATAATCCGAGCGTCAGCCAGTCCTTTCCAGTCATTTAGCATTCCTTATGAAACGTTATTTTTTACGAGGATGCCGGGCTATCAGGTAACGGCTGGCGCATTACCTGGACCATCTTCTGCTGCCATTTAGCAGCGTCTTCATCGCTCACGGAAATCTTTTTTGTGAGCTCATTCAGGTTAGCCTGAACGTGCTGAACAGACGGGTGTCGATCTGCGGAAAGCCCGCTACCAGACAGCAGCACATATTCGTTTTCAATAATCACTCTGGTGATGTCCTGCAATTGGGCAAGAACCTTCTCGGCTCCTTGCCTGGCTTCCTGCGCAGCGCGAACGTCTCGTTTTATTGATGCTTCCCACAGCTTCACCTCAGTAACACTGTCTCCCAAGATAAGCATGACCGAGACCAGCAGCCACATGGTCGATACAGCAGCAAATACTGGCACATCGATTCCCTTCGCAAATAAAGCGATAGGCAGAGCGACAACTGCTGCCGCAAGCAGCGCAAAGCCGCAGCGCCCAGCAAGACCTATCTCTTTCTGCAGATCCGGCTCCATGCCGGGCCGAACACAAATACCCCACTTCTACGAATCACGCCAGCCGGCGAGGCAGGCGTCTGCATGGAAATCACCTGTGACCGTACCATTCATCCGTTGCCACGGTGCTATAAAATGAATTACTACTCTTTATCAACCTCCGTAACAGATGCCTTCAATGTGTTGTTCAACCAATTAACGCCTTCCACAGTCATCTGATATTTCACGCCATTCTTGTCAAATTTCCATGTAGCACCTGGTCCCACATTCTGCAACTCTATAGTTTCTGATCCTGGTATATACAACGTCCCCCTGGCAGTATTATCAATACTAATATTAGATATACCTATTACTGCATTAGTCTTGGGATCTACAAAAGTCTCGCCTTTCATGAATGATTTTGAAAACTCATAATACTTTGGCTTTACCAGCGGCTGATCGCTACCCTCATGATGTTCGCTCACTTTGTTAAGAGCCGCTGAAGCCAAGCTACCCTCGAGCTCTTTTATTCTTTTCTCCATAGCTGGAACCGTCTTGGGATCACTTGTTAGCCACGTCAAATATCTGTCATTCTCAGACTTCAAATTTGCTAAATCTGATTCAAGAATAGATATCTTTGCATTGAACTGTTCAGCTCTTGACTCTGCACTTTCCGCCTTTGCCTTATACAAATTAACTTTGTTCTCATCTATAACAAATGATGACACCAACCATGTTGCAGTAGCAACGACAATCGTATGGCTAATAATCGAAAAGGCAGGATGTTCTTGAAACCAGCTAGGCATTTTTCACCGCACATGAAGTAAATGTCTGAGAAAGCTATCCCAGTTCATATCGTAACGCTACTACAGAGACTAAAAGCCATGCCTACAGCAATCGATTTGTTCGCTGGTCTCGGCGGATGGTCTACTGATGCCCGCAATGCCGGCATCGATGTTATTTGGGCGGCCAACCATTGGCCGGTCGCCGTCGAGTGGCACAGCGCCAACCCCCCCGAAGCGATCCACATTTGCCAGGACCTGCACCAGGCGGATTGGTCGAAGGTTCCGGCCCACGACATCATGCTGGCTTCACAGTGCCGCCAAGGACATCCGAAGACTCGCGGCAAGAAGTCCGGCAATGCCCAGCACGACGCATCCCGGTCCACGGCCTGGGCCGTTGTGTCTGCTGCTGAGTACCACAAGCCGGAAGTAGTGCTGGTCGAGAACGTCGAAGAATTCACTGATTGGTCGCTTTACACGGCTTGGTCGCAGACCATGGCCGCGCTGGGATACATGATCGTGCCGCACGTAGTCGACTGCGCTGATCTCGCGATGCCTCAGCACCGAGTACGTCTGTTCCTGGTCTGCACCCGCAGCAAATCACCGCTGATACGAGAGTTGCACCGGCGCCACCACGTTCCGGCCGCCAGCTTCCTCCAGTTCGACGCTGGGCGCTGGTCACCAATCGAGAAGCCAGGGCGCGCGCAGCCCACCCTCGACCGAGTGCGCAATGGCCGAGAGCGCTTCGGCGATCAGTTCATCATGCCCTACTACGGTAAGGGCTTTGGCCTAACTGGACGAGATATCAACCGCCCAATCGGCACCATCACTACGCTCTACCGCTGGTGCGCGGCGATGAGATGCGGATGCTCAGTGCAAACGAAGCGCTTGCCGCAATGTCGTTCCCCACCGACACGCTGCGCCCCGACAACCACCGAATGACAATGCACATGGCGGGTAACGCTGTTCCGCCGCTCGCCGGACAGCGGATCATCGAAGCATTGATGCAAGCTGCCTAGCCGGCAAAGAACCCGCTTTTTGGCTTTTTATGATCAGCCCCATCCAAGTTCCATAGTTCATCGTCCGTCCCCAGCACGTGCTTGATACGAGGATGATTGTGGCAAAGCGTAGCCACTCTTTCCGGCGTTAGGTTTACAGCCTTTGCAATTGCGCGCGTCGATCGATATTTATAATCATCGAACCGCTCAAACTCACTAACTAACCAGCTATGGATCCTCTTTGAGTCCCTGAAGTTATCCAAATTTTGCTTACCCATTTGCACCGCGATTACCAGCCCACCACCTATTGCTCCGGCGACAACCTCGCTCCAGTCCGACATCCTCGTCACCCCACTTTCTGATCGGTTTTGTTCGGAACGATCCTGCTACGAACTGGCATCTTTATCCAAATAAATCCGCAATTAATTGCGACCAACCGCTCATCAAATACCGCCCGGGCATGCCCCGGCATAGGACGACCCATGCCCACAGAAAACATCCGCGCGGTCGTGACCGAGTACCTAATCGGGATGATCGCCGCCGTTACAGCCACGACGCCGCCGGCGAACGAGCCAATGCCGGCTTTCATTCAGGGGCCGATTGACCGAGCCGTTGACCGGATCAATGCAGTGGTTTCGCCTGGTGTGACACTCAAATCTACCCGCGCCAAACGCGTTTACGTGGCCGGGCCCCATGACTGGCCTGAAGGACTTCAACTACCCAGCCCTCAACGCTGCCAGCGACCAGCTTCGCGCTCTGGGCTACCAGGTGGAGAACCCAGCCGATCACGGCATCGTCCCCGGCGCCGAGTCGGCCGACTATATGGCCTACGACCTAACGCGTCTGGGCCTGTGCGGCGTGATCGCCCTTCTACCTGGTTGGGAAAGATCAGAGGGCGCAAAGCTCGAAGTTCAAATCGCCCACCGCCTCGGCATGACGGTTGTTAATACCCATGATTTGATAGCTACCGAGGCAGGCGGTTGAGCGAAGCACTCAATTATTTTGAATCTAAGTCCGCTTGTATACGGGCCGCAACGGTTGGCGCCCAGTTTTGACCCGTGATTTGATAAGTCGCACGTTTCTTACTAACGACTCGAATCGAATAACTCTCTGCTGATGGTGAGACCGGCGTAATAAATAGCCCTATAACCTCTCCCCAAGTGGCCATACCCGCGGGCGCTTCAGATTTAATCACCCCCGCACCTTTATTCATTTCAACGATTGCTAGATTGGTGCTCATAGCCGTTACCGAAGACTTCCATATCTCATTGTAGGATTTATTGGGCACGTCAATTGTGATGCCAGTATCAGTTGGCTGAAGGCCATCGATTGTGGAACAACCAGAAACTCCAAGGAACACAGCACTACAAGCTAAAGCCTTAACAAAGACATTCATCACGATAAATTCCTTTTTGATGCAATCGATAGATGAGCAAATCGAGTAAACCAAAGCAATCTTAGCTTTGCAGAATTCTGGAAATCAGCAACCCCCTCTTCAAAGTCAGCCGCTATAGCGGCAAGGACGAAGTCATGCCTGAAGAAAATGTTTTGATCCAGCCGCTGCCGGTCGAACGCGGCACCGACGGCTGGTGGTCCCACCCCGACTACCTCCCTGAGTTCGACGACGAAGTAACCGAGGCGCAATTTCAGGAATGGTGTCTGCGCCAGCAGATGGAAACCAAAGTCTCCCACATGGAAATCGACGTTCCCGTCGAAGTGTTCGAAGCCTACATGGATGAAGGCAGTTGCGATTGCTCAGCCAGGGATGTCCAACACCCGGCCGAATCAGATTGGTTCATCCTCTCGATCCACGACACCGAGGATGGTCCGGTCTGCATCTGGGGCCGCCGGGCAGTGCCGGTGCCGAAACTCCTTGGTGCGAAGGTGATGCCATGAGCCGGAGTGGATATTGCGACGATGGCGACAACAACTGGGGCCTGATCTGCTGGCGAGGCGCTGTGAATTCGGCGCTAAGGGGAAGACGTGGTCAGGCCATCCTGAGAGAACTGGCAGAAGCGATGGACGCCATGCCAGTGAAGCGTTTGGTAACCGAAGAGCTCCAGGCAGAAGGCGAATTCTGCACGCTTGGGGTCGTTGGCAATGCGCGCAGTCTGGATATGTCTGTGATTGATCCAGGACTCGCAGGCTGTCGCGGACAAGTTTGGGCTGGCCGAGGCGATAGTCTGGGAAATCGTTTGGGAGAATGACGAACACCCGGGCGCATACGGCCACAAACCGGATGGTAGCACCGGCTGGCGACGCGAAACGCCGGAAGAGCGTTGGGTGCGCATGCGTAAATGGGTCGACTCAAACATCAAGCAGGTGACGCCATGAGCCTTCGCCAGCAGATAACCACCTACATGAGCGGCACGGGCGGCTCCTGGGATAACTGGTTCTACACCTGGTGGTTCCGGTTCCACGTCAAGCCATTCACCACCAAGCAAATTCGCCGTGAGCTGGAGTTGATGAAGTGCGAGGGCTTGGTCGAGTCGGATCACAGCCAGAGCAACAACACGAAATGGCGGCTCACCAAGTACAAGCCTGAAGAGGTGACACCATGATCGCAGCGCCGCTCTTCGTGCTCCGGCTCATCTACAAGGGGCCGTGCTGTTGGGGTTCACCCCGCCAGTCACCTCAGGGGAGAAAGTGTGTACGCAACTGGCGAAGTTAACCAATAAACCGTAGCTCACCCGCTCAGCTCGCTTGGCACCCCTCGTCTGATTTCCACGATCCGTTTGCAGGCTGCGCATGAACATCAGGCTCGCTTATTTCCCTTAGTCCAGCCAGCAACCATCAGTGCTAGACCAGGAATCCAAAGACCGGGCGCAGTAATCGCAACGCCGCAGATTGCCAGAGATAGCCCGGTTAAAAACAACGGATTTCGAAACGCCTTTTCCATAGCGACAACTCCTTTAAGAAACTATTTCATTAAAGCACAAAGCCTGCCGGTGAACGGCGGGAGGACTCGCTATGCGTAAAGTAAATCGCGTGGTCGAGGATCCGGCTGCCAGATATGGCTTCCGCTGGGATCCGTCCACATATGAAGAGGCCGAACGGTTGACCGGCTTCCGCCTGGATCGACGAGTCAATTATCTGATCAAGCGCGACGGCCACGTCGAGCAGATACAGACGTGCACCATCGACTGCAGCGGATGAAAGACGCGATGGACCTTATCTCACCGGTCAGCGACCGGCAGATATCCTGGTGATGCGAAAGGATGATGCAGAAGGGGATATTTGGGGGTGCAGCAGAACAAGACGCACAAAAAGCTGCGTATTCAGATGACCACTGACGGTAAGGCGAATAGCCTGGGCCGGCTGATCGCCGAAATAACCGACCGCAACGCCCGGCATGTCTCGAACTACCTGATTGTGAGCCAGCACGGTAAACGGATGACCGCTACGATGCTGCGTAAGCGCTGGGACATCGCGCGCGAGAAAGCGAAGTTGGCGGCGTTCGAGATCGGCGACGACCTGCTGGCGGCGAAGATTGGCGGGTTTCAGTTCCGGGACATCCGGCCGAAAGCTGCGTCTGAAATCATTGATGTCGGCGAGGCAAGTTTGCTGCTGGGCCACACCAAAGGCGACATCACCGAGCGGGTTTACCGTCGGATCGGTGCTATCGCCAAACCATCAAAATAGCCTGAAAATCCGTTCCATAACTCGAAGCAGGCCCCTTGTAGAATGCGGTCTGTAGAGGTGCTGAAAAATGAAAGTAATGGAACGGAAAATCGCTACAAGCAGCAGCCCGTTTACTTCGATATAGCGATCTTGAAAACCGTCGACTGTAACAGGTCCATGAGTTCGAATCCCATCGCCTCCGCCATCTTTATACGACAAAGCCCTGATTATTCAGGGCTTTGTCGTTTCTGGCATTCAGAAAACCGGCTCCTCTCTCTACGGATCGTTTCCGTATCCTTTTGGTCATTTCCGCAACCCTGCCCTTCTGACACCGTTACGTTCGCGCCAATCAAATCACACTAAGCAGAGCGCGTTGGTTGCATTGACTGCGGACATTAAGCGCGTTTTCCCAAAAGCGGACATTGAGCACTGCGTATTTGCCTAAGGCTTATCGCGTGAGTAGAATGCGATTAATTATCAATTATGTATTTGCCGGGATTCCGATGCGCAGCGACGAAACACTAGGTACTGAAGATCTAGGGCTGCTCTATCGCACCCACCACTCGTGGTTACACGGCTGGCTTATCCGACGCATTGGGTGTCGCGATAACGCAGCAGATTTGGCGCAGGACACCTTCGTACGTCTGCTCAAATCCCGTCAGTCCAGCCCCTTGCGCGAACCTCGCGCCTATCTGAGCAGTATCGCCCGCGGACTGATGATTGATCAGTATCGTCGTCGCGAACTCGAACGTGCCTACCTGGAAAGCATCACGTTGCTGCCTCCACACGAGGTGCCCTCGGAAGAAAGCCGGCTGATGATTCTTGATGCGCTCGAACGCATAGACCGTATGCTCGGCATGCTTAAACCGAGAGTTCGCCAGGCGTTTTTATTCGCCCGACTCGACGGTCTAACGTGCGCGCAAATAGCCGAAAAGCTGGGAGTTTCCCGCGCGACGGTGGAACGCGACCTGGCCACGGCCCTGCAACACTGCTATCGCTTGCGTTATGTCGAAGCGTGAGCCGCAGGCGCTCAATCCGGCCATTGTCGAGCAGGCGATCCAATGGCTGGTGCGCCTTCGCTTCAATCAAGCCGATGAACAAACACAGCGCACTTTTGAGCACTGGCTGCAGCAGCGCCCAGAGCATGTGTTGGCGTGGCAGCGTGTGGAAACGCTTGGGGATGAATTCGCAGGCGTGCCAGCTCAACTGGCCCGACAAACCCTTAATGGCACCCATCATGGAATGCGGCGGCGGGAAAGCCTGAAGCTACTGGGCATATTGGCTACTGTTAGCACGGCAGCCTGGCTCGGCCGTGACTACACACCCGTACCAGCCATGCTTGCTCAGCAGCGCAGCAGCACCGGCGAGCAACGACGCTTCCAACTCGATGATGGCAGCCTTATCCAGCTCAATAGCGATAGCGCCGTCGACAGCGATTTCGACGCCCAGCGACGCCTGATCATCCTGCGACGTGGTGAAATCATCGTGAATGTCGGCGCGGATCAACACTCGCCTCAAGCGCGACCGTTCTGGGTGCAATCACGTGACGGGATCATGCGCGCTCAGAGTTCCCGCTTTCTGGCACGCGAGCTTGACGATGGCACTCTGGTCGCGGCTCAGGAAGGATCCGTCACGGTGTTCCCCGGCTCCAGTCAAACGCCTGCGAGCCGCACTGTCCAGGCAGGAAATCAGCTGCTGTTCACATCAAGTGGCGCCCGAATGTTCAGGGACAACGGCCTTGATCTATGGAGCTGGGGTGACGGGGTGATCAGTGCGCGCAATATGCGCCTCAATGATTTCATCGTGGAGTTGTCGCGTTATCGCCCCGGGGTATTGCGCTGCGCCGAAGAGGTCGCTGATCGTCGCGTTTCCGGCACCTTCCAGCTCGCCGACAACGATCAGGTCCTGGCTTTGATCGCCCAGTCACTGCACCTGCACATTGATTACCGAACCCGATATTGGGTGACCGTGACCGCTGCCACCTGAATCCATCAGAATTTTTGTACTACCTGAAATATAATGAGGTGGTTTCTCATTCTCGTTCGACCTCTAAGGAAGGCCGGAATACAGGCCAATCTGCCGATGTCCTTTCTTGGAGCGAGTAAATGAGTTCGTCCCCTGTTTCACAGCGCCATCCATTAAATCGTGCCTTGCACGGTGCGATTTTGGGTTTGATCGTAAGCAGCTACGCATTGCCAACGCTGGCGCAAACGTCGAGCGCTGAGCACAGCAATCAAGTCAAGCAGTGGAACATCGCTGCCGGCCCACTGGCGCCGGCGCTTGACCGCTTTGCGCGCGAGGCTGGCATCAGTATTTCGTTCGACGCGTCGAGTGTAGTGAACCGCGCCACTGCTGGCGTGAATGGCACGCTCGATACGTCGGCAGCGCTGTCATCGTTGCTGCAGGGGAGCGAATTGCAGATCGAACAGCAAGGCCTGAATGCTTACCTGCTGGTCCCTCAAGCAAAGCCCGCCGGCCCGCTGGAGCTCGACGCAACGGACGTCGAGGACTACCGCCTTGCACCCCTCATCATCAATGCCAAGGTCAGGGTCAGTGCCGACGACGACGCCAACTCGGTGGTCGCCAAGGAGCTCTGGGTTGGCGGCAAGGTGGCCACCAGCATTCTCAATACACCGGCATCGGTATCAGTTGTTACCAACAAGGAAATGGAGCAACGCAGCGTCAGCACCACGGAAGAGGCGCTGCAATACACGCCGGGCGTGGTCAGCGACTTCTATGGTACGGATGACCGCAACGACTATTTCCAGATCCGGGGCTTCCAGGCCACCACCTACCGTGACGGCTTGACCCTAAGTTCGATGCGCGGCGTACGCGAAGATCCATTCGCTTATGAGCGCATCGAGATTCTGCGTGGCGCCAACTCCACGCTGTTTGGCCCCGCAGACCCGGGCGGTTCGGTGAATTTCGTGACCAAACAGCCGCGCTTCGAGCAGTTTGGCCAAGGTTATGTGACCTACGGTTCGTTTGACCATGTCGAGACAGGCATCGATGTGGGGGATGCGCTGAACGACGAGAAAACCTTGGCAGGCCGCTTTACTGCCAAAGGCCAAAACAGCGACCGCGAATACGACCACTCGCAGGACGACAACCAGTTGTTTATGGGTGGCGTCACCTGGGCACCGACGGATTACACGTCGGCGACGATGATTCTGGACTACCTGAAAACCGAAAGTTCGCCCAACAGTGGCGGTTATCCGCTGGATAAGGAGTACGACCGCAGCAAGTTTTATGGTGAGCCCAGCTACAACTTCCACGATGTCGAGCGCACCAGCCTCAGCGGCAACGTCACCCATGACTTCGACAACGGCTTCGTACTGCGCAGCAATCTGCGTTACAGCAAATTGACCGATGATTTTGGCTACGTTTACCTCAGCGACAGCGCCGCACGTGTCGGTACCACCGTTGACCGCTATCAGTTTGGAACGGACACCGAAGCCGACCAGTTCAACGGCAATCTGATGCTGCAATACGATGCCCGCTTCGAGAACATCGACAGCAGCAGTCTGGTGGGCGTGGAGTACCTCGATTCGACCACCAAGGAAAGCTCGGTCTACGCCCTGACGACCCCGATTGATATTGCAAATCCCGTGTTTACTGGCGTGTCACGCTCAATCACGCCGTATGCCGTCAACAAGCGAGACGCGACCACCAAGGCCGTATTCCTTCAGCAGAACCTGTCGTTCTACGAGCGCTTCATCGTCACCGCAGGTATGCGCAACGACTCGATGGACCTTACCAGTAAAGGTTTGCAATCCACTGAGAAAGACAACTTCTCCGAAACCTCCTACCGAGGTGCGTTGACCTATATCGTCAACGATGAGGTGTCCACCTATGTGAGCATGGTGGAATCCGTCTCGCCGCCGCAGGTTGGCGTAACACCGCAGACGGGCAGGCAGTACGAAGTGGGCGTTAAGTATGCGCCGATGGGGATGGACGCACTGTTCTCCGCTGCCGTTTATGACCTGACCCAGGAAAACGTCACCATCGCCGTGGTGCTGCCGAGCGGCATCATTGAGCAACAGACCGTGGGCGAATCGCGGGCGCGTGGCCTCGACCTGGAAGCCAAGGCGCAGGTGACGCAGAACCTCAGCCTGATCGGTGGCTATTCCTATATGGAGTCCGAGGTACTGCGCGGTTCGTTGTACGACGGCAGCTCCCTGAAGGGTAATGAGTTCACCACGGCCCCCAAGCATTCCGCTTCGCTCTGGAGTTATTACGACGTGCCCGGCACTGATGTCAGCGTTGGCTTGGGTGCGCGCTACGTCGGCTCTTATTACTTCGACGCAGCCAACTCCGGCAAAAGCGATGGCACCACGCTGTTCGACGCCGCCTTCAACTACGAGATCGCCAAGGGCACCGACCTTGCGGTGAACGTCAGCAACCTGCTGGATGAGCAGCACGTGGTCGGTTCCGGCACAGCGAACTTCTACAACCCGGGTCGCGAGATTACCGCCAAAGTGAGTTACAACTGGTAAGCAGGCGTATCAGCCTGCCGTTCAAGTATCTGGTGTCGTCGGAGGTCAAAAACAGTGCCGCACTGGCGATTTCTGCAGGTTGTGCCATGTAGCCCAATGGCGTGACGAAGAGCAGGTGCAGTCTCCCCTCTCGCCAGCTACCTTTCATTGAACAACAGCACGACCTGCTCAAGGCTGCTACATGGCTTGAGTGCCAACCCATGGGTCTCACGGCTTGCAAATCGTGCTGATTGATAATTGTCAGAAACGCCAACGTCTGCCGGCACTAGTGTTGTGACGAGAGCGTGACCGGGCGTCAGTCCGAACCACTCTGACAGAGCAAAGAATGGATGGCAGCATGAGCGTTGTCAGGTAGTTGGTCAGAATGCCCCTCGCCATTTTCGTCGGGAGCCTGAGTCAGGTTCCCGGTGCGTTCGATGGCTGAGCGGTGACGCGTTGCGCAAATCGAGGGGTTTCCGATGACCGATTCAAGCAAGAAAATGAGCCTCATGGGGCTCACCACACTGGTGACGGTAAACATGATGGGCTCAGGCATCATTATGTTGCCGACGAGCATGGCCCAGCTCGGGGCCGTTTCTTTGTTGTCATGGATCGTCACCGCTGTCGGCTCCATGGCCATTGCGTACTGCTTTTCCCAATGTGGCATCTACTGTCTGCGCTCAGGTGGGTTATCCGCCTACACCGAAGAAGCGCACGCAAAATCAGGATTTTTCCTGTGCTCGTATCTGTATTTCCTGTCGCTGGCCATCGCCAACGTGGCGGTGGCCATCTCCGCAGTGGGATACATGACATCGTTCATGCCTTGGCTGGGAAGCGGCGCCATTCCCTTGTTCATCGGAACGGTCGGCTTGCTCTGGTTAACCACCGTGGCTAATTTTGGCGGCCCTGGCATCACGGGCAGGATTGGCGCGGTGACTGTTTGGGGGGTGATCATCCCGGTAGCAGGCTTGAGCATCATCGGTTGGTTCTGGTTCAAACCCGATCTGATAATGGCCGCCTGGAACCCGAATGACCTGCCGATATCAGAAGCGATCAGCAAAGCAATTCCTCTGACCCTCTGGGCCTTTCTCGGCATGGAGTCAGCTGCCCAGGCCTCTGATGCGGTGGAAAACCCCAAGCGCACCGTGCCGCTGGCGTGCCTGTTCGGCACACTGGGGGCAGCCGCGGTCTATGTGCTATCGACGACGGTCATTCAGGGCATCATTCCCAATGCCGAACTGGCCAACTCTTCAGCCCCTTTCGCGCTCGTTTATGCGCATATGTTCAACCCCACGGTCGGCAACATCATCATGGCGCTCGCGGTGATGGCCTGTGTGGGCTCACTGTTGGGCTGGCAGTTCACTCTGGCGCAAACCGCCAAGATGACGGCTGATCAGGGCATGTTCCCAAAACTGTTCAGCAAGGTCAGCGCACGCAATGCCCCCATCGTCGGGATGCTGGTCTGTGGCGTGCTGCAGACCTTGATGGCGCTGTCGACCATTTCGCCCAACGCGAGTGCGCAGTTCGGAAAACTCGTCAGCCTCGCAGCCGTGACCAACCTGATCCCCTATGTGACGGCGGCTACCGGGCTGCTGGTCATGATGTACAAAGCCAAAGTCAGCGCAGGCGTATACACGCGCAACACCCTGGTGTTAGTGGTTGCGGTGGCCTATTCCTTGTACGCGCTGTACGCCTGCGGCAAAGACGCCGTGTTCGGCGGTGTCCTTGTCCTGGTGTTCGGCTACTTGCTCTACGGGCTCCTCGCTAAACGTTTTGTCGACACCCCTGCGCCCGCTTTCCTCCGGGTCGATAACCCTTGATCGCAATCTTCAGGACAGCACAGACATCTGAATTCGAGGAAACCCGCGCATGAACGTGAAACTGACAAAAGCCAACAACCTGCTGCTGCTCGTCTGCCTGGTTGCGCTGCTACCGGTAATGGCCCATGGCAATACGCTTGAGCGCATACGTACGAGTCATACTTTTACCCTCGGCTACTTGCCTGACTTCGCGCCTTTCAGTGATCAGTCGGCCGATAAAGCCAGCGGTTATGCCATCGATCTGTGTCTGAAGATCGCCGAGAAGGTCAAGACCGACCTGAATTTGCCCGAGCTGAAAATTCAGTACCAGCCTGTCTCCATGAGCGACGAGATGACTGCCGTCAGTTCGGGGAAAATCGACATTCTCTGTACGCCCACCCCGCCCACACTGGCGCGGCGCAAGAAGGTCAGCTACTCGGTGCCGATCTACACCGCCGGTCTCTCGGCAGTGGTGCGCCAGGATTCATCCGAAGCCTTGCTCAATGTGCTCAATGGCAAGGTGGCTCATACCGGGCCAACGTGGCGAGCCACCGTGAACCGTGGTCTATCCAATCAGACGTACGCCGCCATCGCCGGCGGTATAACCGAGACGTGGATACATGAGCAGATGCGATTGCTGGGAGTTGTGGCGACTCTGGTGACAGTAGAGAACGCAGAGGCAGGTCTTAAGCTGGTTGCCGATGGCAAAGCCGATGCGTTCTTCGCTGAGCGCATGATGCTCAAGCATCTGCTGAGCAGGAATTACTCTGCTGCAAACCTGGTGGTGCTGGAGCGGATTTTTGAGTACGCACCGACTGCAATGGCCGTGGATCGAGAGGATGAAGATTTCCGTCTGCTGGTCGACACCGCGCTCAGCGAAATGTATCGCTCCGGCGAGATTGAACAGGCATTCGACAAATATCTGGGCGGGGCCAGCGATGCGGCCAAAAAACTATTCAAGGTCTATGCAATACCGTAATGACAAGCTGGAATTATCGGGCTTTACCGAAAACCATGCACAAAATCAAAAACGCCGCTCAAAGAGCGGCGTTTTTGTGTATGGAGCCAGAAACCAGACTCACCCGTCTGCAGGGAGTCTCAAGCGTTTCAGTTCCAGGGACGGTCTCCATTCTCGTCCTTGATGCGGGTCGGCAGGCCCATGACGTCCAGCGCCTTGAGGAACGGCTCAGCCGGCAGTTCTTCGACGTTGGCCATACGCTGCACATCCCACTCGCCACGGGCAACCAGCAGAGCTGCGGCAACAGGTGGTACGCCAGCGGTATAGGAAATGCCCTGGCTGTCGGTTTCGGCAAAGGCTTCTTCGTGGTCAGCCACGTTGTAGATGAACACTTCGCGCGGCTGGCCATCCTTGGTGCCCTTGACCAGGTCACCGATGCAAGTCTTGCCGGTGTAGCCAGGCGCCAGCGAGCTCGGATCAGGCAGCACGGCCTTGACCACTTTCAGCGGCACAACGTCCAGGCCTTCGGCGGTCTTGACCGGTTTCTCGGACAGCAGGCCGAGGTTATTGAGTACCGTGAACACGTTGATGTAGTGCTCGCCGAAGCTCATCCAGAAACGCACGTTCGGCACGTCGAGGTTCTTCGACAGGGAGTGCACTTCGTCGTGACCGGTCAGGTACAGGTTCTGCGAACCGACGACCGGCAAGTCGTCGGTGCGTTTGACTTCGAACATGGTGTTGCTGGTCCACTGGCTGTTCTGCCAGCTCCACACCTGCCCGGTGAATTCGCGGAAGTTGATTTCCGGATCGAAATTGGTGGCGAAATATTTGCCATGGGAGCCGGCATTGACGTCGAGAATATCGATCGAATCAATGCGGTCGAAATACTGTTGTTGCGCCAGTGCGGCATAGGCGTTGACCACGCCCGGGTCGAAACCCACACCGAGAATGGCGGTGATGTTCTTCTCTTGGCACTCTGCGAGGTGATTCCACTCGTAGTTGCCATACCAAGGCGGCGTCTCGCAGACTTTGCCCGGTTCTTCGTGAATCGCGGTGTCCAGGTAAGCGACGCCGGTATCGATGCAGGCACGCAGCACCGACATGTTCAGGAACGCGGAACCCACGTTGATAACGATCTGTGATCCGGTTTCGCGGATCAGCGCCTTGGTTGCTTCCACATCCAGGGCGTTGAGCGAGTAGGCCTGGATATCGGCGGGCACTTTGAGACTGCCCTTGGCCTTGACGCTTTCGATGATGGCCTGGCATTTGGAGATGTTGCGCGACGCGATAGCAATACGACCGAGTTCATCGTTGTGCTGCGCGCACTTGTGGGCCACCACCTTGGCGACACCTCCTGCACCAATGATAAGAACGTTCTTTTTCAATTGCTTGATCTCTCCTTTAATTGTCCGCTTACGAAAGGCTGGACAGGTAGTCTTCATAACCAAATTCGCGAACCACTTCGACTGTACCGTCGAGTTGTTTCACTACGATGGACGGCATTTTCAGGCCGTTGAACCAGTTCTTCTTGACCATGGTGTAACCCGCGGTGTCGATGAACGACAGTCGATCGCCGATAGCCAGCGGGCGATCAAACTGATACTCGCCGAAGATGTCGCCGGCAAGGCAAGACTTGCCGCACACCATGTAGGTGTGATCACCCTCGCTCGGCGCCAGCTTGGCGTTGAGGCGATAGATCAGCAGGTCAAGCAGGTGCGCTTCGATGGAGCTGTCCACCACCGCCAGGTGCTTGCCGTTGTACAGGGTGTCGAGCACGGTCACTTCCAGCGAGGCACTGTTGGTGATCGCCGCTTCGCCCGGCTCCAGGTAAACCTGCACGCCGTACTTCTGCGAAAACGCCTTGAGTCGCGCGCAGAACTCATCCAGCGCGTAGCCCTCACCGGTGAAGTGAATGCCGCCACCCAGGCTGACCCAGCTGACCTTGTGCAGCAGCGGGCCGAAGCGCTCTTCGATGGTGGTGAGCATCTGGTCGAACAGGCCGAAGTCGCCGTTCTCGCAGTTGTTGTGGAACATAAAACCGGAGATCTGGTCGATAACGCCTTCGATCTTCGCCGGATCCCACTCGCCCAGACGGCTGAACGGGCGCGCCGGATCGGCCAGCAGGTAATCGGAGCTGCTCACCTGCGGGTTAACGCGCAGGCCGCGGGTCTTGCCTTCCGATCGCTCGGCAAAGCGCTGCAGCTGGCTGATGGAGTTGAAGATGATCTTATCGCAGTTATCGAGCATCTCCTCGATCTCGTCGTCGGCCCAGGCCACGCTGTAGGCGTGGGCTTCGCCAACGAACTTTTCGCGACCGAGCTTGAGCTCGTACAGCGACGACGACGTGGTGCCGTCCATGTATTGCTGCATCAGGTCGAACACCGACCAGGTGGCGAAGCACTTGAGTGCCAGCAAGGCCTTGGCGCCGGATTGCTCGCGCACATAGGCAATCTTCTGCATGTTGACCAGAAGCTTTTGTTTATCGATGAGGTAGTACGGTGTCTTGATCATTTCGAGGCCTCCGGCAAGGCCAGCCAAAAAAGGATGCGCATTGTGCCCGCACTGGCCGCAGATCGAAAGAGCAGCGCGCAAAAGCAGCGTTATTTGGGCAACGCTGCGACGGAGGTCGTTTGGTCAAGCACGGCGGTGAAACCCTTCATCCCCAACCATGGGCCTCTTCAATAAAGTGCAATACCGCGCTTGAACGTTCATCAATACGGGAAATGAGTGACAGTTCACTGACCATTTCCGGTTGGGCCAACGGCACAATGCGAATCCCCGGCATGGTCAGTCGCGTCATCGCTTCAGGGACGATACTCAGCCCGATCCCGGCGGCCACCAGCCCGGGGATACTCATCAGTGACGGTACATACATAATATTTTCCGGGTGCAGCTGGTTTTGCCGGCACGCCTGGAGTGTGTGGGATGTCAGGCCGATGCCGGCAGTGTCCTGAAGAAAAACGAACTTTTCGTGCCGCAGCATCGCCAGGTCGCCGGTGAAACTTTGCGCGAGCTCATGGTTGTCGGGAATCAGCAAAACAAGCCTCGACTGACTGAAATGATGGGTGCGCAAACGATCTGGCAAGTGGTCTTTGAACACCCTGGCAAACGCCAGGTCCAGCTTATGGTCGAGCAGCATGTCGAACTGCATGCGAATGCCGGCGTCCACCAGCGACACTTTGACCTCCGGGAATGTACTGAAGTAATGGCGCAGCAATTGCGGCAGGTTGGCTTCGAACAGCGCTGAGTGGTAGCCGATGTTGATCTCGCCCACTTCACCTCGCCGGGCGCGGCGTGCGGCCGCGGTAGCCAGTTCACTGGACTCTATGGACTGCCGCGCATGGGGCAGAAAGGCTTCGCCGGCAGCTGTCAGCGCCACGCCCCGGTTTTCCCGACGGAATAGCGCCAGTCCCAGCTCTGACTCCAGGGTGCGCATCAATTGACTCAGTGCCGGCTGCGCGATGCCCAACTGTTCGGCCGCCCGACTGAAGTGTTGCAGATCGGCGGCCACGACGAAGGCTTTAAGGTGACGCAATTCCATCAGGCTTCCCATAAGGCTGGCTTATTGATTTGTCGTTATTTCGATAATTATTCTGCAAGCAGGATCGGTTAACGTCTACACACTTCGACACATCCCGCGAATTGCCGTTGTTTGAGCGGGATCGTGCAGGTAACCCATAACCATAAAAACAATGACGAGCACCTCTATGAGCACGATCAATAACGAGACTCATGACTTGCGAATGCCTCGCAAAGCAGTGACCGCCGCAACCATTGGCACCGCCCTGGAATGGTTCGACTTCACGCTGTACGGCGCAATATCCGCGACCATTCTGCCCAAGCTGTTTTTCCCGGCGATGGAACCAACCGCAGGCCTGCTCGCCTCGCTGGCAACCTTCGGTGTCGGCCTGGCCGCACGCCCATTGGGTGCGATTACCTGTGGCTACCTGGGTGACAAACTCGGCCGCCGCAACCTGATGCTCGCCACCGTGACCATGATGGGTCTGGCGTCGGTGCTGATGGGCCTGTTGCCAACTTATGGTCAAATCGGCGTCTGGGCACCGATCCTTCTGGTGCTGCTGCGGGTCATTCAGGGCTTCGCGTTGGGCGGCGAGTCCACCGGCGCTCAACTGATGGCGCTGGAACACGCCTCCCCCGATCGCCGCGGACGTTATTCCGGCATGCTCGGCCTGTGCTCACCGCTCAGTCAGATATTGGCCAACGGAGTGTTAATGGGCCTGGCAGCAACGCTCTCAAGCGAGCAATTCGAAAGCTATGGCTGGCGAATCCCCTTCCTGATGAGCTTCGTACTGGTGGTGGTCGCGATCTTCATCCGCTTGAAAGTCGATGAAACGCCGGCCTTCGTCGCCTTGAAAAAGAACCCGGTCAAACAGGAAAAGAGCCCGCTGAAATCCGCCGTGGGCAGCCACTACAAAACCATCCTGCGCCTGATGCTGTTCTTTTGCTCGCCCGCAGCGCTGTTCTATCTGATCGTGATTTTCTCCCTCAGCTACCTCACCAAGCACTTGGGCTTCAGCCAGTCGACAGGCTTCATGTCGCTGATGGTGGCCAACATGTGCGCGATTTTCGGTGCGCTGGCCGGTGGTTATCTGTCCGATCGTTGGGGCCGTAAAAAGACCCTGGCATTTGGTTCGTGCATGACCTTGCTGATCCTGTTCGTCTACTTCCCGATCCTCAATACGCTGAACGTCCCCGCCATCATGGCAATCATGGGGTTGTTCCTCGGGTTCACCCAGTTTCAGAGCGGCATCCAGCCGGTGGCTTTTGCCGAAGCGTTCCCGACCCAGGTTCGTTATTCAGGTTCCGCACTGGCCTACACCGGCGCCAACCTGGTGATCGGCGGCCCGATGCCGATGATCGCGGTCTACCTGATGAGCCAGTCGAACAACTCGCCGTGGCCCCTGGTGACGCTGTGTGCGGTGATCAACCTGATCTCGCTGGCGATGATCGTCATCGGTCCGGAAACCCGCGGCATCGACCTCAACGCCGTTGCCGAAGACGACACCGTCGACGCGCGCACCACCGCCCTTCTTTCCAAATAACGCAGCAGGACGTCCATGAACCGCACTGTCTTCATCCTCAACGGCCCTAACCTCAATCTGCTGGGTCGTCGTGAGCCACACATTTACGGCCACACCACGCTCGAACAGATCCGGCAAAGCAGTGAAAGGCTGGCCGAGGAACTTGACCTGGTATGCGACTTTCGCCAGACCAACCACGAAGGCGTGATGGTCGACTGGATTCAAGAGGCCTTCGAGCAAGGCGCAGCAGTGATCATCAACCCGGCCGGTCTTTCGTTCCATTCGATTCCGGTACTGGATGCGCTGAAGTTGCTCGACGCGCCGCTGATTGAACTGCACCTGTCGAACATCCATGCACGGGATGAACTGCACCGCCACTCGATCATGTCTGGCGTGGTCAACGCGGTGATCTGCGGCATGGGCGCCGACGGTTATCCGCTCGCAATCCGGGCTATCGATGACTTGCTGCGTCGTCAGGCAGTCAACAACTAACCCCCCCTTCCCCAGACGCTTACCCGCGGTCCCTCGGCAAGTGATTGCCAGGGCCGCTTGCGCCTGAAATTCAGTCGCCCGCAGCAAAAAAACTCCTGAAAAAAATAATAATTCATAGAGAGACAACCTCCATGCGCCACACCTGCTTTCGCCGTAACGTGCCCGCCCATTACTCATTGATCGGCCTGACCCTGGCACTCAGTGCCGGCTCGGCGGCTGTCGTTCATGCTGATGAAAACAGCGGTTTTATCGAAGGTTCGACGGCCACGCTCAATCTGCGCAACGCCTACATCAATCGCAACTTCGTCAATCCCGCCTACCCGAACAGCGCCACACCGCAGAACAAAGCCGAGGAATGGACACAAAACTTTATCCTCGATGCGCGCTCCGGCTACACGCCCGGTCCAGTAGGGTTTGGCGTTGATGTGTTGGGCCTTTACTCGCAGAAACTCGACGGCGGCAAAGGCACCGCCGGTACGCAACTGTTGCCGGTCCATGATGATGGGCGCCCCGCTGACAACTTCGGACGCTTGGGCGTTGCCGCCAAGGCCAAGGTTTCAAAAACGGTGGTGAAGGTTGGCGAATGGGTCAGTACGCTGCCGATCCTGCGTTCCGATGATGGTCGTTCGTTGCCGCAGACCTTTCGTGGCGCGCAGATCACCTCCCAGGAAATCGGTGGGCTGACGTTGTACGGCGGTCAAATCAGGCAGAACAGCCCGCGCAATGACGCCAGCATGGAAGACATGTCCATGAACGGCAAAGCGGCGTTCACGTCCGATCGATTCAACTTCGGTGGCGGTGAATACACCTTCAACGGCAAGCGCACGACGGTCGGGCTGTGGTACGACGAACTCAAGGACATCTATCAGCAACAGTACTTCAGCCTGAGCCACAGCCAACCTGTGGGTGACTGGACATTCGGTGCAAACTTGGGCTTTTTCACCGGCAAGGAAGATGGCGCCCATCTGGCCGGCGACATGGACAACAAGACCGCCTTCGGCTTGTTCTCGGCAAAACTGGGCGGGAACACCTTTTATGTCGGCCTGCAGAAGCTCACCGGCGATACCGCTTGGATGCGGGTCAACGGCGCCAGTGGCGGCACCTTGGCGAACGACAGTTACAACTCCAGTTTCGATAACGCCCAGGAGCGGTCGTGGCAGGTACGTCACGATTTCAACTTCGTCACCGTCGGCGTTCCTGGCCTGACCCTGATGAATCGCTACTTGAGTGGTGACAACGTCCACACCGGCGCTATCACGGACGGCAAGGAATGGGGGCGCGAATCGGAACTGGCTTATGTCGTTCAATCGGGCGCCTTGAAAAACCTGTCCGTCAAATGGCGCAACTCCAGTATGCGCAGAGACTTCAACAAGAACGAATTCGATGAAAACCGACTCTTCGTCAGCTATCCGATTTCCTTGTTGTAAGGCGGTTCCTCGCAGGACAACAGAAGGTTCCGTCCCGCCGATACAGCGCTGTGGATTATCGGTGTGCGTGAAGGCGGCAGAACAGGCTGACCATGTCGCACAGCACCGGCCTCGTGCCGGTGTTGTGCTTTTCCTCCACACGTTTATTGCAACCAAACGCCCTGCGCACCGGTCGACATCGAAAAGCCGGCTATTGGGTGCAGGCGTTATGGAGGCCTTCAAATGATTGGAGTCGTTGTCCCGGTGCACAATGAAGAGCGGCTTTTGAACCAATGCATCGAATCACTGCTGGAGGCGGCCTTTCACCAGGGCCTTGACGATGAAGAGGTAAAAATCCTGATCGTGCTGGACGACTGCACAGACACTTCCCTGGAAATCGCCCGGTCCTATGGGGTGATGACATTGACCTGCACCCACCGCAACGTCGGAAAGGCCCGGGCGCACGGTGCCGAGCATCTGTTGGGGGTGGACGCACGATGGCTGGCGTTCACCGACGCCGATACGGTGGTTCCCAGTACCTGGCTCGCCGATCAAATTCGCTTCAATGTGGATGCCGTGTGTGGGCTGGTCGAGGTGAGCGACTGGTCGGAACATCCGCATGGGGTGCGGGAGCGTTACCACGCCCATTACCGCACCCTCGACGGCCACCGCCACATCCATGGGGCGAATTTTGGCGTTTCTTCGGCGGCTTACCGCAGGGCGGGCGGATTCAAGGCCTTGGCAGCCCACGAAGATGTGCAACTGGTTAACGATCTGGAGCGCAGCGGAGCGAACATTCTGTGGACCGCCAGCAACCGGGTGACCACCAGCGCGCGCAAAAACGGCCGTTGTCGCGGAGGTTTTGCCGACTATCTGCAGTCGTTGGCCCAGTAGCTATTGGCAGGTTTCAGCGAGATCGATCGAGGTGGGTTGTCGGCTCCAGTACTCAAGCAGAAAATCCTTGTCCTCATGGCGCACCAGACGGTGCAAATGCAGGTTTTCCGCCAGCGCGGCGTGAACCTCATGGCCATCCTGCGAGCATCCCTCAATGGGATGCAGCCAATGACAGGCCAGCACGCCGCCTGCAGGGCCGAGGCTCAGCAACGTGTTCTCGATCACCTGCTGCCACGCCTTGGCATCCAGGAAGTAACCGACTTCACTCAGGACGATCAGATCAAACGTGCCCTGCGGCCAATCTTCGGGAATGTGTGCCTGCTCGACACGGACATGGGGCAAGTGACGCAATCGCCCACGCGCGAGCGTTACTGCCTTTTCGATGATGTCCTGGCACAGCAGCGATTCACTGCGCTCGGCCAGTAGCGCACTGAACTCGCCGTTAGCGCAGGCGGGTTCATAAACCCGCTGATATCGCTGGCGCGGCAGACTTGCCAGCATCAATTCACGTTTGCGCTTTTCGTACCAGCGGGTGCGGAAAGACCAGGGGTCATCACTGGCGTTGAACATCTGCTGAAAATAGTCAGGCGATACGCTCATATAAACACCAGTTCAAAGGGCTGCAACAGTCGTTCGAGGGTTTCTCGATCCAGCACCGCCGGGGCCCTGTCGTCGCGGCTGATCTGCGAGACGTGGGCGTTGATCGCCTGGCGCTTTTGCGCCAATACGGCTGCATCGAGCATCAACTTGCGGGCCCGCGCCCAGGGAATTCTCGGATCTTGCGGTCGTGCCCAGTGCCAGGCCCAGACCGGGACTTCGATCAAGCAGGCATGGCGCTGTGATGCCGCGAAAGCCGCGGCCCTACCGGTTGCTTCGTGATCGCAATGCCCGTCCGATCGCCAGGTGCTCACCACTCGATCACCAGGCTGTATCAATGCCAGCAGCCGCTCGACCAACTGCGGCTCATGCCCCGGCACAGCGCTGTCCGGCAGCCCCAAGCGCTGCCAGTTCAAGGCATTGGCATCGAGCCCCAATCGGTCGAGGGCGCGGGTGCTTTCCAGCGGGCGCTGTTCACGCAACCGTGAAACTGGCCACTCCCGGGAACCAGGATGACTCGCTTCGCCATCGGTCACCGCGACCATCACCACGTCGGCCTCCCTGCCCTTCATCCCGGCCAGAATGCCAGAGCAGCCGAGGACTTCATCGTCAGGGTGCGGCGCGACGACAACCACACGCCGCCCCTCGGGGATCAGTTGTTGATGGGTGATGGTTTGCACATCCGCCAGCGCCGGGCAGGCCTGCCATTCGGCCAGCGGGGTGCCCTTCCCCCGGATAAGGTTTTCAGCCTCGGGCGTTTCATCGCTCACAGCAGCCACCCATCATCCGGTTGCGCAGCGATCAGTTCGCCCAGTGCCGCGAGATCTTTCTGCCCATGACTTTGCCGGACGAACACCGGCAAATCCGCAGCGAGCCTGGCAAAGTGAGCATCGCGACAGAACGGCGTAGCGCCCAGCGCACGCCCCACCTGCGCAAGCACCTCATTAACCGTGGTTTCCATTTGGGCGCGTAATCGCCGGACAGGTATTTGCGCCGAGGCCCGGGGTTTGGCATCGATCCACATCGCCGTGGCCCGCAAGCACGCCGCGGCGCTGCACAGCGCTGCATCGACGGCGCCAAGGTGCGCGGCGGCATGCGCGTCGTGATGGGGCTGGCGACAATGTTCGCGAAGGTAACCGGCCAGCGCACACGCCGCGCCGTACCAACAGGCGGCAATCCCTCCCCCGCCCTGCCAAAAACCCGGTCGATCCACATACTGGCCGGGCATCCCGACACAACGTCCCAACGCACCTTTGAACGCCACATCAACGCTGGCCGTGCTGCCCATGCCGACTGCCTGCCACGCATCGGCCATTCTGCTGATGGTGGATTGCCGCAAATCCACGGCGACCAGTTGCGGTCGATGCTGTTCATCCCAGGTCGTGAGCAACGCCCCATCAAGCATTGGCGCGCCGGAACACCAGGCTTTGCGCCCGTGCAAATACACGCGGTCGCCCTGACGATCCATGATGTTGACCCGAGCGAAATGCGGCTCGGCAGCCCAAGTACCCCAAAGGCCCTTGGGCAGCGGTTGATCGGGTTCAAGCTCCGCCATGATGGCCATGGCATCGGTATGGCCTTCGAACAGTTTGACCAACGCCAGATCGCATGCGGCCACGGCTGCCAGCGTCCGCCATCGCTCCAGCGTCAGGCCTTGGCCGGGCATCGGCAGGGAAGCGAACCCGCTGTCGATGAGTTCCTGCATCACCTGTGGCAACGCAGTGTCCGGTGAACTCACGGGTCGGGCTGCGAACCTGGTCAGCAGATTTTGTAAGTTTGCGGCGTTGCTCATCGCCGGCGCTCCCTGGTGGACGGCTGGATACGGGGGTTGCCGAGCAACTGGCGAAAGGCAGGATGTGAATGCGCGCCGAAGTGCTCTTGATGTTCAGAGGCAGGCGGCTTGCAGGAGTTCACTGAACCTGCGGGAAGTCTCGCCGAGCACAGATTTCAGAGCGGCTGAGCAGCCAGACTCAGTCTGCAACCAGTAAGGCTTGATGCATTTCAATGGACGGTGTTGCGCCGCTCCGAAGCCGGACAACGGGGTGAAGGGCTGGGCCTTGGGCTGTACATCGCCGCGCAAATCGCTACGGCCCATAACGGAACCTTGACTGTGTCCTCGACAATCAACGCGGGAACATGTTTTGTCGCGAGGTTTCCGGCACGGTTCAAATGGTTGTGAGGACAATCGCCTGCACCCGGGTCGGGCTGATTTCGACTACTCGCTGATATCAGCCACGATCAGCAGTTCATCAGGCGTCTCACGTCTCAACCAGGTTCTCTTGTTTTTCCAGCCACTCGATCATCAACTCGCCCCAAGCGATGTCCGCTTGCATTGCACCTTTGGCCTGGACCGAATTACGGGTGCGCAAGCCTTCCAGCACTTCAAAGTGCTTGTGTTTGGCACTCGCCAGTTCTCTCTTCGGCACTTCGGCGTGGAACCGGCTCAGCAGCGGCCCCATGATGACCCACATGTTCTCGAGGGTTTTAGAGACCACAGGCATGCGCGCCGCTGAGATCAATCCGAAGTGGAACTCCCGGTTCAACAACGCGGCTTGTTTGTAATCGACGGGAACCGCCTTCTGGAATGCGTCCTGAATGGCTTCAAGCTTTTCCAGTTCCGGCTGGGTGATTCGCTGAGCCGCGACACTGGCAGCCTCGCCTTCCAGAAGATGGCGGATCAACTGGATTTCCCGCAGCTGACTGACCGTCAGCTCAGGGACATAGATTGATGTCGCAGCCTTCATGTCCAGCGCATGGTCGCTGACCAGACGAAAAATCGCCTCGCGTACAGGTGTAATCGATACCCCGAACTCTTCGGCGAGGGTGCTGATGCGCAAGCGATCACCTGGCTGGTACTGCCCGTCCATCAACGCGGTGCGAATAATTGAATACACCCGTTCGCTCAAGTTGCCTTTATCAATGGGCTTATGCACGGTCACTGTTACTCGATCTCCAGGTCGATGATGGTATGCCGGCCCAGCGGAGAAACTGCGCTGCAAGCCCAAAGCATAGATAACGCATCATACATCATCAATTTTTCACTGCCAGAGGGTCTTCCTTGCCAGGCGTCTCGTAAATGCGGTTGACGAAGATGCGCATCGAGGATATATCATGCATCACAACAAAATTACAAAGGAACAACACTATGCCTATCAGCGGTAAAACCCGGGTCGTGGTCCATCTCACCTACCCGGCCAAACATCTGCGCACTCCCGAGTTTTTCAACCCGCTGCTGGAACGCCTGGGCTATGACGGTGTTCTCGTGCCCTGGGAAGTTTCGCCAGCCAACCTGGCTACGGCGTGGGAAGGTTTGCGCGGGATTGAAAACCTGGCGGGGGTGATCGTCACCGTGCCGCACAAGCTGGAAGTGGCGAAATTGTGTGATGAACTCCAAGGGACTGCCAGCCTGCTGAACGTGTGTAATGTCGCCAAACGCTTGCCTGACGGACGCTTCAGCGGGCGCATGTTCGATGGTGACGGCTTCGTTGTCGGCCTGAAAAAACAGGGCCATGCCCTGCACGACAAACGCGTGTTGCTGCTCGGTGCAGGCGGCGCTGCCACTGGAATCGCCCACGCCTTGCTGGCCGAGGAGATTCAGGAACTGGTAATCAGCAATCGCACACCTGCCAAGGCCGAAGAGCTGGTCGCCGAGTTGCGGCAGCTGTTCCCTGCGCGAAGAATCAACGCCGGCCCTGCCGATGCCAGCGGCTTCAATGTGGTGATCAACGGCACCGCATTGGGCCTTAAAGCCGATGATCCCTTGCCGCTGCCCATCGAGACGCTGGCGCCCGGCACGGTGGTCGGTGACGTGGTGATGAACCCGGATATCACGCCGCTGCTCAGCGCTGCCGCCGAGCGTGGCTGCGTCATTCATAAAGGTGCCCACATGATCACCGGCCAGATCGACTTGCTGGCCGAGTTTCTGTTTGCGCAATGCGGCGCCTGAAAGACCTGCAAACAACCCATGAGGAAAAACCATGAAAAAGACCGCAATCGTTACCGGCGGAGGCTCGGGCATTGGCCTGGCCGCGGCGCAACGACTGCTCGCTGACGGCTACGAGGTCTTCACCCTCGGCCTCGGTGAGCCCGAGCAACGGATGCAAGGAATTCATTACCAGGAACTGGACGTCACCAACGACGATGCGGTGAACGACTTCTTCGGCCGGTTTGATCGTGTCGATGCAATCGTCAACGCCGCGGGGATCATCGATCACAATCGTGAGTGGGAGCTTGAAGGCTTCAGTCGGGTCATGGACGTCAACCTGACAGCCGTGCTGCGCATCACCAACGCCGCCCTGCCCGGCCTGAAAGCCGCTCGCGGGGCGGTGGTGAATTTCGCTTCGATGTGGGGGATTTTCGGCTCCAGCAAGACCCCGGCGTACGCATCGAGCAAAGCCGCCATTTCCGAATTGACACGCTGCATGGCCGTGGCCTGGGCCACTGATGGTGTGCGTGCCAATGCCGTGGCGCCGGGCTGGATCCTGACCAATCTGTCACGGCGGGCATTTGAAGACCCGGTGCGCTCGCAAGGCATCATGACGCGCATTCCAATGAAGACCTGGGGCGCACCGGAGGACGTGGCCAACGTCATCGCATTCCTGGTTTCGGACGACGCACGGTACGTGACCGGTACGACGTTGCCGGTAGACGGCGGGTATTCGATCGCCTGACGACAACTCGTCGATTGAGTGCTTGACCGTCAAAAAACATGATATATCATGCATCAAAACAAGATCGAGACGAGACAGCCTGCAGTCGTCCTCGAACAACAATAAGCAGTGAGGTGTTCAATGAACCTGGTTTTTGGCTCACCCGGACGTTACGTCCAAGGCCCTGAAGTACTGACTCAGGCAGGTACCTATCTGGCCAATTGCGGACACAAGGCCGTGGTAGTCATCGACAGTTACGTGCTGGGTTTGATCAGGACCCGACTCGATCACAGCTGTGCACAGGCAGACATCGAGTTGCATTACGTCACCTTCGATGGCGAGATCACCGCCGAGGGCATTGCGGGCCTGAGGATGGCCGCATCGAAAGTCGACTTCGACATGATCCTGGCCGTCGGCGGCGGCAAATGCATCGACGCAGGCAAAGCCCTCGCCCACACCACGGGTCGTGTGCTGATCACCATGCCGACCGTGGCGTCCAACGATGCACCCACCTCGAAAAACTACGTGGTCTACGACGCGCACCATCAGCTGAGCGAAGTCGGACACTTGATCGTCAGTCCCCGATACGTGCTCGTGGATACGGGACTGATCGTCCAGGCACCGCGCCACTTCCTGCTGGCCGGCATCGCCGATGCCCTGACCAAAAAGTTCGAAGCCGAGCAGTGCTACAAATCCGGTGGCGTGAACATGTTCGGCGCACGCCCGGCCCTTTCGGGACTGGTACTGGCGCGTGAGTGCTATCAAATCATTCGTCGATACGCCGAACCAGCACTGGCCCAGGCCGGGACTGGCGAGGTGACGGTTGCCTTCGATCACCTGATCGAAGCGGTGCTGTTGATGAGCGGCTTGGGGTTCGAAAGCGGCGGCCTGTCCATCGCTCATGCGATGACCCGCGGTCTGTCGAAAATCCCCGGGGCGCAACAGCAGGTCCACGGCTGGCAAGTGGCGTATGGCTTGCTGGTGCAACTGGTACTGGAGGACCGCGACGCCGAAATGATGGGCGACATGTTGAGCTTCTATCAACGCATTGGTCTGCCGCGCAACCTGGCCGAACTGGGTGTTCAGCACATCGACGATTCAGTGCTGATGCAGATCGCCGATCCCACGCTCAAAGCGCCCCACGCCCGCAACTTCGCGTCGCACTCGGGAGACCCGCTGACCTGCGCCGAGTTGATCAGTGCCATGCAGGCGCTCGAAGGCCTGACTCATTGAAACACCCTTGAACACACAACCACCCCGTTGAAGTTCAACACCCGCCACTGAGATTACTTCAACAAATTCATGCCTGTGATTGGAGGTAGAGATGTCTACACCCCGCAAAACACTCGAGCAGTGGAAAGCCAGCAACTTTGTGCCTTCCACCGAGACTGTCAAAAAACTCAAGGATCGGGCGAAGTTCGTTCGTCTTGAAACGATTCGCTTGATTGAAATTGCCAAGACCGGCCACTACACCTCGGTGTTTTCCGCCGCCGAACTGTTCTCGGCGCTGTACTACGACGTGATGACGATTCGTCCCGATGAACCGAAATGGCCGGGGCGTGACCGTTTCCTGATGGGCAAGGGGCACGCCGCCGTAGGGCAGTTCCCGATTCTTGCAGACCTTGGTGTCTTCCCCAAGGAATGGCTCGATGAATACACCCGCCTGGGCAGCCCTTTGGGCGATCACCCTGACATGCGCAAAGTACCCGGCATCGACTTCTCTTCAGGCTCCATCGGCCATGCCCTCTCCGGTGGCCTGGGCATGTGCCTGGCCCAACGCTTCACCGGTGAAGTCTATGACGTGTTCGTCATGCTCGGAGACGGTGAAATGCAGGAAGGCCAAGTCTGGGAAGCGGCCATGAGTGCGGCACACCACGACGCCAGGCACCTGATCGCAATCGTTGACCGCAACGGCTTCCAGCTCGACGGCTCAGTGGACGACGTGATCGGTATCGAACCGCTGGACGAAAAGTGGCGGGCATTCGGCTGGGAAGTGCATGTAATCGACGGCCACAACATCGCCGAGGTGACCGAAACCCTGAGGCGGGTAAAGGCCGATGGACGCCGTCAGAAACCGGTCTGCATCATCGCCAAGACCGTCAAGGGCAAGGGGGTTTCCTACATGGAAACCGAGCCTGGCTGGCACCTCGGTTACCTCGACCCGGAAGACGCCAAACGCGCAGTCGCTGAAATTGAAGCCATGGAGATCTGAACATGAACGCCCCTCTTTCCCCCAATTCCTGGCAGTACCGTGGCCTCAATGCGATGAACCCGGGCCTTTCATACCTTTCCGACGCGCTGATTGAACTGACCGAGGCCGGCTACCCGGTGATGGCAGGTTCGGCTGACCTGCAGTACTCCAACGGCTTGAACAAATTCGCCAGCCGCTACCCCGAGCGTTACCTGCAATTTGGTATCTCGGAGCAAAACATGGTGACGGCGGCGGCCGGTTTGGCGACCTGTGGCGTGATGCCGTTCGTGGCAACCTTCGCCTCGTTCCTCGGCCTGCTGTGCTGTGAACAGATTCGCATGGACGTCGCCTACTCGGCACAACCGGTGCGTCTGATCGGTCACCACACCGGCATCTCATTGGGCTTCTATGGCACCTCGCACCACGCCACCGAAGACATCGCCACCATGCGTTCGATCGCCGATCTGGCGGTGGTCTCGCCAGCGGACGGTGCGCAGTTGGTGGCGGCTATCAAAGCCTCGGCCACCTACGACAAACCGGTGTATTTCCGCATCGGCCGGGGTCGTGATCCGATCGTTTACGAGGACGGTGTGGTCTTCGAATTCGGTAAGGCTCACGAGCACTTCGAAGGCGAAGAACTGACCATCATTGCCTGCGGTATCACCGTGCATCCGGCGCTGGCGGCGGCTCGCAAAATGAATGCCGAAGGCCGTTCGGTGGGTGTGATCGACATGGCGTCGATCAAGCCGATCGACCGCGATGCCATCCTGCGCGCCGCGGCCCGCAGCAAACGCATGATGACCGTCGAAGAACATAACGTGCTCGGTGGTCTGGGCGCTGCCGTGGCCGAGGTCCTGGCCGACGAAGGTGTCGGTGTGAAGCTCAAGCGTCACGGTATCTACGACGAATACAGCCTGATCGCACCGCCGACGCACTTGTACCAACACTACAAGCTCGACGCCGCCGGGATCGAGGAAGTGGCGCTGGCGCACCTCAACGCCTGATCCATGCACCCGTAGGAGCCGGTAGGCTGGCGATGGTCTCACCGCAACGCATTTGACACACCGCGCGGTGTGCGGATCGCCAGCAAGCCGGCTCCTACAAATTGAGTTTTCAGGGATATCTGGTTTTTTCAGGGAGCCTCGCAGCCCATCGTCACCCACCACATACTGTGGTTAATGAAACATCTCGGAGCCAACAATGAATAACATCACCGAGACCATGTCCGACTACTCGAGCGGACAGGCCAAAACAACTGGTACATCGCTGCGCAGAAAGTCTTTGATGGCCACTGGCGTCGGCAACTTGCTGGAGTGGTTCGACTGGACGATCTACACCGTCGCCTCGGTCTACATCGCCGCAGCACTCTTCGATAAAAGTAACGCCACCTCTGCCCTGCTCAACACCCTCGCGGTATTTGCCGCCGGTTTTCTGTTGCGGCCTATTGGCGGAATCTTTTTTGGCATCCTGGCCGACAGGCTGGGCAGACGCACCGTGCTGCTCAGCACCATGCTGCTGATGGCCGGTGCCAGTCTGCTGATTGCCTTTATTCCTTCCTATGACGCCGTTGGCAGCTGGGCCTCGGCGCTTTTGTTGCTGGCCCGCCTGGTACAGGGTTTTGCCCATGGCGGCGAAACCACCACGTCCTATGCCTACATCGCCGAAATCGCACCGCCCAAACGCCGGGGACTGTGGTCGAGTACGGTGTTTCTGGCGGTGGGTTGCGGATCCTTGCTGGCAACGTTCTACATGGCGCTGCTGACTTCATTGTTGTCGGTCAGCGAAATGCAGGAATGGGGCTGGCGCATTCCGTTCGCCACGGGAGGCCTGCTGGCAGTGGTCGCCTTGTGGTTGCGCCGCAACATGATGGAAAGCGAACACAGCCCCAGTGCCGGCAACGAATCGACCGAACCGGCCTGGAGTCGCGGCACCATCATTCAACATGGTATCCGCCTGTTCCTCTATGAAGCCGGCGCCACGTTGACCTACTACACTTGGGTCACCTCCGCCTCCATCTACGCGATCAGCGTCAAAGGCATGGACCCGCGCAGTGCATTCACCATGAGCTGCATTGCGCAGGTCATTTACCTGGTGTTCCTGCCGATTTCAGGGTGGATTTCGGATCAATGGGGCCGGAAGATTTCCGCGCTGATTTCCCTGCTCGGGATTGCCGCTACGCTGTTCCCGTTGTGGGGATTGATCTCCAGCGAACCCTGGACCTTGATGGTCGCGCAAACCGCAGGCCTGTTGCTGGTAGGGTTCATTACCGGCTGCAAACCGGCATCCATTTCCGAGCAGATCCCGACCCGCTATCGCACCCGGATGTTCGGCGTGTGTATCTCCCTGGGCGTGGCAGTATTCGGCGGCACCGCCTCTTACCTGACGACCTGGCTGTACTCGGAAAACATAGGCTGGATGTTCAACATCTACCTGATCGTCGTCGCCATCATCGCCAGCGCCGTAGTGCTGATGTGGAAAAACAACCACGGCGTGCCGATCGACAAAATCTGAAGTGCATGTACCTGTGGGAGCTATCCCTGCTGGCGATGGCGGTGTGCCAGGCGACGAGGGTGTTGAATCTGCCCCCTCATCGCCAGCAGGCTGGCTGGCTCCCACAGGGTGCCAACGGCGGGATTACCCGCCCAACGCATTCACCAGCACTGCCTGATTCTGCCACTGCGCGGTCTTGACTCGGGACAGCGCACTCTGCGCCGCCAGTTGCACACGTTGTGCCTGCAGAACGTCCAGAAACGGTGTTTCTCCCGCTCGCCAGGCGCGTTGAATCTGCTCGGCTGCAGAACTGGCCTGACTCGCAGCACTCGCCAGCCAGGTCTGCCGCTCAGCATTTCGCTGAGCAGCCGCCAACGCTGATTCCACCTCGGAAACCGCCGTCAACACCGTGCGTCGATAGCTCAACAATGCCTGCCGCGCCTCGGCATCCCGCAGATCAACCACATTGCGCCGTCGACCTCCGTCGAACACCGGCACGCTGGAATTCACACCGGCCAGCCAGAACGTCGAGCTGGCCAGATTGGCGGCGCTCACACCGTCAATCAACGAGCCCAATGCCGCCGACAGACTCAAGCGCGGCAACAAGTCCGCCTTGGCCACGCCGACCCGCGCATACGCCGCAATCAAACGCGCTTCCGCCGCACGAATATCGGGGCGTCGACGCAGTAGATCCGCCGGTGTACCGGCGTCCAGCAACGACACGCTCGAGACCTTCGCCGGGCTGTCCTTGAACTGCTGATACAACGTCTCGGCCGGCTGGGCCAGCAGCACCGACAAGCGATGCAGCGAGCGTTGCCAGTCCAGTTGCAACGCCGGCACCTGGGCGGCGGTGGAGTCCGATTGCGAACGGGCGCGCAGCACGTCCGCTTCCGGACTATCACCGGCGGCATACAACTGCTCGGTCAGCTGCAAGGTCTCAGCCTGGCTGGCCGCGCTTTGCTTGACGATCGCCAAACGCTCCTCCAGGCCGCGCGCCTCGGCGTATGCCTGAACCACTTCCGAGATCAGCGCCACCCGCACGCCCCGCGCCTCTTCCTCGGTGGCGTTAAGGTCGGCGTCGGCGGCTCGCACGCCTTCGCGAATACGCCCGAACAGATCGATTTCCCACGCCGCACTCAAGCCGATCGAGGCCGGCTCGGTGATCAGCGAATCGCTGAACCCGGCCTGATCAGCGGAAATCCGCTGGCGCGCGGCACTGGCGCCCAAATCAACCTGCGGCCTGCCCGAGGCGCCGGCAATGTTGCGCAGTGCGCGCCCGGCATCGATCCGCGCCAAGGCCATCTGCAAATCAAGGTTTCCCCCCACCGCGCGCGCCACCAGACGGTCGAGCAGCGGGTCCTGATACAGCGTCCACCATTGATCAGTCACGCTGGCAGGTTGCGCCGCTTGAGCATTGACGAAACGCTCGACCGGCACCTCTGACTTGGGTGGCATCACGGGCGATGCACACGCAGTCAACAGCGCGCAGCCCAGCGCCAGGCCTGAAGCACGAGGAGAGTTATTCATGAGCCACGCCCTGTTCAGAATGGATGGTTTGAGCAAGTGCCTGACGCTCGCCACCGGCCAGGCGGCGGATCAGCACATAGAAGACCGGCGTAAACAACAGACCGAACAACGTGACACCGATCATCCCGAAGAACACCGCCGCACCCACGGCCTGGCGCATTTCGGAACCCGCACCCTCGGACATCACCAACGGCAACACACCCAGGACAAAAGCCAGCGAGGTCATCAGGATCGGGCGTAAGCGCAGACGACAGGCTTCAACTACCGCTTCGACGATGCCCTGCCCTTCCTTCTCCTGCTGCCGTGCAACTTCGACGATCAAAATCGCGTTCTTCGCCGCCAGCCCCACCAGCACGATGAAACCGATCTGGGTGAGAATATTGATATCCAGGCCCATCATGCGCACGCCCCCGGCGGCGGCCAGCAGACACATCGGCACGATCAGCAGAATCGCCAGAGGCAGGCTCCAGCTGCCGTACTGCGCCGCCAGTACCAGGTAGACAAAAATCACACAGAGCGGGAAAACCAACAGTCCCATGTTGCCGGCGGTGGTTTGCTGATAACTGAGGTCGGTCCATTGATAGGTAATACCGGCTGGCAGGGTCTCCTGTGCCAGCCGTTCCATGGTCCTGATGCCGAATTCAGAGCCCAGCCCCGGCAGGGTATCGCCGTTGATTTCAGCGGTCGGGAACAGGTTGTAACGCGGGAATCGCTCCACGCCCAACGCCTCATGCAAACGGGTGACGCTGGCAATCGGCACCATCTGCCCGGCATCGTTGCGCACCTTGACCCTGGCGAGATCTTCCGGGGTGACGCGGTAAGGCAAGTCGGCTTGCGCGGTCACACGATAAGTACGACCGACGAGGTTGAAGTCGTTGATATAGGACGAACCAAAGTACGTCTCGATCGCCTGGTTGATCTGGCTGCTGGGCACGCCCAGCATTTCGGCGCGCTCGCGGTCCAGTTCGACGAACACCTGGGGGGTCCTGGCCGAGAACGGTGAGTAGACACCGGTCATGCCCTGGGTGGCATTCGCGGCCGCAATCAGGTCATCCGTGGCTTTGGCCAAGCCTTCGGTGCCGAGCCCCGCGGTGTCCTGCAAGCGCATGGAGAAACCGCCGGTGCTGCCCAACCCTTGAACCGGTGGTGGCGTGGCGACAATCACCGTCGCACCGCTGACCACTTTCAAACGCTCTCGCAAATCCTCGGCTATTTTGTCCGACGTCAGGCCGTGCAACTTGCGTTCGGACCACGGCTGGAACACGGGCGCCAGCCCGGCCGAGTTCGATGAACTGGTACCGGTGACCATCGAGAACCCGGAGAACGTCGGCACCCGGTCCACACCTGGGACCAGCAGGGCAATCGCTTCGATCTGTTGCGAGATTTCGTTGGTTCGCTCCAGCGACGCACCATCTGGCAATTGAACGATGACCACCAGGTACCCGCGATCCTGAATCGGGATAAAGCCCTTGGGAGTCGATACCAAAAGGTAGGCCGTGGCAGCAATCAGCACGGCGTAGATCGCCAGCATCAACGGTGTCCTGACGACCAGACCGCGCACGCTGCGGGCATAGTTCGAAGAGAGTTTCAGGAAGCCGCTGTTGAACCCATCCGCCGCTCGCTTGAGCAAACCGGACAGGCCGCGTTTCGCAGGCTGATGGGCCTGCGGTTCATGGCGACGCAGAATCATCGCCGCCAGCGCCGGCGACAGCGTTACCGAGTTGAACAGCGAGATAGCCGTCGCCACCGCGATGGTAATGCCGAACTGGCGGAAAAACTCTCCGGAGATCCCCGGAATGAACGCCGTCGGAATGAACACCGCACATAGCACCAGGGTAATCGCAATCAGCGCGCCGCCGATTTCCTGCATGGTGACGATGGTCGCTTCCAGCGGGCTCTTGCCATCGGCCAAATGCCGCTCGACGTTTTCCACCACCACAATGGCGTTGTCGACCACGATCCCCACCGCCAGCACCAGGCCGAACAGTGTCAGGTTGTTGATCGAGTAACCGAGCATCGCCATCACCGCGAAGGTGCCAACCAACGACACAGGAATCGCCAGGATCGGAATGATCGAAGGCCGCCAGCCTTGCAGGAACACCATAATCACCAGCACCACGAGAATCACCGCCTCGTAGATGGTCTTGCCCAGCTCACCGATGCTGTCGGCGATAAACGCTGTCGGGTTGTAGCCGATGCTGTATTCGATGCCTTCGGGGAAGTCCTTGCCGATTTTCTCCATGGTCTCTTCGACCACCTTCATTGTCGCCAGGGCATTGGCGCCCGGACGTTGCAGCACTTGCAGGCCAATGGCCGGGTTGCGCAGGTAATAGGTGTTGTTGACGTAAGCCAACCCGGCGATCTCCGTGCGCGCCACATCCTTGAGACGCACCAGGCGCCCGGAAGTCCCGGACTTGAGCACGATGTTGTCGAAGTCGGCTGGCTCCTTAAGACGGCCTTCGAAAATCAGGTTGGGCTGGAAGGCCTGGGACGCCACCGGCGGCTGAGCAATCACCCCACCAGCCACTTGTGTATTCTGCGCACGCACGGCGGCGATGATGTCAGCGGGAGTCAGGTTGAAGGCCGCCACACGCTCGGGGTCGAGCCAGATACGCATCGAATATTCTCGCGCACCCAGTGGGTTGATATCGCCTACACCGTCGATGCGCTTGAGCACATCGGCGACACTACGGATAGCGAAGTTCGAGACGTAGAGTTGGTCGTAGGTGCCCTTGGGCGAGGAGATGAAGATCGTCGACAATTGCGTCGGCGACGACTTGCGCACCGTCACGCCACTGCGCTGCACAGGCTCCGGCAGACGCGGCGTGGCCAATGCCACACGGTTCTGCACCAATACCTGGGCCTTGTCGACATCGGTGCCGCTTTTGAAGGTCACGGTCAGGTTCAGGCTGCCATCGGACGTCGCCTGGCTGTACATGTAGAGCATGTCTT
Source organism: Pseudomonas sp. TNT2022 ID1044 (assembly GCF_028656895.1). Taxonomy (NCBI): domain Bacteria; kingdom Pseudomonadati; phylum Pseudomonadota; class Gammaproteobacteria; order Pseudomonadales; family Pseudomonadaceae; genus Pseudomonas; species Pseudomonas sp. TNT2022 ID1044. The sequence goes on along the minus strand of NZ_JAMDHB010000025.1, from coordinate 124,485 downwards.
CAACACCGTTGACCTCCTGCTCGATGGGAATCGCCAGGGTCTCGGCCACGGTCTGCGCCGAAGCGCCGGGATAGGTCGCGGTCACCACCACGGTGGGCGGTGCGATCTCCGGGTACTCGGACGTCGGCAACACTAGATAAGCCAGGCCACCGATGATCATCAAGACGATTGAAAGCACAATCGCCAGCACCGGTTGTTCGATGGATGTGCGTCCCAGGCTCATAGCGGCGCTCCCTGGGCTTCAGGGGTTTTCGCGGCCTGAGCCAACACACGATCCTGGGCCGTCGCGGTATCGCCAGCCCGAACGCGTTGCAGACCATCGACGATCACCCGATCCTGTGCCTGCAAACCGCTGGAGATCTCCCGCAAACCGTCATGCAATTTACCGAGGGTGACGGGCCGGATTTCGACCTTGTTCTGCGGGTTGAGTACATAGACAACTTTGCGAGTCGCATCGACGCTGATCGCGGTGTCCGGCAGCAACAGTGCCGGGTAAGCCGCCTGGCTGGAGAACTGCACCCGGCCAAATTGCCCGGGGCTGAGCTGCAGATCTTTATTACTGACCCGGGCCCGCTGGCGCAATGTGCCCGTGGACGAGTCGAGCCGGTTGTCGATGAAGTCCATGCGCCCGCTCATGCTCGGCTCGGCTTCACCCGGCAAGGCGATGCGCACTTGGCTCTGATTGGCGCTGGCATTGGCCTGTCGACGGTATTTGAGGTAGCTCTGCTCATCGATATCGAAGTAAATGTCGATCGGGTCCAGCGATACGATGGTGGTCAGCAACGTCGCGCTGCTGTTGCCGCCGTTGACCAGGTTGCCTTCACTGATCAGCTTGCGGCTGATGCGCCCGCTCATGGGAGCGGTGATCCGGGTGAATTCCAGATCAAGCTTGGCGTTGCTCAATGCACCTTCCGCGCTCAACACCTCGGCCTGCGCCGCTTGGCGCGCTTGCAGGCGTTGGTCATAGAGGCTGCGGGCAATGGTTTTGGACTCGATCAACACGTTGGCCCGGGCAAATTCTTGCTCGGCGAGGGCCAGTTGCGAACGTACTTGGGCCAGCTTGCCCTGGGCCTGGACCACGGCGGCCTGGAACGAGCGCGAATCGATCACGAACAGCAAATCGCCCTTCTTGACGATGGCACCGTCCTGAAACGCGACCTTCTCCAGATAACCGCTGACCCGCGAACGAACGTCCACTGAATCGGTAGCTTCGAAGCGCCCGGTAAAACTGTCCCAATCGGTGATCACCGATTTGACGGGCTTACTGACCGTGACACTGGGAGCAACCGGGGCATGGCTGGCCTGATCCGGACCGCAACCGGTCAGGGCGGCGGCCAGCGCCAGGCTTAACGCCGACACCGCCAAGCCTTTTCCAAGTGCCGATTTTGGTGGGAACGACGTTCTCGCTTTCCCCGTTGTAGACGAATTCACTTTTGCATTCTCCACAGTCGGCCGTTGAACGAACTGAACGCCATTCAATAGCCATCGAATTATCTGAATTAAAATTTCAGCGAGTAAAAGTTAAGTTTCGACCTGCGCTTGAGTTAACTTTTAGCGGAGTGTTCGCTCTGCGCCTTATTACGCTCAACAAAGGCGCCGGACTCTTCAGCATGAACCGTCAGGGACGCAGAGAGCGCGGTCAGGGTAGCGAGCAGTGCAACGGTCTTTTTCAGGAAAGTCATTTCAGGTGTTCTCGGTAATATTTGAATGGAAAGGATTTTCCGTGAACACCCGGTGAAGATATATCGTCGAAATGCGAAAAGAATATTGACCAAAAGACAAGAGCCAGCGCTCTGCAATAAGGCATCCGGGCATTCAATCGCCCACGTGCAAATAACCTGTGAAATGTATTCACCGATCTGTTGTTAAATTTGGGAAATGCAGTGCAAAGTTTTGTTAAAAGAGGACTGGAATCTTTGAATCAATAAAAAAGGAGATGGCCTGGCGACCATCTCCTCGGACACTCAGCGATCAATACCGCCCAGGCAGAGGTATTTGATTTCGAGATAGTCTTCGATGCCGTACTTGGAGCCTTCGCGCCCCAGCCCCGACGATTTCACACCGCCAAATGGCGCCACTTCGGTCGAGATCAGCCCTTCATTGATTCCGACGATGCCGCACTCCAGCGCTTCAGCGACGCGCATGATCCGGCCGATATCGCGGCTGTAGAAATACGAAGCCAGGCCAAACTCCGTGTCGTTGGCCATCTCAATGGCTTGTGCCTCGGTGGTGAAGCGGAACAACGGCGCCACCGGGCCAAAGGTTTCCTCGCGGAACACTTTTGCTTCCCTCGGGACATTAAGCAGGATGGTCGGCCGATAGAAACTGCCACCCAACGGATGCCGTTCGCCACCGGTCAGCACCGAGGCGCCGCGCTCAACCGCATCGGCGACATGCTCTTCGGCCTTGCGCACCGCGTTGTCATCGATCAGTGGGCCGATCGTCACGCCGTCCTCAAACCCGCTGCCGATCTTCAACGCTTCAACGGCGGTTTTGAGTTTGGCGGCGAAAGCGTCGTAGATGCCGTCCTGCACCAACAGGCGGTTGGCACACACGCAGGTCTGCCCGGCGTTGCGATATTTGGAGGCCAGGGCCCCCTGCACCGCAGCATCGAGATCGGCATCGTCAAACACGATAAAGGGCGCGTTACCGCCCAGTTCCATGCTGGTCTTTTTGATCGTCGGTGCGCATTGCGCCAACAGCGTGGCACCGACCTCAGTGCTGCCGGTGAAGGACAGTTTGCGCACGTCCGGGTTGGAGGTCAGCTCGCCACCGATTTCACTGCCCGGCCCGGTGATCACGTTGCACACACCCGCTGGCAGACCGGCACGCTCGGCCAACACGGCAATGGCAATCGCCGAGAAAGGCGTCTGGCTCGCCGGTCGCAGCACACCCGTGCATCCCGCCGCCCAACCCGGCCCGGCTTTACGGGTGATCATCGCCGCCGGGAAGTTCCACGGTGTGATCGCGGCAAATACGCCGATGGGCTCTTTCTGAACGATGATGCGACTGCTGGGCGAATGGGAGGCGATGGTGTCGCCGTAAACCCGCTTGCCCTCCTCCGCAAACCATTCGATGAACGAGGCCGCGTAGGTAATCTCGCCACGACTTTCGGTCAATGGTTTGCCTTGTTCAGCGGTCATTATGCGCGCGAGGTCTTCGCGATGGGTGATCATCAATTCAAACAAATGGCGCAGTTTTGCCGCACGCTCTTTGGCCGTTAGCGCCCGCCATGCAGGTTGCGCGCGCTTGGCGGCAGCAATGGCCCGTGCAGTGTCGCTTGCACCCAGTGACGGTATCCGTCCCAGCACTTTGCCATTGGCCGGGTTGGTGACGGCGATGCTGCGGCCCTCACCGACTTCCAGCCACTGGCCGTCGATGTAGTTCGCTTCGCGGAACAGGGTTGGGTCGTTGAGTGTGGAAAGGAAATTTGTATCGGCCATGCTGTCGCTCCTCAAAATTCAATAACCTGACGCACCGCGCTGCCATCATGCAGGCGGTCGAAACCTTCGTTGATGTCGTCCAGCTTGAGCCTGCCGCTCAACAGCCGATCCACCGGCAGGCGACCGTCACGGTAGAGTTCGATGAAACGCGGGATATCGCGCAGCGGCACACAGGTGCCGATGTAGCTGCCCTTGAGCGTGCGTTCCTCGCCCACCAACTGCACGACGTTGACCGGCAGCACCGAACCGGGTGGTGGAAGGCCGGCAGTCACGGTCATGCCACCGCGCCTGGTCATCTTCATCGCGTTCTCCAGAGCCCGGATCGAACCGGCCATTTCGAACACGTAGTCAGCACCGCCACCGGTCAGCGCCAGCACCTGATCGACGGCTTCCGGGTCACCGCCGTTGACCACCGCGGTGGCGCCGACTTCCTTGGCCAGGGCGAGTTTTTCCGCTGACAGATCCACCGCAATGATTTTGCTGGCACCCGCCGCCCGCGCGCCCAGCACCGACGCAAGGCCCACGCCGCCCAAACCGATCACCACGGCGGTCGAGCCCACGCGCAATTGCGCGGTGTTGACCACTGCCCCCACACCGGTCAACACCGCGCAGCCAAACAACGCCGCTTCGACAAAGGGCAATTCACGGTCGATCTTGACCACGGAATTGCGCGACACCACGGCGTAATCGGCGAACGCCGAAACACCAAGATGGTGATGGACGTGACCGGCAGACGAGCTCAAACGCACCGAGCCGTTGATCAGTGTCCCGGCAGCGTTGGCTTTCGCCCCGGGCTCACAGAGCGCCGGACGTCCCTCGGCGCACGGCAGGCAGTGACCGCAACTGGGCATGAACACCATGACCACGTGATCCCCCGGCTCCAGGTCGCTGACCCCGTCACCCAAGGCCTCCACCACACCGGCCGCCTCGTGACCGAGTGCCATGGGCAAAGGCCGGGGCCGGTCGCCATTGATCACTGATAAATCGGAATGGCACAGACCGGCGGCGCGGATCCGTACCAGGACTTCACCCGGCCCCGGCGGCGCCAGTTCGATGGTTTCGATGGTGATCGGCTTGCTCTGGGCATAGGGCGGGGACACCTTCATGTGTCTCAGGACCGCAGCTCTGACTTGCATCTTTTTTGTCTCCGACGCAGCTGGACTCGATAGTGAGTACTCATCACTATGCCGCACGCCGTTCGCGCCAGAAATGCATCGCCGGGCGTAGCTGTTTGGAATTGAATTCGCAGAAGCTCGTCATCCCGACAGACATGCGGGCGAATCGAATTGTTATTTGAATTCTCAAATGTTGTGCACGGCCACTGCGTTCTCTGCCGCTTACCCAGTGCTTATTCTGAAACCACGAACAACATCACAGCGTCGATTGAAGGACGCCTGAATGAGGGTTTCAAAATGACCGAAGCAAGCACCCGGAAAAAACTGGTCGAGGCCGCTCCCCACGCCTCGTTCAATCTCGACGAGATCGTCAAGACCTTCCCCGAAACCGCCGAAACGCTACTGGTCGACACCCGACTGACCGATGAAGACGAAGCCAGTGCCCGCGTCTTTCGCGTGTATCACCCGACCCCGGCGCATTACCACGCCACCTGTGACGAATACCTGATTGTGTTGTCGGGGCGCGCAACGTTTTTCATGGGCGACCGCGAAGAGTTCGAGGTGGGCCCGGGTGAAATGCTGTTCTTCAAGAAGTTCACTGTTCACGGCATGCCGAAGATCCTCGAACACCCACTGTTCATGGTGTCGGTCGACACACCACGCCGTGATCCGAGCGACATCATTTTTGTCGACCCAAGCAGCGGCACTGCCGAATCGTTCGTGCAGGCCAAGCCATGAACAACCAGCCTCTGGAGATTTTCGCCACCTTCCCGGTGGAGCGCCCGGGCAACCCGACGGTCATGCCGGACGGGCGTGTACTGGTGTCGGTATCCGCCATCATCGCGCCCGACATTTCGGTGCGGGCAGTAGCGGCGAACGGCGAGCACTCGGCTTATCCCAATGAGACCTGGGCGGGTAAACCCGGTGACGATGGACGCGGCATGTCAGCCGTGATCGGAATCCGCACCGACCCCGAAGGCATCGTCTGGATTCTCGACATGGGCAAGGCGCAGCAACAGCAGCCGCGGCTGATCGCCTGGAATGACCGCGAGCAATGTTTGCACCGGCTGATCGTGCTGCCGCAGAACGTCTTGCACCCCAGTTCCTTCACCCAGGATTTCGTCATTGATTGGCGGCGCCAGCGTATCTACATCGCCGACATGACGATGAACCCCAGCGGTGCCAGTGACTATCCGGCGATTGTCGTGGTCGACCTGCAGACCGGTCTTTCGTGGCGCTCGCTGGAGTGCTATCCGGGATTGATGCCGGGGGATGTGCCGCTGATGGTGGCAGGTAAACCGCTGGCTTTGCGCACACCCGAAGGTGAAGTCATTCCATACCGCTACGGCCTCAATCCGATTGCCATCGACCCCTTGGGCCGCTGGGTGTATTTCGGTTCGATGTCGGCGCGCAAGGTCTATCGAATCAGCACCGGAAACCTCGCCCAATCGACCGACGTTTCAACGTTGAGCGAAGCTGTGGAGTACTGGTGCGAGAAGCCACATTGCGACGGCTTCGATGTCGATGCCGAGGGCAACGTCTACGTGACCGACATCGCCAATAACGCCATCGGGCTGGCGTCGCCGGCCGGCTATCGAATCCTGGCCCAGGATGATGGGTTGCTTGGCTGGCCGGATGGTGTGGAGCTCGATGCCCAAGGCCAATGGTTGTACATCACGGCCAACCAGTTGCACCGTCACCCGTTACTCAACGCGGGCGAGGACGACAGTCAGCCGCCGTTTCACGTGTTGCGCCTGCGAGTGGATGCACCGATGGGATTGAGCGAAACACCATGAGTCCCAGCCGTATAGCGTTCACGGTTATTGCACTATTGCTTTCGGTCAGCGCCATTGCCCTGTCGCTCATCGGCAGCGTGTTTGCTGACGGAATCTGGCTCTATGCCGTGGTGGCCATCGTCGTCATAACGCTCACGCGAACCGTGCCAGGCACTTGGCCCGGCTGCCTGTTCGACGCGTCGAACGCGTCGCGGATCGCCCTGACCCAGCGCCTGCAGATGCAACTGGCGGCGCTGGTGTGTCTGCTGTCAGCCCAAGTCTTGAGTGGGAAAGCGTCCGCCACTCTCTCGGAGGCCGGCGTTTTGCTGTTCATTCACACCCTCGTGTTGGCGCGCTTGTCCCGGCGCGTCCGGTCGCTGACATGACCGGATTGATTTCCCTGCTGGTCCGAACCGCCTGTTTATGGCGGATTGCATCAGTCATTCAAATGAACAACTCCCCCCAAAAGAGGTGTAAACATGAGCGAAGTCCACATCTGGATTGCTATCAATCGTCCCCTCGATCAGGTCTGGTCGCTGCTCGGCGGTTTTGACTCGTTACCCCGCTGGCTCGATGTAATCGCCAGCAGCACCCTGAGTGAAGGGGGACGCCTGCGTCACCTGAAAACCTCCGACGGTGCGACCATTGTCGAGCGATTGATCACGTTTGACGAAGATGAAAAGCACTACAGCTATGCCTTGCTCGAAGGCCCCTCGCCGGTCCTTGATTACGTCGGAAGAATGTCCGCGCAATCCGATGGCAAAGGCGGCACGCTTGCATCCTGGTCAAGTACTTTCCTGGTGGATCAGGGCGCTGATGAAGCGCAGGTCATCGAGCGTTTGGAGAACCTCTATCGCACAGGCCTGGAGAGCCTCAAGGTCATCGTTGAATCCGCCGACTGAACCACGCAGCAGGTTCAGCCGCGATTCATGAAGGCTTGCAGACGCGGAACCATGAAGTCGAGGAACGTCCGGATACGCTGGGGCACATGCTGCCCACCCTGATACAGCGCATGGACTTCCTCGCAATCATGACCGCTGTGCGCAAGCACCTCGACCAGGCGCCCCGCAGCCAGGTCTTCATCAATGTGAAAGTCCGCCAGCCTGGCAATCCCGACACCGGCAATGACCAGGCGCCGAACCGTCTCGCCATTGTTGGCTTGCAGGTTGCCCTGGACGATCCGGTCAACGATACGACCACTCTGGTGCATGGGCCAGACCGGAGTGGAGCGACGGAAATTGAAGCTCAAGCAGTTATGTTCGCAGAGGTCTTCCAGGGTTTGGGGAACCCCATACTTCTCCAGGTATCCAGGCGCAGCAACGATCTTGCGCCGGGCGATCCCGATCTTCCTCGCACGCAGTGTCGAGTCATTCAACACGCCGACGCGGAAGGCAATGTCGGTTCGATCCAGGTACATGTCGACGATGTCATCGCACAGAGACAGGTTGATCTGAATATTCGGATGAGCCTCCCAGAACGCCGGCAGATTGGGCTCGATTGCCAAGGTACCAAACGCTACCGACGCGTTGATGCGCACGGTTCCACGGGCTTTCTTCGCGCCTTGGGCCAGTACCCGTTCGACGTCATCGAGTTCCGCCAACAGAGCATGACTGCGCTCATAGTAAACGCGCCCTTCGTCCGTCAATGACAGCTTGCGGGTCGAGCGTTCCAGCAGGCGCACACCCAGTCGAAGTTCCAGGCGAACAATCAGTTTGCTGACGGTTGAAGGCGTCATCAGCATCTGGCGTGCGGCTTGCGAAAAACTGCCGGCATCCACCACCCGCACAAACACCGACATTTCACCCGCTCTGTTATCCACGTCCTGCTCCTCTGAATGACTCGTGAAAAAATATCACAAGCGCCTCACCAGAATTCAAAGGAATAAGGGGACAACGTTCATTTGTCTTTTGAATAAAATTCACATTGTTCGAGCAATATTCTCCCGGTGTCACGCGTCGGGCTGATCCGCTACCTCGCGGATCAGGAAGTCAATCAGCGCCCGGGACGCCGCCGATAGCTGGCGATGAGGCGGGAAGATGACCGAAAACGGTCGGGACCGCCTGCCCGACTGTTCGAGCAGCGGCACCAGGCGTCCGCTTTCAATCCGATCCCGAACTATGAAGTCGTAGGTCTGGCAAATACCCATGCCGTGCTCGGCCAACGACACGGTGCCCAAGACGTCGTCAGACACTTGAACACTCGCCTCGGGTATCCACTCCCGATCGATTCCCTGCTCCCGGAACAGCCAAGGTCCGATACGGCCGCTGCTGGGCATCACAAAGGGCAGACAGGCATGAGCTTGCAGTTCGTCGACACTGCGCGGTGTACCGGCATGCCGCAGGTAATCCGGCGCCGCGACCACGCGCAACGCCGCATCCTCGAGTTTGCGTCCAATCAGGCCGCTGTCAGGAAGTTGCCCCAGGCGAATGGCCAGGTCATACCCCTCGGCCACCAGGTCGACATTTCGATTGATGATGCTCAATTCGATGCGGACCTGCGGGTACTGCAGATTGAAGCGGCAGAGCAACGCCGGCAGCCGGTAATGCCCGTAAGTCGTCGGCACGCTGAGTCGTACACGACCGGTCAATTCGCCTTCCTGGCCACGGATCGCCCGCTCGGCATCATCGATCAGCGAGAACGCCGTTCGGGATTGTTCGAGGTAAAGCAGTCCCGCCTCGGTCAGGCTCAGACGGCGCGTCGTACGCCTTAGCAACTGAACGCCAAGGCGAGTTTCCAGGCGCGTAATCGCCCGGCTGACCACGGACGGGGTGGTCGCCAGAACGACGGCCCCAGCGCTCAAGGAACCTTTCTCCACGACGGTGACGAAGACTTCCACGTCCGCAAGATAATCGAATCGACGACTCACCTTTACCCCCAAAGAACAAGTGCTTTACCTTGGAGCAAGTTTATCGCCCATGGAGGCATGAATATAGTGACATCAACGGTCAGGCGACTGCTGATCGAACATTCCCTCCATTGTCCGGAAATCCCATGCGCCCCATTCGACTCGCCCTTGCAATGACCATCTGCACCGCAGCTTTCAACGCCCAGGCCAGCAACGTCCTGATCGTGCTGTCCGACTCAGACCACCTCGACCTCAAGGACAATAAAGTCTTTGCGACCGGTTTCTACCTGAACGAATTGATGCAACCGGTGAAACTACTGCTCGATGCCGGGCATTCAGTGACCTTCGCAACGCCGACGGGCAAGGCGCCAACGCTGGACAAATCTTCCAACGACAAGATGTATTTCAACAATGACAACACCGCACTGCAGGAACACCGGGCGCTGCTGGAAAAGCTCAAAATCACCTCGGTGGGTGAGTCGCCGGTCATCAGCCTGTCGCGGGTCGAGCAGATTGGTTACGAGCATTTCGATGCGGTCTACGTACCCGGCGGCCACGCTCCGATGCAGGATCTGCTGCACAGCGCCGAGCTGGGCAAACTGCTGAACAACTTCCATGCAAACAACAAGACCACCGCCCTCGTCTGCCATGGCCCGATCGCCCTGCTGTCGACCCTGGCCGACCCAACGGCCTTCACCCGCAAGCTCGAAACCGGCAGCAAAGCCACGACACCAGGCTGGACTTACGCCGGCTACAAATTCACCGTCATCAGCAATCAGGAAGAGGAGCTGGCCAAGGGGCTATTGAACGGAGGAGCAATGAAGTTCTATCCACAAACGGCCCTTGAAATCGCCGGAGGCATGTACAGCAGCAACACCTCCCCATGGACCGCTCATGTCGTCGTCGACCGCGAACTGGTGACCGGGCAAAACCCGGCTTCAGCGCTGGATGTGGGTAAGGTGATTCTTGAGCGGCTCGGGACTCAGAGCCAGCCAAAGGGCTGATGGAACCAGTCACCCATCACCAGCCCCACCCATGACGAAGCGCTGGCAAGGAAGCCGGCGCTCGCCTTTGAAACTCAGCTCACAATATCGACCGTATGGTCCCGCCTTCCACCCGCATCGCCATGCCATTGAGTGCCGGTGATGCGGCCAGATGCAAGACACTGCAGGCCACTTCCTCTGGCTCGATCATGCGTCGGATCAGTGAAGTCGGTTCGGTCTCGTCAAAATAATCGTGTACCACTTGCTGCGTCGAGATGCCTTTTTCTTCGGCGATTTCCCGGTGGTAACGCTTCACCGCCTCGGTGTAGGTCGGCCCCGGCAGTATCGAATTGACGCGCACCGCAGTGCCTTTGGTCAATTCCGCCAACGCCCTGGAAACGCCCAGCAGACAAGTTTTCATCGCGCCGTAGTGAACCATCCACGGCTGCGGCTTGACTGCGGACTCACTGCTGATAAACACAATTGAACCCTCTCCGCGATCAAGCATGGCCCTCATCACCAGGCGGGTCATGCGCACACCACTCATGACATTGACGTTGAAGTAATGAAACCACTGGGCGTCATCGGTTTCGAAAAAATCCCGGACCTCGAATATGCCGACATTATTGATCAGAAAATCGATTGGTCCCGTCTCAAGGGCCAGGGCCACCAGGCGCTCTGCGGCGCCGTCTTCGGTCAAGTCGGCAACCATGCCGCGGCTACGATCACCCAGTTCCTGAAGGGCCGTGCTGACCTCCTCCGCCTGCAGTCCGCTGATCACGACGCGGGCGCCCTCAAGGATGAAGCGTTGGGCAATGGCCTTGCCGATGCCTGTGGCGCCGCCAGTGATCAGCGCGGTCTTTCCAGTCAGTTGGTAATCCATGAGTGCACCTTCTTTTGTCATTGTGCGCGCAATCATGCCCCACACTTTGACCGAAGATTTTCAAGGATTGCTGAAGACTGATTTCGCAAATGACTTAAAGCGCATCAAGGACGGTCAGACACGAGTTGCGGCCCGAGTTTGTCCAGCAGGAAGTCGATAAACACACGCACGCGATGGGGCAACTGCTGGCCCGGACCGATGAACACGGCATGAATCGCTTCGGTTTCTCCGCTGTCGTGATCCTGCAAAACCGGCATCAGGCGGCCCGACTCGAGATCGTCGCGAATATGGAAGTTCGCCAGTCGGGCGATCCCCAGGCCTGCCAGTGCCGAGCGACGCATGCTCTCGCCGTCGCTGAGCAGGACATTCCCCTTGGGCTCGAGCTCGATGCGTTCGCCGTCGGTGCCGCGGAACACCCAGGCCTGGGAATGCCGGTGAAAACCGAAGCTGAGGCGGTTGTGCCGATGCAGTTCGTCGAGGTTTTTCGGCGCACCGCATCGCGCGATGTAAGCCGGGGAAGCCACGGTGATCATACGGCTCTCACCCAGGCGTCGTTGTACCAGGCTCGACTCCTTCAGTGGGCCGGTACGGATCGCGATGTCGGCGCGGCGCTCCAGCAGATCGACGACCGTGTCCGTGAGCTCCACGTTGAGAGTGATGTCCGGATAGGCCGCGAAAAAATCAGGCAGCAGCGGTAACAGGCAATGCAGACCAAACGGCAGATTGGCATTGACCTGTATCAGCCCGCTGGGTTTGGTGACGTTGCCGATATCCCGTTCGGCGGAGTCGATCATTTCGAGTATGCGCAGGCATTCGCTGTTGAATCGCTCGCCTTCGGCGGTGAGTTCCAGGCGTCGGGTCGAACGATGCAGCAGGCGTGCACCCAGGCGCGTCTCCAGGCGCGCAATCAATTTGCTGACGGCCGAAGGCGACATGTCGAGCTGTCGTGCGGCTTCAGAAAAGGTCCCGGCATTGACCACTCGGGTAAAGACTTCCATCTCTCCGGAGCGGTTGACATCTTTGATATTTAGCATGAACTGAATTCACAGATACTTGTCGTTCAGGCAGTCTAGCTCATATGCAGCGCTGATCGTATGGTGAAGCGTTCCAGAACCTGGAATACCTGTTCTTTGCTCCGGTGAAGGTCAGGAATCACACAAGAATACGAGGACAAGACATTGAAGATTTTCGTTACCGGCGTGACCGGATACATCGGCGGCTCCGTGGCCAAATACCTGGTAGATGCAGGCCATGAAGTCAGTGGCCTGGTGCGTAACCCGGAACAGCGCAGTGCCCTGCAGACCCTGGGCATCAACCCGGTACTCGGCACCCTGGATGACGCTTACATTCTCACCGAACAGGCGCGCTGGGCCGACGCAGTGGTCAACGCCGCGAACTCGGACCACTTGGCCTCGGTGGAAACGTTCATCAAGGCGTTGAGCGGCAGCGGGAAAGTGCTGTTGCACACGTCGGGTTCGAGCGTAGTCGGTGATGACGCTCGCGGTGCTTACGAGCGCGCTGACATCTTCACCGATGAGACACCGTTCACGCCGATGGACATCCGCAAGGACCGGGTCGAAATCAATCAAATCGTGCGCCGCGCGGGCGTCGAACAGGGCATCCGCAGCATCGTGTTCTGCCCGACCATGATTTACGGCGAGACTTTGGGTGTACCGTCGAAAAGCGATCAACTACCGAAGCTATTCGCCCAATCGCGCAAGTATGGCGCCGGTGCGTACATGGGTGCCGGCGTGCATCGCTGGTCCAACGTGCACATCGAAGACCTGGCTGAACTGTATCGCCTGGCCATCGAAAAGGCGCCTTCAGCGTCACTGTTCTTTGCTGAAAACGGCGAAGCATCATTCATCGAAATCGCCACTTCCATCAGCAAGTCACTGGGTTTTGGTGGAGAGATTCGTAGCTGGCCGGCGGATGAGGCGATTGCACTGCTGGGTGATTGGGCGCGCTTCGCCATCGGTTCCAACAGCCGTGTTCGCGCAGTGAATGCCCGGGTGTTGCTGGGGTGGAAGCCCAAGCGGGAGTCGATTCTGGAGTGGATCGAAAACAGCGGCGTGCAGTGGTGATATTCGTTCTGTGGCGTGAGACGCGCGCTGCAGCAACGCCCACCTAAAATACCGCCCCTCGCCATGGTTGGGGGCGGTACGTCGCGCTGACTTCTTTCCCAGAGACTGTAAGAAAACAGCCAATAAAAAAACGTGCGACCAGAGCTCTCGTCAATGAAAGCCCTCATCGCACGCCAGGCTTAGTAAGCCAAAAAGGGGAAACCGTCGTTGCGTTGCCGAATAGCTAAACCTGTGGGAGCCAGCCTGCTGGCGATAGCCTGTGCATGACCAACATCATCAGCGTCTGACACCGCGCTATCGCGAGCAAGATTGCTCCTGCATCGGGCTTAACCCAACACCTCCAGCGCCACGCTTTCGATACCCGCCGCGTCCAGTCGGTAATGACGATAGAGGTGCGTCGGCGGCGCAATCAGGCTGTATTCGTCATAGATGCCGTGACGGCGTACTTTGACGCCGATGCCCTCTTCCGCGATGACTTCGCACACGGCGCCGCCCAGTCCGCCGATGATGTTGTGTTCCTCCACGGTCAGAATGGCCCGGCTGTTGCGCGCGGCGGTCAGTACTGCTTCGCGGTCCAGTGGTTTGATGGTGGTCATGTCGATCACGCCCACCGAGCGCCCGGCGGCATTCAAGGCGCGGGCCGCTTCGAGTGCCGGGTGAACCGTGGAACCGGTGGCGATGATGGTCAGTTCATCACCGGTCAGGTGCACGGTTGCCTTGCCGAAGACAAAGTCAGGCACGGTTTCATACACCACCGGATCACGCCCGCGCTGGATGCGGAAGTAGATCGGTTGCGGGTAGTTGGCTGACGCAAGAATCGCCGCCTTGAGCTGATTGCCATCGGCCGGTGCGACCACCGTGATATCGGCAATCGAACGCATGATCGCCAGGTCTTCCGTGGCGTGGTGCGAGGTGCCGTAGAAGCCCAGGGAGATCCCGGCGTGGTGGCCGATCAAACGCACTGGCAACGCCGAGTACGCCACGTCCATACGGATTTGCTCGCAGCACAACAATGGCAGAAAAGAAGCGAAAGTCGCCACGAACGGTTTCATGCCCACCGCCGCCATACCAGCCGCGGCAGATACCATGTTCTGTTCGGAAATACCGAACTGCACGAAGCGCTCGGGATGCAATGCAGCGAATTTCGACAGGCCGTTGGAGTACTGCAGGTCGGCGGTGCCGGCAACGATCGGCTCGCCTCGCTCGACCAGTTCGATCAAGGCGTCCGACAAGGCATTCAAGCTCGGTGTCTGGCTGTTCAGTTCCCGGTACTGCCAGGAGTTGTTCGACAGAGGTGCAGTATTCATGGGTTAAATCACCTTGCTTTTGATTTCGTCGATAGCACGTTGCGCATCTTCGGGATCGAGATAGCCCAAGTGCCAGCCCGGCTCGGTTTCCATATAGGAAACGCCCTTGCCCTTGACGGTATTGGCGATGATGCACACCGGCTGCGTGCGGGTCGTGTCGGCCTTGAGGCGACGCAAAAGACTGGTGACGGCGGCCAGATCATGGCCATCCACCACGTGGGTTTCCCAACCGAACGCAATCCACTTGTCCGCCAGCGGCTCGATGCCGATGACATCGTCGACGTTACCGTCGAGCTGATAGCCATTGCGGTCGATGATTGCCACCAGGTTCTGGACTTTATGGTGAGCCGCACCCAATGCCGCCTCCCAGACCTGGCCTTCCTGCATCTCACCGTCGCCGAGCATCACGTAAGTGGTGAACGACTTGCCGAGCATCCGCCCGGCCAGGGCCATGCCCAGGCCTCCGGACAATGCGTGCCCGATGGAGCCGGAGGAGAAATCCACGCCAGGGACCTTGCGCATGTCCGGATGGTCGCCCAGCGGATTACCGAGGCGCGTGTAGTTGTCGAGGATTTCCCTGGCGAAGAAGCCCCACTCCACCAGCACCGGAAACAATCCGACGGCCGCATGGCCCTTGCCCATCATGAAACGGTCGCGGTCGGGCCATTTTGGCTCGGCGAATCGCAGGTCCATCACGTCGTAGTACAACGCGGCAAACAATTCGGCGGCCGAAAACACCGAAGTGTAGTGGCCGACCTTGGCGATCTCGATCAACCGGATGGTTTCCAGGCGAATGAACTGGGCTTTTTCCCGCAGCCGAGCCAACTCCTTTTCAGTCAGTTCAAACGCGCGATCCGCGCTTTCGCGCAAGTCTGTCAAATCAGTCATATGTCGTGTCCAGGCGCATTACCAAAGTTTCGGCCACATCCGCGATGTGGCCGCACACAAGCCCAACGCAATCGGGCGATTACTGCGCTTTCAGTCGTGGGGTCATATAGTCGTTGAGGCGCGGCATGACCTGCTGCGCGGTCAGTTGCATCGAGCGCCGCCACAGCGCTTCGTCGTCCCACTCGTGGAATGTGGTCATCAAGGTGCCGAACGGCCCGGTCTGCTCACTGAACGCAACCAGTTGCTCGGTGACGGAATTCACGTCGCCGTAAATCACCATTTCCTTGATGCAGTGATCGACCGTCACTTCCTCGTCGGTCATGTCGGGACGAGTCTTGAAGATCTTGGTGTAATGGTTGGTGGCCAGGTTATCGATCATGTAGTCGAAGTAGCGCCGCAACGTGCAGCTCTCCTGTGCCAGATAGTCTTCAGCCTGGGCCTGCGAGTCGGCAACGAACACCGAGCGGGCCACGCGCCAGTTGTTGGCGTCGGCCTTGATTCCGGCACTTTCCGCGCCCTGGCAGTAAGCCTGCCAATGGGACGCCACGGTGGCCGTCGGGTTGAAGTTGGCGGACATCAGGTCCCAATCCTTGGCGCCCGCGAGTTTTGCGGTGCCGGAGAACGGGCTCATGGCCGTGGTGGCGACCCGTGGAAATGGTTTCTGGAATGGCGTCGGCATGTAGCCGATTTCCAGTTCGTGATGCACCGCATCCTTGAGGCTCACCTGATAGTGTGGCGAAGAAAAATCATACGGCGCGCCCGAGTGCCAGATTGCCCGGATCATCTCGTAGCACTCCACCATCATCTGCCCACGGTCCTTGCCGTTGCTGCCGTACACCTCGAAGTCCGAAGCCAGCCCACCCGGGCCGATGCCCATAATGAAGCGCCCCTTGGACATGTGGTCGAACATCGCCGCATCGGCGGCGATACGCGCCGGGAAATGGTGCGGAAGGTTCAGCACACCGGTGCACAGTTTCATGCGCTGGGTCAGCGGAATCAGGGTGGAAAGAAATTGCAGCGCGTTGGTAATTGGCTCGGTGCGCTGTGACGTATGTTCACCGACCCAGAGCTCATCAAAACCGACGCTGTCGGCATGGACGGCACAAGCGATATCCTGATCGTACATCTCGTGATAGTCCCAGCCCTTGTGGTGAAGTGGCTGCATGAACATGGCGAGTTTCATGTCGTTCTCCTGCTGTTTTCAATGACCGGTGCGCCGGGAATGGTTTTTCGCGACACACCGTTTTCATGACCGGCGCTCGTTTCGCAGGCGTGCCAATGCCCGCGCTGCAAGTCGCAACGATCATGGAATGGGTTAAATATCCGTAGCGAGTGACGCGTTGTTCAGCGCGTGCAATTCACCTTCGTACGTCTTGTCTGGGGTTCAACTTCCGTGCAGCAACCACCCGCCGTCCACCAGCAAATCGATGCCTGTCACATAGGACGACAGCGGCGAAACCAGGAACAGCACTGCATCGGCGATCTCCCAGGGCTCCGCCGCCCGACCGAGGGCGATGTTGCCCAGCACGTTGTTCTGCCGATGCTGCTCAAGCAGTTCCGGCTCCAGGTTGCCCGGCGTTGCGGTCAGGCCGGGCGATATCGAATTGACCCGAATATTGAAGGCGCTCAAGTCCTTCGCCAGGCTTCGGGTCATGGCCAGTACCGCACCCTTGGAAGCATCGTAAGTGCAGTGATTGGCCATGGGCCGGTGGCCGCAGATCGATGACAGATTGACGATCGCCCCGGCGCTGTTCAGTCGACGCATCTGCCGCTGTGCCGCCTGCGCTCCCAGGAACACCGCGCGCGTGTTAATCCCGTGGAGCCCGTCCCAGAAATCCGCATCGACCTCATCAATTGCCTTGAGCGGGTAGATACCGGCGTTGTTGATCCAGATATCCAGGCCACCGAACTGCTCGACCGCGGTGTCCGCCAGCCTCTGAATGTCGTTCGGACGGCTGACGTCGGTGGCTTGGAAGGCCACGGCATAACCGGCTTCGACCAGTTCACCACTGCACTGCGGCGCAAGGCTGCCGATCAGCACATTGGCCCCCGCTTCGGCCAGCCGCCGACTGATGGCGAAACCGATGCCGCTGCTGCCACCAGTGACGACGGCGGTTTTGCCGCGCAAATCCAGCAGCTCGGCAATGGGCCGATACGGCTGGGTCTGGTACGGGTCAGACATGTTTGAACCTCCTCGATGAGTGCCCGTCATCACGCGGTGGCCAGGGTCATGATGCTGTCGGGGGCGATCTGCGGCCGATGCAGAATGCCTTGGGAGCAGCCTCGCGCCATGACCATTACCCGATGGGAAAGACCGATCACTTCCTCCAGATCGGAACTGACAACAATCACCGACACCCCGGTTTTCGACAGATCGATGATCAATTCGTAAATGGCCGCGCGTGCGCCCATGTCGATGCCTCGAGTCGGCTCATCAAGAATGATGACTTTGGGATTGCGCGCGATCCATTTGGCGATCACCACTTTCTGCTGGTTGCCGCCGGACAACTTGTCGAGCATCTGCCCAGCCACGCCCTTGATCCCCAGCGTCGCAATGCGCTCGCGGGCAAACGCTGCCACCCTGCGGTTGGCCATGACACCGCAAGAGCTGAGGCTGTCCAGATTGCAGTAGGCGAGGTTCTCGGCAATCGTCTGGGTCAGCACGACACCCTCGGACTTGCGGTCCTCGGGGATCAACACGACACCGGCATGGATCGCCGCCAGCACGTTGTTGCCCGGCAGCGGCCGATCACTCATCACGACCTTGCCCTGACTCAGCGCACTCAGCCCCGCTATCGCCTGCACCAGTTCGGTACGACCGGCGCCAACGATGCCGGCAATCCCGAAAATCTCCCCGGCCTTCACCGAAAATGACACATCGTGAAAGCGCCCCGCCTTGTCCGACAGATGCTCAACGCTCAGGACCACCGTGTCCTGTGGCACCGGTAATTCCGGAAACAGCCGGTCGATCGGACGCCCGACCATCTGCGACACCAGCACACTGACATCGGTCTTCCCGCTGTCGTGACGCGCGATCAAGTGGCCATCGCGCATGACCACAACCTTGTCGGCAATCCGCGCGATCTCGTCCATGCGGTGACTGATGTAGATGAAGGACACACCCTCTTTCTTCAGTTCCTCTATCTGCTTGAACAACAGATCAGTTTCGTCCTTGCCCAGGGCCGCTGTCGGTTCGTCGAGAATCAACAGCCGTGAATTGAGGGTCAGGGCCCGGGCGATTTCCACCAGTTGCTGGGCGGCGATTTTCAGTTGCCGCACCGGGGTATCCGGCGAGATATCCAGCCCCAGGCGCCGTAGTTGTTTCTCCGTTTCGAGGAACATTTTCTTGCGATCAATGATGCCGTCGCGAGTCGGCAGATGACCGAGGAACACGTTCTCCGACACACTCAAGTCAGGCAGCAGGTGGATTTCCTGATGGATCATGTTAATCCCCAGGGCCATGGCGGCCCCCGGCCCGGTTGGTGCGTAGGGTTCGCCGGCGAGGAACATCGTGCCTTTGGACGGGGTCAGCGAACCGGCGACGATGGAGGAAAAAGTCGACTTGCCTGCACCGTTCTCACCGAGCAACGCGACCACTTCTCCATAGCCGATATCCAGGCTGATATCCTCCAGCACCCTGACCGAGTTGAACGACTTTCCGATGTTGCTCGCCCGGAACAGCGGCTCCTGAGCGGTACTGATCGCATTCATGACTTGCCCTCCCTTTACCGATCTCAAGGATGCTTCTCAAGGAAGGTGGCGACGTTCTCGCGGGTGGTGACGAAGGCTGGCAACAACTGAGTCCTGGTCACCTCTTTGCCTTGCTGCAGATCGACGGCGGTGCGCAATGCGCTTCGGCCCATTTCCACGGCTTGCTGCGTGATGGTCATGTCCAGTTTGCCGTCGCGAATCGCTTCGAGGGCGGAGGGCAAACCGTCATAGCCGAATACCCAGACCTTGTGACCGATGTTCGCCACCTTGACTGCCTGCGCCGCGCCGAGTGCCGGCGCATCGGAGCGACCTATGAACACGTTGATCTTCGGGTTCTTTTGCAGCATGTCCTGGGCGACCTTGAAGCCATTGTCCTGCAGCCAGTCCGTCGGTTTGCGGTCAACGATCTTCATGGCCGGCGCCTCGGCGAGCACCGCGTCCAGGCCCTTGGCCCGGGCCACTTCGGTGGAGTCGCCGAGGGTGCCTTGCAACAGGCCGATTTCAGCCTTGCCGCCCGTCAACTGGATCATTTGCCGGGCCAGCTCGCCGGCGGCGGCCAGGTTGTCGGTGGAAATGTAGGCGTCGCACTCGACGTTTTTCGGGAAGTTGTCGATGCAGATCACCGGCACACCCTGCTGCCGCGCCAGGCGCACCGGTACCGCCGAAGCAGCGCTACCGGTGGCGGTGTACAGCAGAACATCGATGCCTTTGCTCAACATGTCCTGAATCTGGCTGACCTGACGCGCCGGATCAGCCTGCGCATCGGCCACCAGTACATTCTTGACGCCGAGGGTCTTGGCCTGCTCCATGACACCATCACGGACCATCAGGTAGAACACCCATTGCAGGCTCGGGATCGACATCCCTACGGTGATGTCTTGCGCAGGTTTGCTTTGCGCGTAAGCGCCAGCCGACATCAGGCAGCCCAGCAGTGGCAAGCCGAAAAAACGTAGCGAAAAAGCGGACAGGCTCATGTCTTTATCCTTCTTATTGTTTATGGAGGCGGCGGATTTCGATTAACACCCGGGATCAATCCGTCTTGCGCTTGAGCAAATCGAGCATGACCGCGAATGCGATCACCGCGCCGATGACCACTTGCTGGACGAAGGGTGAGATGCCGGCCAGGTTCAAGCCGTTGCGCAAGACGCCGATGATCAACACACCGATGATCGTGCCGACCACACTCCCCGCGCCCCCCTTGAGGCTGCCACCGCCAATCACCACCGCGGCGATCACGTCCAGCTCATATCCGACACCCGCGCCAGCGCCGGCGGTGTCCAGGCGGGAGGTCATGATGATGCCGCCCAGGGCCGCGCAGATGCCGGAGATGATGTACACCGCACTGGTGTAGCCCTTGACCCGGATACCGGCGAGCTTGGCCACTTTGCTGCTGCCGCCGATGGCGTACAGGCTACGGCCGGGCACGGTGAATTTGAGGACGAACCAGAACACCAGCGCCAGCACGGCGAAGCAGCTGACGGTCAGCGACAGCACGCCGCCGTAGCGAATGACCGACAGGTTACTGAACCATTCGGGAAAGCCACTGACCTGCGCACCGTCCGTGACCATGTAGGCCAGGCCGCGGGCGATGGACATCATTGCCAAGGTCGCAATGAAGGATGGAAGGCCGGCCCTGACCACCAATAATGCCGTGGTCGAGCCACAGGCTGCACCGACCGCGATGGCACCAAGCATGGCCACCCACATCGGCAAACCAAGCACCTGTTCGAGCCAGCTCATGACCATGATCGCTACCGCCAGCACGGCCCCCACGGAGAGGTCGATGCCGCCGATGAGGATGACCAGCGTCATGCCCAGCGCCATGATGCCGAGCACCGTCACCTGATCGAGCACATTGAGCAAGTTACTCAAAGTCAAAAAACTATCGGTAAAGAAGGTCAATACTGCACATAGCAACAACAGCCCAACGGTAGGGCCGGCCACACTCGTATCCAGGCCGACCCACTTTGGAATCGACCCTGGCACTCTTGTTTTTGCCAACAACTGATTGTTCATACCCACATCCACTTCTTATGTAATTGTTATAAGATCGAGCAGCACGCGATAACTACGGATTAACAACCCAACTCCCGATAACGCCCTCCCATATATAACAGTGGCTCGTTCAACGGCTGCGTAATGACATCGATGACATTGCCGATGATGACCGTGTGCGTACCGTGCTCGATCTCTTGTACGACTTCGCAAAAGATCGCTGCCTGGGCGTCGGCCAAGTAACGAATGCCGTGAACGCCGGTGCGCCAGTCACCCTCGACAAAGCGTCGTTCGCGCAGGTCGGGCTGACTGAAGATCTTGCAGATCGGCTCGTGCTGGCTTTGCAGCATGTTCACGCAGAACAGCCCGGAACGTTTGATGATCGGTGAGGCGCTGGCCGTGCGGTTGACGCAAATCAGCGCCGAAGCAGGGTCCATGGACACCGAGGAAAAAGCAGTCGCCGCCAGGCCGTGGGGCTGACCATCATCGTCCATTGTGGTGATCAGGGTTATGGAAGAGGCAAAGCGGCCCATTGCCGATTTGAACTGACCCGCCAGGTCTATCGAAGGGGCGGCCTCTTGATATTGAACACGCATGACATAAACCCTCTTGTTTGATGTGACTCACAGGCACTGGCTTTCATTATTAACAATCACCCCAACTTTTCTATTCGATTTTAGAAAATTGACTCTTCACTGAATCTGAAAGATGAATCAAACAACAAACACATTTGAATTATCTTCACAGGCGCCCGCAAACCCCTGTTCCAAAGGGGTTTGACGTCAATTAAATGATTTACCAGCCTCTTTGATTAGATGGTTTTTGCTGAACAATTGGCGAATACTTTGCAAACAATAAAAAACAACTTCCACGAGGCGAAACCATCATGGTCGATCGATTACAGGACATGCGACTGTTTCGTCTTGTGGTGCAGACGGGATCGCTCTCAACGGCTGGTCGGCAGATGGGTTTGTCACCCGCTGCCATGAGTGGTCGGCTCAAGGCTATGGAAGAGTTCTATGGTTTACGGCTGCTCAAGCGCAACACGCGCAGCTTGAGCCCCACCGCCGAGGGGCAGTTGCTGTTTGAAAACGCCTTGAAGATCCTCGAAGAAGTCGACGCCCTCGACAACATCATCAAAAACGGCCACAGCGATTTGCTGGGCACCATCGGCGTGACCTGCCCGACTGACCTGGGGCGCCAGTGGATCAGCCCGCTTGTCGACAGCTTTACCAGCGAAAACCCCCATGTGCGCATCCGCCTGTTTTTCACTGACCGGATACTGGACTTCGTTGAATCCGGTTCTGATATTGCGATCCGCTTCGGTGACCTCCCGGACAGCTCACTGATCGCCC
Organism: Pseudomonas sp. TNT2022 ID1044; assembly: GCF_028656895.1. Taxonomy (NCBI): domain Bacteria; kingdom Pseudomonadati; phylum Pseudomonadota; class Gammaproteobacteria; order Pseudomonadales; family Pseudomonadaceae; genus Pseudomonas; species Pseudomonas sp. TNT2022 ID1044. Next base: position 102,101 of record NZ_JAMDHB010000025.1, on the reverse strand, counting down.
GCTCCCTCGGTGTCGACCGGCAAGTGGTGTGCTGTTCTGCGCAATACATCGAGCAGCACGGTGCGCCGCTTTGCCCCGAAGACCTGCTGCAACACAACTGTCTGGTGCAACTGCGTGCAGATTTCACCCTGGATCGGTGGAAGTTCATGAACAAGGGCGTGTCGACCACGATACAGGTCAAGGGCAATCGACTGGCCAATGACGGTTTCACCTTGCGTCAGTGGGCGCTGCAAGGGTTGGGGATCGTTTGGAAATCAGCCTGGGAAGTGGCGGACGATATCGATGCCAAACGGCTGATCCCGCTGCTGGAAGATTATCAATGCCCAACCACCGGGTTTCACCTGCTCACCGAAGGCGGCAAGAAGCTGCCTTTGCGTGTCAAAACCTTCGTCGATTTTGCGGTGCAATACTTCAAAAAACTCGACATGCCTTCGCGGTACACCCTGCCGCCATAGTAGCGCCGGCATTCATGGCCAACGCTATCGCATTCAGGCGAGCGGGACCGAATGCAACTCGTCGAACACGGGTTTGAGGCGGGTCAACATTCGCTCATACGCATTGCGCATGCCCGCATAGAACCGGTGTTTCGACACGTCCGGAAAGGTCACCGCCTCGACCGGTCTTTGCCAATCGATGGCCGTCTGTTTCAGGTCGGGGAAAATGTCGGCCCCCTGCCCGACCAACAATGCCGCCCCCAGCACACCGTATTCGGCGGCAGGCAATCGGCTGAAAGGCATTCCCAGCACGTCGGCTTTGATCTGATTGAACAACGGGCTGTTGGCCCCACCGCCCAAACTCAACACGCCGCCTTCGTCTATCTCGACCTTCATATCCCTCATGCACTGCAGGAAATAGGCATATTCATAGGCGATCGCTTCCATCATCGCTCGATACTGGTCGGTGCGGTCGTGCGTCCAGTCGAGGCCGACAAAGGCGCCGGCCAACGAAGCATCGAACGGCGCATGCCGTCCGCCCATGTGAGGCAAAAACAACAGTTTGTTGCGCTCGGACAACGGCGCACGCGCCTGAATTTCCAGGCGTCGGCATTCGCTTTCTTCGAGGGCAAACTTGTTGAAACTGATGCCTGCGCCACCCACGTACGCCACCGAGTAAAACAGTTCAGGCAGGCAATGCCGGAAGGTTGTGACCGTCTTGTGTTGGCTGTCGACGGCATAGTGATCCTGCAAGGTGGCGAGCACCGACCCGGTGCCGGAGATGTCGAACAGTTTGCCGGGGTTGAAAATCCCGGTGCCAAGCATCGTGGCGGCGATGTCCCCGCATCCGGCAAAGATCGGCGTGCCGGCGAGTAATCCGCAAAAATTTGCGGCACTGGCAGAGACTGATCCAATCCGATCTGACGGCGAAACCAGCTTGGGCAGCCGATCGGCATCAAGCTTGAATTGGTCGATCAGAGAGGTGTTCCAGCGCACCGCGCGACTATCGGCAAAGCTGTTGAAACCCAGGTAGGTGTAATCCATGAACGCATCGTCGCTGTGCAGCTGCGCCATGCGCCCTGCCACGTAGGCAGCCGGCATGATGATCTTGGAAATACTGCGATAGATCTGCGGTTGTTGCTCGTGCCAGTACAACCATTTCGCTGCATGGTTGGCACCCGCCGGCCCACCTGCTTGCTCGATGATCTGCTGCTCGTACGCTTTGAGTCGTGGAACCTGGCTGGCACAGCGCATATCCAGCCAGGAATCGTAGGGCGCGACCGCCTCCCAACCTTTACCGATGGGCGAGATCCCGGCCATTTGTCCGCATATCGCAACGCCGCCAATTTCCGAGACATTGATATCGTGCCGGCTCAGCACATCCTTGAGGGTCAGGAGGACCGACAGATACATCTGCTCGGGGTCTTGTTCGAATACTTGGCGGGACGGATTCAAACCAGGGGTGGGTCGACTCGCTGCACCCCGGCTGAGACCGTTTTCGTCCAGCACAACGACTCGGGTACTTGAGGTGCCCATATCCACCCCGATCATCAATGCACGACTCTTCAAAGGGACTACTCGCACAAAACGGTGAGGGTTATGGACAGAGAATACTGCCATCACGCAACCGGGGGCAGTGCCTTTTTATTGCTTTGCTTCCGAGCGATTGGCTACCCCTCAGCGCCCTACGTCCCCCCACCCCGTCAAGTCCACCGGATGACTCTGCAGATAGCTGTCGACCGCATCGTCGATCGTTGGAAAAAACGCCGCCTCCCCCAGCAACGTGTACAACCCGAACCGCTTGAGCTTGTCCTTGACCGGGTCTTTCATTTCGGCCACGCACAACTTGATGCCCGCTGCGCGCAGGGTTTCGTCCAGTTCGGCGAGCATGTCGGCCGAGGTCACATCGACACTGGTGATCGGTTCTGCGGCGATGACCAGCCAGCGCACCGGCGTCGGCGAGGCCGCCAGGGCGTCGATCACCCGGTCATGGAACAGTTCGGCGTTGGCGAAAAACAAGGAGGCATCCCAGCGAAACAGCACCAGACCGGGAATCAGGCGCGCGTCGGGATAGCGCTGGGTATCGTGAAAGCCCTTGACCCCTTGCGCCTGCCCCAGCACGGCGGAATACGGACGCCAGCCATCCCACAGAAATTCAATGACTGCGATCAGGATGGCCAGACCAATACCTTCGATTGCGCCAAACACCGCCACGCCGACAGTGCAGACGATCGACAACCAGAACTCCCAGCGCTGTATGCGATAGATGCGTCGCAGGTCAGTGATTTCGATCAGGCCAATGGCCGATGCGATGACCACCGCAGCCAGGGCGCTGTTGGGCAAGTCGCGCAGCAGGTCGGGAGCCAGCACCAACAACAGCGCAACGGCCAACGCGCCGACCACACCGGTCATTTGGGTTTTCGCGCCGGCGGCTTCGGCCACGGGCGTGCGCGATGAACTGCTGCTGATGGCAAACCCCTGGAATAAACCGGCGGCGAGGTTGGCGACACCCAGGCCAACCATTTCCTGGTTCGGGTCGACGTAGGTCCGGGTCCGCGCCGCGTAGACGCGGGACAGCACGCTGGTGTCAGCGAAGGAAACCAGCGCCACGGCGAACCCGCCGATCAGCACGGGGACGATATCGGCGCGGGTGATCCAGGGGATGGCGAAACCCGGCAGGCCTTGTGGGAGAGAGCCGAGCACCGATACCCCGGCGTTTGCCGCCAGGTCCAGTACGGCCACGGCGACCGTTGCGGCAACCACGGCAATCAAGATGCCCGGCACGCGTTTATGACCTTTTAGCAGCAGGATAATCACCAGTGTGGCAGCACCGACCGCAAAGGTGATCCAGTTGGTTTTGCCGTCCATGATCGCGGTCGCGATCTCCCACAGGTTTCTCAACGGGCCTTCGGATTCGATTTTGAAGCCGAAGAGTTTGGGTATCTGGCTGATAAGGACCGTCAGGGCGATCCCGTTCATGTAGCCGTAGCGGATCGGTTTGGACAGAAGCTCGGTCACGAACCCCAAACGGGCAATGCCGGCCAGCACGCACACCACCCCCGAGACGAGCGCCATCGCCGCCGCCAGCGCGATGGCGCGTTGCGGATCACCTCCGGACAGCGGCAAGACAACGGCAAGGATAACCGCCGCCAGTGACGAGTCGGGACCCAGCACCAGAATCCGGCTGGGACCGAACAGCGCATAGGCCAGCAGCGGAACGATGGTCGCGTACAAGCCATAAATACCCGGCACCCCCGAGGCTACAGCGTAGGCGATGCCGACGGGCACCAGCATCGTGGTCAACACCAGGCCGGCGACCAGGTCGTGGCGCAACCATGACAGGTGATAACCACGCAGCGTACGCAGCCCGGGAAACCAGCGACTCCAGCCCGACTGATCGCGCGCCGCGTCCCTACGTGCGATCCGGCCCGGTTCCGGGTCGGAAGGCGAAGCATCCGAATGGCTCATAGGACAGTGGCCCCTTTCTGTGAGTCGCAGGTTCGCTGACGGTAACGGTCAGAATTTCTCGGGGATGCGCTTGAGCGGGTAATCGGGTTCCCGATAGCCGCCGGGCTTCTGCCGTTTGGGCAGCGCCACCTTGTCGCGGGGCACGTCCTTGTAGGGGATGCGACTGAGCAAATCGCTGATGATGTTGAGCCGCGCACGACGCTTGTCGTTGGAGTTGGCCACGAGCCACGGCGCGTGATCGGAGTCGGTCGCTGCGAACATGTCGTCACGGGCTCGCGAGTAGTCAAACCAGCGGCTATATGACTTGAGGTCCATGGGCGTCAGTTTCCAGATTTTGCGCCCGTCCTTGATTCGCGCTTCGAGGCGGCGGGTCTGTTCTTCGGGGCTGACTTCGAGCCAATACTTGAGCAGGATGACGCCGGAGTCGACGATGGCGCGCTCCACATGAGGGACTGACTTGAGGAAGGTGTCCACCTGCTCTTGCGTGCAGAAGTTCATCACGCGCTCGACGCCCGCGCGGTTGTACCAACTGCGATCGAAGATCACCACTTCGCCCGCCGCCGGCAGGTGTGGCAAATAACGCTGGACATACATTTGGCTTTTTTCACGCTCGGTCGGCGCAGGCAACGCCACCACGCGAAAGACCCGGGGGCTTACCCGTTCGGTGATGGCCTTGATCGTCCCGCCCTTGCCCGCGCCGTCGCGCCCTTCGAACACGATGCAGACCTTGATGCCGTGTTCTTTTACCCACTCCTGAAGCTTGACCATCTCGACATGCAACCGGCGCAGCTGTTCCAGATAGTCCTTGTTCTTCAACTTCAGGGCTTCTGTGGAACCCTTAGCCGCTTTTTTCTTATCCTTTGCCATGACCAAGACCTCAAAAATGCCGGTGACTGTCGTTAAGCAGCCCGCTGCTGCAGACTCGACTCGCACACTAACCGCGTGAGTCTAGTCCAAGGTCGAACGCTCGACATGGCAAGTCAGGAGAGAAATCCCGGCCTCTTCACCCGCCCGTTGCCTGACGATATTGGCGCGGGGTAAAACCGGTCAGCGCCTTGAACTGGCGGGTGAAAGCACTGTGGTCGGTGTAGCCGCACTGCAACGCGACATCGGTGATCGGCATATCGCTGTGGAGCAGACGATGCGCGTGTTCCAGGCGCACTTTCTGGATCATCTGGCGCGGCGTCAGGTGAAACACGCGCTTGCAGTACCGTTCCAGCTGCGCCACCGAAATGCCGGCGATACGCGTCAGCTCACCGAGGCTGACGCGACGGTGAAAATGGGTGCGGATGTGTTCGTCCACCGCTGCCAGGCGCTGGTACGCCGGATGGGTGTCGCTGGCCGATTGCAGATCAACCGAAATGCCCACCAGGCCCATGATTTCACCCTTGCGGTTGTACAGCGGCCGTTTGTGCGTGAGGCACCAACCGGGCTCGCGACTGCCATACAGATGCAGCTCCAGCTGGTCTTCCAGGACAAAACCCTGCTCCAGCACCCGTCGATCCTGTTCGGTATAGCCAGGCCCCAATTGCTCGGGAAAAACCTCGGCGCTGGTTCTGCCCAGCAACGGTTGCAACTGCTTGAGGCCGCAGCGCTGCACCAGCGTTTGATTGGCCATGACGTAACGTGCCTGAACATCCTTGATGAAGATCGCGGCGTTGGGGATGACGTCCAGCATCGGTAGCACAAGCGCCACGCCTGCCAGCAATTGCTCCAGGGTTTCAGGGCGATGCTGCTCGTTGGCCTGGCACAGGATCGCAAAGGCATTCTGCGTCATGAGTCGCTCTCCCACGGTTCGGATCGACGAGAGTCCGGCAGCTTGCCCCAAGGCCGGAGCGCTGTCGAGACGAGATCCGCGCCACGGACCAGCCCCGGGCATTGTGCCGATTTCGTCATCGCGACTTGCACAAACCATCAATCGCGCCGGCCTCGGCGAGTTCAATCTGTATCCGCGCAGTGCAGAACACGTTGCCGCTTGCGCCAAGGGCTATTACTGCCAGGGCGCTGATCCGGTCACCCGATGCCCCTCTCATTGGACGGTATATGAAACAGGTACACATCGTCGATTCCCACACCGGCGGCGAACCCACTCGCCTGGTGATCAAAGGCTTTCCGCAGTTGGCGGGCAGCACCATGGCCGAGAAGCGCGATGCCTTGCGCGACCAGCATGACCAATGGCGGCGCGCGTGCCTGCTGGAACCCCGTGGCAACGACGTGCTGGTCGGTGCGCTGTACTGCGAACCGGTTTCCCCGGATGCCGCGTGCGGTGTGATTTTCTTTAACAACACCGGCTACCTTGGCATGTGCGGCCACGGCACCATTGGCCTGGTCAACTCATTGCAGCACCTGGGGCTGATCGGCCCTGGCGAGCACAAGATCGATACGCCGGTCGGCCCGGTCAACGCCACGTTGCATGCGGACGGCAACGTCACGCTGCGCAACGTCCCGGCTTACCGCTTCCGCCAGCAGGTGCCCGTGGACGTGCCTGGCCATGGCCGTGTCGTTGGTGATATCGCCTGGGGCGGCAACTGGTTTTTCCTGGTGTCCGACCACGGCAAAACGTTGCAGATGGACAACGTCGAAGCCCTGGCCGAATACACCTGGGCGATGCTCAAGGCGCTCGAAGCGCAAGGCATCCATGGCGAAGACGGCGCGCTGATCGACCATGTCGAACTGTTCGCCGACGACGATCAGGCCGACAGCCGCAACTTCGTCATGTGCCCGGGCAAAGCCTACGACCGTTCGCCCTGCGGCACCGGCACCAGCGCCAAACTCGCCTGCCTGGCGGCCGATGGAAAACTCGCCGCCGGTGAGCGCTGGGTCCAGGCCAGCATCACCGGCAGCCGGTTTGTCGGCAGCTATGCATGGGAAGGCGAACGCGTGCGCCCATCCATCACCGGCCGCGCCTACATGACCGCTGACGCCACGCTGCTGATCGACGAACAGGATCCCTTTGCGTGGGGCATTTGAGCCCCGCGCCGGATGCCGTCCTCGCGGCGCCTGCACCCTCAACAGATCTGAATGAACGCTTCAAGGAGATACAACAATGAGCGACAACATTTTCACTGGCTGCATGCCTGCACTGATGACCCCCTGCACTGCTGAGCGCAAACCGGACTTCGACGCACTGGTGGCCAAGGGTCGCGAGCTGATCGACATCGGCATGAGCGCCGTCGTGTACTGCGGTTCCATGGGTGACTGGCCGTTGCTGACCGAAGCCGAGCGTCAGGAAGGCGTGGCACGACTGGTGGCCGCCGGCATCCCGACCATCGTCGGCACCGGGGCGGTCAACAGCCGCGAAGCAGTGTCCCACGCGGCTCACGCCGCCAAAGTCGGCGCCCATGGCCTGATGGTCATTCCGCGCGTGCTGTCCCGTGGCGCGTCGGCAACCGCGCAAAAAGCGCACTTTGCGGCAATTCTCAAGGCGGCCCCGGGGTTGCCGGCCGTGATCTACAACAGCCCTTACTACGGCTTCGCGACCCGTGCGGACCTGTTCTTCGAACTGCGTCGCGAATACCCGAACCTGATTGGCTTCAAGGAATTCGGGGGTGCCGCCGACCTGCGCTACGCCGCTGAACACATCACCTCCCAGGACGACGACGTGACCTTGATGGTCGGTGTCGACACCCAAGTGGTGCACGGCTTCGTCAACTGCAACGCCACCGGCGCAATTACCGGTATCGGCAATGCGCTGCCGCGCGAGGTGCTGCAACTGGTGGCCCTGAGCAAACAAGCCGCCAAAGGCGACGCCAAGGCCCGCCGTCAGGCCCGGGAACTGGAAGCGGCCCTGGCGGTGCTGTCGTCCTTCGACGAAGGCTGCGACCTGGTGCTCTATTACAAACACCTGATGGTGCTCAACGGCGACAAGGAATACGCCCTGCACTTCAACCAAACTGACGTCCTCAGCGATGCCCAGCGTCGTTACGCCGAGATCCAGTACGCATTGTTCCGCCAGTGGTACGAGCACTGGTCGGCCGAGCAGAACGTCGAGGCCTAGGACATGCCCAACGATTCCACTGCCAACAATCGCCACGACATCACCGTCATCGGCGCGGGAATCATCGGCGTCGCCTGCGCGCTGCAACTGGCGCGTCAGGGGCTGCGGGTGACGGTCGTCGACCAGCAGGAGCCCGGTCATGGCGCCTCGTTCGGCAATGCCGGGCATCTGGCAACCGAGCAGGTGTTTCCCATCGCTGACTTGTCGATCCTGAAACGCTTGCCTGCCATGCTGATGGACCCGATGGGGCCGTTGCGCCTGGACTGGAAATACACGCCGCGCGCCCTGCCGTGGTTTGCCCGGCTACTGTTGAACCTGCGTCCGGCGCCATTCCAGCGCACGGTGGCCGGCATACGCGCGCTCAATGAAAGCAGCCTCGGCGCGTGGCAACGGCTGTTGCAGACGATCGTCCGTCCCGACCTGCTCAAGGAAGACGGTTCGTTGCTGGTGTTCGAGCGCACCGACTCACAACCGGCGATTGAAGCGCTACAGGCGCGCATGCGCCAGCAACAGGTGCCGGTCGAGCGCTGGCAGGCCGACGCCGTGCGCGATGCCGCACCGCAACTGAGCGAACACCTTCAGGGTGGATTGTTCTTTGAGCGCACGGGGCATTTCCTCGACCCTTATCGCGTGGTCTGCGAACTGGTCCACGCAGCTAAAGCCAGTGGTGTGCAATTTCTCAAGCGCCGGGTGCAGGGCGGACATCTGGCTGCAGGGGGGGTGTCGCTGATCACCGATCAGGGAGAGCTGAGCAGCCACCGGGTCCTGATCGCCTGCGGCGCTCATTCAGCGCAGCTCACACAGGCGCTGACCGGTAAAAAAGTGCCGCTGGACACCGAGCGCGGTTATCACCTGATGCTGCCCCACGAGCGTGAGCGGTTGCCGTTCGCCGTCACCTCGCTGGAGCGCAAGTTCATCATGACGCCGATGACAGACGGGCTGCGGCTGGCGGGAACCGTCGAGTTCGCCGGCCTCGACAGCCCGCCGAACATGGCGCGTGCATGGCAGTTGCACCGTCTGAGCAAAGGCCTGTTCCGTCGTGACCTCAACGCTGACGCGGCGACGCCGTGGATGGGGTTTCGCCCGTCCCTGCCGGACTCGCTGCCGATCATCGACAGCGCGTGCGACGGCAAGGTACTGCTCGCCTTCGGGCACCAGCATCTGGGGTTGACGCAGGCGGCGGTCACCGCGGAACTGATCGCCCAATTGGCCTCACCGGCGAGCATTTTCCAGCGCCATGGATTACCGACGATTGCGGCTTACAGGCTGGATCGATTTTGAGCCAACGCCGGAGAACGCCGCTTCACTGCAACGGCGAAAACTTCGCCGGCAGATAAATCGTCGAGCACATGTCCTGCAGTTGCGGGCCGGAGTTTTCCGGTGGCCAGACGCCGTCGGCGACGGCTTGGGTGCGCACTTGCAGGCGCTGTTCAAGGGTCGTCCAGGGCCAGATGTGCAAGTAGCGCGGCAGCGAGCCGTCGGTGGCGTAAAAGGCCGCATACACCGGTGAATACGGTTCGGCGGTGCGTGCTTCGATGGCTTTGCGCCAACCGTCGAGGGTCGGTTGCAGGCCGCTGCTGATCAGGTCGTACACTCGCAGCTCGTAGAACGGGCCGTGCTGACCGGCACTCAGGGGCTCAAGGAAGGGAAACAGGCTGTAGTTTTCAATGCGCAAATCGGTGATGTACGCACCGATGCCAAACACGTCGCCCGCCAGCAGAAACCGCTCGCGCTCCGTTTGCCTGAGGTTTTCGTCGGCATAACCGCGCAGCACGGCGATCTGGTTCAGCTTGCCCAGCTCCGAAGCCCAGCACCCCATCAGCGTGCCGCCCACCTCTGGCTGTGCCAACGCTAACTCGATACGCGCCAGCGCGTCCGCCACCGTGCGTACGCGCACCGTAAAAGTGATCAATTCAAAAAAACGCATAACCCACTCCGGCAATTGTCAGCCATCGACGGCTTCCCATTGCGCCAGCCTATGTCAGCGCCCGGATCCGGGATATTGAGGCAACCCCCCTTGATCACGGGATTTGCCGCAGTACGCTAGGTAATACCCTTATCAAAAGGAGGGTGCAGAGTGAGGCGCCCTCCTCTCGTCGCACGTCCAGCCGGTAAAGCATGTATCGAGCAAACTGGATACGGGGTCTGCTACGCTTTTTTATCCTTGAATGGAGTCAGCCAATGATGGCGAAAGACTGTTTCGCGGCGCACACGCGGGGTGAGAGATGAAAAGCAAAGTGCTGGGTGCCGCCCTGACCCTCATCGTTGTGGGCGCCGGAATCTATGGGCTGAATCGCTGGGAGCACGTCGAAAACCAGCGCCAGGCAGCGGTGTGCCTGGCAAACCAGGAGCATCTCAAAGACCTGAAAACCCAGGCGCGGGCCATGACCGCCGGTCTGTCGGTCGAAGGCTATGCCGAGGCTGAAAAAGCCGAGGCCGGCAAACTGGTTCAAGCGCTGGATACCGCCCGCAATGAAGCAGAGGTCAATGCGGTGATCGACGAACATTCGGCCGTCATCGAAGCGCAGATCGTTGCCGAAGATGCGGAAGTAAAATCCAAAGGCGACCAACCGTTCCTGGGTCAAGAACTGAAAAAACAGCGCATCACCACCGACATCAAACAGGAACTCAATCGGGCCGAGAAAGCGGTCGCCGACGCCTGTAACTAGTCGCTGATAACCGCTGGTCAGCCGCTCAGCACCTTCCCGTCTCCCGCTATTCCAACGTTGTACATCCCCCCTATAGAAGACTCGAATCATGAATCGTAAAGCCGCTGTGTTCCTGCTTGCGAGCCTGATGTCGACCGGCTCGCTTTTCGCCTTCGCCGCTGACAAAACCAGCTCCGGCTCCGCTGTTCCTCCTGCTGCCCTGCCGGGCGTCAACCATGCCCAAGGCGCTGAATCCAACGCGGACAAGGCCGACAAAAAGGGCGAAGAGGCATCGGGCTCCAACTCCGGGGCCGACACAAGCGCCGCCGAAAAAGATGCCGCGACGTCGAGCGGCTCACCAGACGAAGTCAAAGAGCCAAAGCAGTAACAGCGAGGTCTGCCGACACCGCTTCTCCTCACAAAGCGGTGTTCCCCCGGAGCACCGCGCAGCCAACAATTTTACCCGTGCCAGCCCCGTCACTCACCGGGCTCAGTGGTTTCCCCTGTCAGCTCAGACGCAGTTTCCACCAATAGCTGGCGCAACCACTGGTGCGCCGGGTCTTGCCGATAACGCACATGCCAGGCGATCTCGACGGGAAAGCTGCCGAGGTCGACAGGCGACGGCACGATTTTGAGCCGCGGGTCTTTGGCGATCTGCCGGCAAATCAGTCGAGGCAGCGTCGCGCAGTAATCGGTCACCGCGATGATTTCCGGCACCGCGAGGAAATGCGTCACGGAAATCGCCAGATCACGCCGCAATCCCTGTCGCTCAAGTGCCTGGAAAAGGCCGACGCGCATCCGTCCCGGCGGCAGCACGTTGACATGCCGCAACTGCTCGTATTGCTCGCGCGACAGGCTGTCGGCGATATCGGGATGGTCGGCGCGCACGACGCAGGCCAGGCCATCGTCCATCAAATGCTGAACGATCAAATTGTCCGGCGGATCGATGATGCGCCCCAGCGCCATGTCGGTCGTTCCCGAGATCACCCCCGTCTCCGTCAGATCATTGCCGTAGGGCGTCAGGGACACTTTGACCCCGGGCGCCTGCTGCCGAAGTTTGGCAATGATGCGCGGCATCAGAACAATCTCGACAAAGCTGTTCGGCGCGATGTTGAACTGCCGGGTGGACGTGGCGGGATCGAAATGCTGTCGGCCGATGATCACTTCATCGAGCCTGGCCAGGGTTTCCAGGATCACCGGGGCGATCTCTTCAGCGAACTGCGTGGGTTTGATGCCATAGCGCTCACGGATGAACAGAGGATCGCGCAGTGTGTCCCGCAGCCGATTCAGTGCGTTCGACAACGCAGGCTGGGTAATGCCGAGGCGGACGGCAGCGCGGGTAACACTGCGCTCCTCCATCAGCGCCATGAACACCGGCAGAAGATTGAGATCGTATCGCATGACTCATAACGCTCTGTGAATATCTAAAATCAGATAAGTAAATTTCTCGAATATCTGGGCGTGGGGCAAAGTTAGCCCATCCAAAGGGATCCGCCAAATCCATTGCAGCCTGTTCAACTCGAGGAATTCATCATGAGCATCAAACACGTCCTGTTCATCCTGACCAACACCGCCGAAATCGGCCCGAACCAGCGTCGCACCGGGTACTTCTTCCCTGAGGTCGCTCACCCTTATGAGGTGTTCGCCGAAGCAGGCGTGGCGGTGGAATACGCGTCGCCACTGGGCGGCACGCCGCCGGAAGACGGTTACGACGAAAGCGATCCGGCGCAACGGGCATTCCGCAACAGCGCGGCGATCCGGCGCATGGCCAACAGCCGCAAGCTGTCGCAAGTGGATGTCCTGGACTACGACGCGATCTTCTTCCCTGGCGGCCTGGGCCCGATGGTGGATATCGCCAACGATCCTGACGTCAAGCGTGCGGTGGAGAGGGCCTGGAACGGCGGCAAAATTGTCGCGGCCGTCTGCCATGGCCCGGCGGCCTTCCTCGGCGCGAAACTGGAGGACGGCACTCCGCTGATTCGCGGCCGCAAGCTGACCTCGTTCTCCAACGAAGAAGAAGCCGGCTACGCACAGGCAGACGTGCCGTTCAATCTGGAAGACGCGTTGCGTGCCGAAGGTGCCGAGTATTCGTCGGCCGCGGCGTGGCAGGAAAAAGTCGTGGTCGACGGGCGCTTGCTGACCGGGCAAAACCCCGCCTCCAGCGCCCTGTTGGCAAAAGCCATCGTTGAAGCGTTGCGCTGAGCATGCCCTGACGCGAGCCTTGCCGGATCTCTGCGGCAGGGCTCGCATCCGCAACTTGCGGCCTGTCGCAGTCACCCACTGAAACCCGCTTTGCACTGTTCATGATTTCACTGAGGAATTAACCATGTCCGCCTACGTCATTTTCATCCGCGAAGAAACCAAAGACGCCGCGCAAATGCAGGCGTATGCGCAGAAAGCCCCCGCCGCCCGTGCGGGCCACGACATCACCCGCGTTGCCTTCTACGGTCAGCTCGAAGTGCTCGAAGGTCCCTCGGCGGAAGGCGTTGCGATCCTGCGTTTCCCCGACATGGCCGCAGCACGCGCGTGGTATGCAAGCCCGGCCTATCAAGCGGCGCGTTTGCATCGTCTGAAGGGCGCCGAATACCGCATGCTGTTGGTTGAAGGCAGCGACGTTGTACCGGCATGACTGAAGACGATGGTCGGTGACAAGACTGGCTTGCCCGCCCCAACCCGTTCTGGTTCAACGAAAAAAGCAAATTTGCCATGTGCTCCCTTCGTTCATTCTTACGTCGCAGTGTTCACTGCCCGTGTCTAAATGTCTGGAGTTCGTTCGATGCCCTCGCCCAAATCCTTCCCTGCTGCGCTACTGGGGCTGGCCCTCGTTTGCCCGACCGTGGTCGAGGCCCAGGGGATTGAGCTGGGGCAAGTGTTGATCGGGGCTGAGGATCAAAGTGGCGAAGATCTGTCGATCGAACAGGCCACGGCGCGGCTTGCGCAAGTGCCTGGCGGTAGCAACGTGGTCGACATGCGCCGGCCTCTGCAGGGCCGCGTGGCCAGCAATCAGGATGTGCTGGCTTACCAACCGGGGATTTATGCGCAGTCGGCGGGCAACGAAGGGGTGAAGATTTCGATCCGCGGCTCGGGGATCAACCGTGCTCCCGGCGCCCACGCCTCGGGGTTGTACGCCATGCTCGACGGTCTGCCGCTGACCGGCCCCGGCGGCACGCCCTATGAGTTGCTGGAACCCTTGTGGCTCGATCATGTGGAAGTACTGCGCGGAGCCAACGGTTTCGACAGGGGCGCACTGGCGCTGGGTGGCGCCATCGATTACATCAGCCACACCGGCTACGACGCACCGAAATTGCAAGTGCGCTACGCGACCGGCAGCCATGGCTATCAGCAACGCCAGGTCAGCTCCGGGCAAGTCCTGGGCGACTTCGATTACTACGTGTCGATGACCGATGCAAATGCCGATGGCTATCAGGACCACACCGCCAGCGACAGCCAGGGGGTGATTGCCAACTTCGGTTATCGCTTCAACCCGAACCTGGAAACCCGCTTCTACCTGCGCTACCGCCAGACCGATAACGACCTCGCCGGTCGGGTAACCAAGGACTCCATCGAACACGATCCACGGGCAGCCAACCCCGCCTACGTGTCGCGCGATGACCGCCGTGAGCAGCCCGGCAGCACGTTTATCGGCAACAAGACCACCTACTACATCGATGACGATTCGAGCATCCAGACCGGCCTTGTCTACCACGACTACCCGATGGATTTACGCGAAGGTCCGAACCGCTTGAAGGTCGCGTACACCGATGTCAGCGGCACGTTCGATTACAAGCGTCGCGATACCCTCTGGGGCCTGCAAAGCCAAAGCACAACGGGCCTGCGCGTGACCAAGCACCTGCCCAACGCCGGCGCCAGCGAGCAGGTGCGCATTCCCACCGGCAACACCGCCGGTTACGCGCCGGGCACGCACATTCGCGACTTCACCTATCAGGGTTCGGACACCGTGCTGCACGTGGGCAATGATCTGGAGATCGCCGACGACCTGTGGCTGACCACCGGCCTCGCCGCCCTCTATACCCGCCGAGAAAGCGCGGTGACCTACCCCGAAACGGGCGGCAAGACCAGCCTGAGCGATTGGGACTACGCCCCGCGCGTGGGGCTGCGCTATCAACTGACGCCCGACTTGCAGCTGTTCGGCAACCTCAGCCGCTCGGTGGAAGCGCCGCACCCCTGGTCGCTGATCTACAGCTCCAACGTGCGATTCCCCGCAGACACTGGCCCGGCCACGGGTGCCCAGCGCGATCCGATCGAACTGAAAAACCAGACCGCGACCACCCTGGAGCTCGGCGGTCGCGGCGACAGCGCAATGGGCCAATGGAGCCTGGCCTGGTATTACGCCCAAGTGCACAACGAATTGCTCTCGGTGTTGCCGGATGCCAACGCCACCACGCCCTACGAACTCAACGCCAGCCCGACCGTGCATCAGGGTGTGGAAGCCAGCCTGTTGAGCACCCTGTGGTCGCCGGACCGCGGTGGCCAATTGAGCCTGCGCCAGAGCTACACCTTCAGTGATTTCCATTACCGCGACGACGAGCGCTTCGGCGACAACCGCCTGCCGGGCCTGCCGATGCACTACTACCAGGGCGAACTGCGCTACGACTGGCCACAGGGTTTCTTCGCGGCGTTCAACACGCAGTGGGTATCGAAGGTTGCAGTCGACTACGCCAACAGCTACTACGCCGATCCCTACGCGATATTCGGTGCGACGCTGGGTTACAACGCGCCCAAGGGCGACTGGCAGACGTGGCTGGACATGCGCAACCTGACAGACAAGCACTACGCCGCCACCGTCACCCCGGGCTACGACGACAAAGGGCTCGACGCGGCGCGATCCACGCCCGGTGAAGGCATGGCGATGTACCTCGGGGTGTCGTGGAGCCTGCTTTGAGTCAGTGCGAGTCGCCCCCCATCACCTCGTCCAGTGCCTGCTCGAGGGTGCTGACCGTACGCTCGATGTTGTGCAGCTTTTCGAGTCCGAACAGACCGATGCGGAACGTCTGGAAGTCGGCCGGCTCGTCGCATTGCAACGGCACTCCGGCGGCGATCTGCAGGCCGTGGCTGGCAAATTTCTTGCCGTTCTTGATGTCGGCATCATCGGTGTAGCTCACCACGACGCCAGGGGCCTGAAAACCGGCTGCGGCCACGCTTTTGATGCCTTTGCCGGTCAACATGGCGCGCACCCGATCGCCCAGTGCCTGCTGCTCGGCGCGGACCTTGTCGAAACCGTAGGCTTGCGTCTCTTTCATCACTTCGTTAAATCGCGCGAGGGAATCGCTGGGCATGGTCGCGTGGTAGGCATGCCCGCCCTGTTCGTAGGCCTGCATGATCTGCAGCCACTTTTTCAGGTCGCAGGCGAAGCTGCTGCTCTGCGTCTGTTCGATGCGCTGGAGGGCCAACGAACTGAGCATCACCAGGGCGCAGCAAGGTGAGGCGCTCCAGCCTTTCTGTGGTGCGCTGATCAGCACGTCGACTGCGCATTTCTGCATATCCACCCACAGCGTGCCTGAAGCGATGCAGTCCAGCACGAACAGGCCCCCCACCGCATGCACCGCGTCGCCGACGGCCCGCAGGTACTCGTCAGGCAGGATAATCCCTGATGAGGTTTCAACATGGGGCGCAAAGACAATCTGCGGCTTGTGCGCCGCAATGGCTGCCAGCACTTCGTCCAGAGGGGCTGGGGCGTACGCAGCCTGGCGACCCGTGTCGACCGGTCGGGCTTTGAGCACAGTCGTAGCCGCCGGGATGTTGCCCATGTCGAGGATCTGGCTCCAGCGATAGCTGAACCAGCCGTTGCGTATCACCAGGCATTGTTGGCCGGAGGCAAACTGACGCGCCACCGCTTCCATGCCGAAGGTGCCACTGCCCGGCACCACCGCAACAGCCTGGGCGTTGTAGACCTGTTTCAGGGTGCTGGAAATGTTCTTCATCACGCCTTGAAATGACTGCGACATGTGGTTGAGCGAGCGGTCGGTGTAGACCACTGAGTACTCGACCAGACCCTCGGGATCGATACTCGGATATAGCTTTGACATGGTTGACTCCTTCGGCAGAGATGTCCGTGTCATCGACCCTGCCCGAAGCCTTGGCAAATGACAAGATGGCTTGTTGGCGACAGTCACGGGTATGACGCGATGGTGGGCTTCAAAATCAACTTTTAGAGGCCGTGCGCTCGGGTGTTGAGGTCGGAGGCGAACGATCAACCCGCAACGCATCAACGACCAGCGAAAACGCCTGGGAGGGTTGTCGGCGGCTGGGGTAATACAGATGAAAGCCGCCGAAGGGTTCACACCAGTCCTCCAGTACCCGAACGAGCCGTCCTTCGGTTAGATGCGGGGCAAACTCGTCCTCGGGCAGATAGGCGATGCCCAGCCCACCCACCGCAGCATCGGCGATATGGGTGGTGGAATTGAATACCAGCTGGCCGTCTACACGCACTTTAAGCTTCTTGCCCAGGCGTTCGAATTCCCATGCATCCACGCCGTCATAGGTGGGAAAACGGATATCGATACAGCGATGCGCTGCCAGATCGCGAGGGTGTTGCGGGGCGGGGTTTTTCGCGAAGTAGCCTGGCGCAGCAACGACGGCCATTCGTATCGGCGGGCCAATGGGCACGGCGATCATGTCCTGGGCCACCGTGTCGCTGAAGCGCACGCCGGCATCGAAGCGGTCGGCGACGATATCGCGAAACCCATAGTTGATATCGAATTCCAGCTTGATGTCCGGGTACATCTGCAACAGCGGCGTCAACTTGGGCAGCAGCGTTGTCTTGATGATGTTGTCACCGCAGGTAATGCGTACCGTGCCGGCCGGTTTATCCCGCAGCTCGGTCAACGCTTCCACTTCGGCCTCGATTTCGTCGAAGCGACGACCCACCGCTGCCAGCAATCGCTCGCCCGCCGCCGTCAGCGACACGCTGCGCGTGGTGCGAGTCAGCAAGCGAATTTTCAAACGATCTTCCAGTGCGGAAACCACCTGGCTCACAGCCGATTGCGTCACCCCAAGTTGTACCGCCGCGCGGGTAAAGCTGCCCAGCCGCGCCACGGTCACGAAAGCCAGCAGATCATTGAAATTGGGTTTGGCCATAGCGGGAACGCTCGAACGATTGATTAGGTAGGGTTATAGCCGCATTAAGCATTCATTAGCTAATCAAAATCTCTTTATTGCGTGACACTTACGCCATCCAAGCCTCTCGGCATGAAACAGAGCAAGCCTCGCGCTAACTGCCTGCGTCGCCTTCAGCTTTCCGTCATTAGGACACCCCATGAAAAGACTTCTCGTAATGCTCGGGTTGCTCATCAGTTCATTCACCGCCTTAGGAGCCGATATGTCCAACGGTGCAGATAATTTCTTTAAAAGTGACAAGGTGACCGTGCAAAAGGTCAGCTTCAAGAATCAGTACCAGCTCAATGTCGTGGGCAATCTGTTCATGCCAAAAGGGCTGGACAGCGGCACACGCAACCCGGCCATTATCGTTGGCCACCCCATGGGCGCGGTAAAGGAGCAAAGCTCCAACCTCTATGCGCAAAAACTGGCGGAACAAGGCTTCGTTACCCTGGCGCTGGATTTGTCGTTCTGGGGCGAAAGCGAAGGCCAACCCCGTAACGCGGTACTGCCAGACATGTACGCCGAGGACTTCAGCGCCGCCGTGGATTACCTCGGCACGCGGCCGTTTATCGACCGCCAGCGCATTGGCGTGCTGGGGATTTGTGGCAGCGGCAGCTTTGTCATCAGTGCCGCCAAGATCGACCCGCGCATGAAAGCCATCGCCACGGTCAGCATGTATGACATGGGCGCCGCCAACCGCAACGGGCTCAAGCACTCGCAAACCCTTGAGGAGCGCAAGCGACTCATCGCGGCCGCGGCCGAGCAGCGTTATACGGAATTTACCGGTGGCAATATCGAATACACCGGCGGCACGGTGCTGGAGCTCAATGCCGACACTCATCCTATCCAGCGCGAGTTCTTTGACTTCTACCGCACCCCGCGTGGCGAATTCACCCCGGCCGGCTCAACGCCGCAACAGACCACCCGCCCGACGCTGAGCAGTAATACCAAGTTCATGAATTTCTACCCATTCGCAGATATCGAGAGCATTTCGCCGCGCCCGATGTTGTTTATTGCAGGTGAGAACGCCCACTCCCGCGAGTTCAGCGAAGAGGCGTTTCGCCTGGCAGGCGAACCTAAAGAGTTGGTCATTGTGCCCAACGCAGGTCATGTCGATCTGTATGACCGTGTCGACCTGATTCCTTTCGCCAAGCTGACCCAGTTCTTTCAGGCCCACCTGAAATGAGCGCTGACGTCCACTTGCAAGCCACCGCCCTCAGCGAGACAAGTACGCGTACCGGTCATTGGGGAGGCGTTTATGCGATGACGCTCTGCGTATTTGCGCTGATCGCCTCGGAGTTCATGCCGGTCAGCCTGCTGACACCCTTGGCAAACGACCTGCAGGTCAGCCAAGGCCTGGCGGGACAGGGGCTTGCCATCTCTGGAGCATTTGCGGTGTTGGCCAGCCTGTCGATCAGTTGGGTCGCCGGCGCCTTGAACAGAAAGACTCTGCTGCTAGCCCTGACCAGTTTGATGGCCGTATCGGGCGCCATTGTGGCGCTCGCCCCGAACTACTTGATCTACATGGCTGGGCGAGCCCTGATCGGCGTTGTGATTGGCGGATTTTGGTCTATGTCGGCGGCCACTGCGATGCGCCTCGTGCCTGCCGCAGACGTGCCCAAGGCGCTCGCTGTTTTCAACGGTGGCAACGCCCTGGCGACTGTGGTGGCAGCGCCATTGGGCAGTTATTTGGGCTCGGTTGTGGGTTGGCGCGGTGCGTTTTTGTGCCTGGTTCCCGTGGCGCTGATTGCGCTGGTTTGGCAGTGGATAAGCCTGCCAAGCATGGCAACGCAGAAGCGTTCGTCGGGTGCTGGCAATGTTTTCAAACTCCTGTCGAATCGCAAGGTGGCGCTGGGCATGGCCGCCGCAGGCTTGTTTTTTATGGGCCAATTTACGCTGTTCACCTACCTGCGCCCGTTTCTGGAAACGGTCACCCAGGTCAACGTGCCGATGCTTTCTCTGCTGCTATTGGTGATTGGCGTCGCTGGCTTTTGCGGCACAACGCTGATCGGTGTAGTCCTCAAGCGCGGCCTCTACGGCACCCTGAAAACCATCTCGCTGCTGATGGCGGTTATTGCGCTAGCGCTGATTCCGGCTGGCACCTGGCTTATCGCTGTAGCGGTATTGCTCGGACTATGGGGCTTTGTGGCGACGGCAGCGCCAGTGGGCTGGTGGAGCTGGATTGCGCACGCCTTGCCGAATCACGCCGAAGCAGGCGGCGGCCTGATGGTGGCGATTGTTCAATTGTCTATCGCACTGGGCTCTACCGTCGGCGGCGTACTGTTTGACGCTCTCGGCTACCAGAGCACATTTATCGCCAGCGCCGCGATGCTGATGCTCGCCGCCTTGCTGATCTTTCTAACCTCGCGTTCGCCGGTGCCGCACACCAGCTGAACGCCGCTATTCGAAGGAGCAATGCGATGGTTAGCGCTCATTCCCCGGGATGGAAAAGCCTCTGGTTGGCGGCCTGGATGCCATTTGCCCTACCGGCTGTCCCCCTCGCCGCTGCGACTGATGTGACGTTTTCGGCGGACGGGTTACGTGCTCACGTATCGAGTGCCAGTACCACACACAATTCGGAGACAACGACAGTGACGGAACAAATCCTGACTGCAAAACAACTGGCTGTCGCCTCTATCGGCGCCACCATGGCCACCGGCGATATGCCCCGTTTGCGCGATGCGCTCATTCGCGGTCTCGATGCCGGCCTGACGATCAGCGAGTGCAAGGAAATCCTCGTTCAGCTCTATGCGTATGCCGGTTTCCCGCGCAGCCTCAATGCACTTTCGCAACTGATGAGTTTGTTGCAAGAGCGCGAAGCACGCAGCGTTCACGACGAGCCGGGACGCGAACCGGGCCCCGTGCCGTCGGGGCACGCTTTGCTCGAACTGGGCACCGACAATCAAACCCGTCTGGTGGGTGCGCCGGTCTCAGGGCCGCTGTTTGAGTTCGCCCCTGCCATTGACCAGTTTCTGAAGGTTCACTTGTTCGGCGATATCTTCGCCCGAGACAATCTCGATTGGGCTGCTCGTGAGCTGGCCACTGTTGGGGCACTTGCCGCGATGCCAGGGTTAGCGCCGCAGTTGGAGTCGCACCTGAAGATCAGCATGAATGTTGGCCTCACGGCGCAGCAGTTGAACCAAGTGGCTAGCGAACTCAGAAAGCGTGGTGACCAAGAGGCGGCGGAACGCATTGTTTTGGCCCTGGATAAAATCGGAGGCTGACGATGCCACCGATGACGACGGGAAATTGATGCGTTCAGCTGGAACGGCTAACGAAATTCGTGGATTGCGAGTCAGGCTCTCCTTTTGATAAAGCCTGCCCCCGTAATCCTCGCGTAGGTATAGTTGTTCCATCGACGGCGGATCACAGCCCAGATAAATTCAGGCATTCCCGGACAGCCATTCATGGATCGAAAGAACGCTTTCTCAGCAACGGACTGGGTTCTGCGAAATGCCGAACCCGGGCGAATAGAACGAATCGAAGCATGGTTCGGGGGGCATGGATACGACCCGCATCGCCATGACACCTACTCCATCGGCCGGACACTGTCAGGCGTACAGAGCTTCCATTACAAGGGCGCTTTGCGCCACGGTATACCGGGGAATACGCTGGTACTGCATCCAGACGAGCTACATGACGGCATGGCCGGGACCGAGGCGGGCTTCCGTTACCGCATGGCCTATGTCGACCCCGCCATGATTCAGCAAGTACTTGGCGGAGAGTCACTGCCCTATGTTGCCGGTGGTCTGTCCAATGATTCGCGCCTGTATCACGCCAGCCAACCTTTCGTGCAGGCAATGGATCATCCGCTCGACTCCCTGGAGGAGCAGGACGCATTGTTTGACCTTGCAATGGCGCTGCGAGCGGTCGCAGGCAAACCGCGCGGGCGTAAAAACCCGGACTACCAGGCAGCCAAGCGGGCAAGAGAGTTCATCATGGCCAATCTTCATGTGGGGATTACCCTGGAGATGCTCGAACACGCCTGCGGGCGTGAACGCTGGAGCCTGTCGCGTGACTTCAGAGCGTTATTCGGCACCAGCCCCTATCGCTTTGTAACGTTGCGCCGTCTGGACTTGTTCCGTGCGCTGATTCTTGATCGCTTCACGCTCGTAGACGCAGCACTGGCAGCGGGCTTCCACGACCAGAGCCATATGAACCGACATTTCACCGCCTGTTTCGGCGTGCCGCCCATGCGCTGGCTGGAGCGTATTCGAGCCCAGCGTCAACTTGCAGGATCGTACAAGCCCGAGCCCAAGTCTCTCCGTTAGGGTAATGACTCACTTTTAACGGAGACCCACCATGCCAGATTTTCTCAAAGAACCAGGCGCGCACGCCGTCAACCTCGCCCACAAGGCTTCGCTCATCGATCAGCCATGGAGCCCACGGGTGGTTGCCGAGATGAACGACTACCAGTTCAAGGTCGTACGCATTGAGGGCGAGTTCATTTGGCACTCGCACCCGGAAACCGACGAAGCTTTTTTTGTGTTGGAGGGAACGCTGCGTATTGATCTGCCCCATGGCAGCGTATATGTCGCCCCAGGCGAGCTGTACGTGGTGCCACGAGGCGTAGAGCACAGAACCGCCGCAGAGGGCGAAGCCAGGCTGATGATGATCGAACCTCGCGCAATACTGAATACCGGCCATGAAGGTGGCGAGCGCACGGCAAATAACGACGTCTGGATCTAGACCAGCGCCGCCCATACCGGTTGGACGGCGCTGACTGTTCAGATTTCCAGTCCGGCCACAGGCCATTTACCACCCGAAGCGGTCAGTCCTCCCAGCATCAGAGAGGTTAGGCGCGGTGGTCTGGCGCTGGCAGTCAATGGCAAACATGCGGCACGAGGGCTGGCGACTAGGCCAGCCCCTGCTCTTTCAGGCGTCTGTACAGCGTTCGTTCGCTAATCCCCATGTGCGTGGCCAACTCACTGCGGGTACCTTTGAAAGTAGCCAGTGCCTGTGCCAGCGAGCTGCCGTCGAACGGGGTTGAAGCACAGGCCCGAGCAGATGTCGCCACCGATGCCTGTGGCAAATGGATGGAGCGGATCACACCATCGTCAGCGAACAGACTGGCTCTCTCCAGAACATTGCGTAGTTCACGGATATTGCCGGGCCAGTGATACCCCTGTAATTGCGCCAGAGCTTCAGTTTCTATTGTCAGCGGTCGCTTGCCCGTAACGGCACGCTGTAGAAATGAATTGACCAGCAACCCAATGTCTTCAACCCGGTCGCGCAAGGGTGGTAAATGAATTGGAAAGGCGCTGATGCGGTAGTACAGGTCCTGCCTGAACTCACCTTCCACCATCATTTTTTCCAATGGTTTGTGGGTCGCAGCAATTAACCTGAAGTTAGCGTGAAAGGTCTCGACACTCCCTACCCGGCGATAGGTACCCGATTCAATCAGGCGCAAAAGCTTCACCTGCATTGCCAGTGGTACATCGCCAATCTCATCCAGAAACAACGTGCCGCCCTGAGCCGTTTCGACCAAGCCAGGCTTGCGCGTGGTGGCACCGGTGAATGCTCCTTTTTCATGGCCGAACAGTTCGCTCTCAAATAACGTTTCGGTCAATCCAGAGCAATCAACGACGACAAAAGGTCCAGCGGCCCGCTCGCTGGTTTCATGTACAGCGCGGGCGAACAGTTCTTTGCCCGTACCGGACTCGCCTAGCAGCAGCACCGGCAGCATTGAGGGAGCCACCCGCTGCAGCTCCGACAGGGCACGATTAAAGGCGGGTGAACGGCCGACCAACCCTTCGTTGCTGGGTCGTGCTGATGCACTGCGGACCAGGGTGAGACGCTCTACGTAAGCAGTAATAACACCCTGCTGGTCCAGAATCGGGCGCAATTCGACGTCGACATGCTCAGGACCGCGAGGCGTATGGTGAATGTGCAAAACACGATCCGGTCCGCGCATTTCCTGCGCCTTTTTCATCGGGCAGTTCTCACCCGCCTGATCACAAGGGACGTCGTAATGGTGTGAGATTTGATAGCACTTATGGCCGATAAAAGGTTTGTCAGCGCTGCCAAACTGCCGTTGATAGGCCGTGTTGGCAGCCAGGATGTTGTAGTCCGGATCGAGCACGATCATCGGCTGGGGTTCGTGTTCAAGAAACGAAACAAGTGACTGCACTTGATCCGAGTGCGGGAGCGATCGGGCTTGGGTGGGCAGGATAGTCTTCATCGTGGCTCCTGGAAGTCCATCCATCCTGCGATGGCACTGCCAACACTGTCAATACGGACTGCCAATGGCAGTGAATCCAGGCAAATGTAGAAAACCCCCAACCGATCCATAAAATTAAACTCCATAAAATCAAACAGTTAAGACGGTTTTTCTATGGAGCTCGGCCTGGCAGACTTATTGCTATGTCAGTCCTTAGTGTGAGCGGCTTGGTAAAAGCCCCCTGAGGAGACAGTCATGAGCGCAAAACTTCACGTCGAAGGATTCTTCGATTCTGCTACCAATACCGTCAGCTATCTTGTGCTGGATAAGGGCACCCACCACTGCGCTTTAATCGACAGCGTACTTGATTACGACCCTAAGTCCGGCCACACCGCCGCAACGTCTGCCGACAAGTTGATTGCGAGGGTGAACGAGCTCAATGCGAGGGTCACCTGGATTCTCGAGACCCACGTTCACGCGGACCACCTCACGGCAGCACCCTACCTGAAAGAAAAGCTCGGTGGAAAAATAGGGATAGGCAGCCACATTACGACGGTGCAGGAGGTGTTCGGCAAGCTGTTCAACACCGCTGGCGATATGGCCCGCGACGGGAGTCAGTTCGATCACCTGTTTGTCAATGACGAGCCGTTTGCCATTGGCTCGCTGCAATGCCACGCGCTCCATACACCCGGCCATACACCCGCCTGTATGACTTATGTCATCAGTGATGGCACCGAAACGGCGGCATTCGTCGGCGACACCTTGTTTATGCCTGACTACGGTACTGCACGCTGTGACTTTCCCGGTGGCAATGCTCGCACGTTGTTCCAGTCCATCAACAAGGTGCTGAGCCTGCCGGCCAATACGTTGCTCTACATGTGCCACGACTATCAGCCGGGCGGGCGCGAGATGCAATTCGTCAGTACCGTGGCCGAGCAGCGCGTCCACAACGGTCACGTCCGTAACGGCATCAGCGAGGAGGCGTTTGTGGCGATGCGCACAAAGCGTGATGCGTCGTTGGAAATGCCGACACTGATCCTGCCATCGGTTCAGGTCAACATGCGCGCCGGGCATTTGCCTGAGCCTGAAGCGAACGGGACGCGCTACCTGAAAATCCCGCTCAACGTCGCCTGATGTGCCTTCCCCAAAATACGCATAAGAACAACCCCCTAACGGAGTCACTTATGGACATTCGTCACCTTGCGCCTGGACTGTCAGTATCAGAACAGATTCTTCCCAACCAATTGGCTGAACTGAAAGAGGCCGGTTTTCGCAGCATCGTCTGTAACCGTCCCGATGGCGAAGGCAGTGATCAGCCCTTGTTTGCCGAAATCAAACGAGCGGCCGAAGCAGTCGGCATTGAAGCGCACTACCTTCCCGCTGAATCAGGCAAAGTCACCGACGAGCAAGGTATCGCCTTCGGCAAACTCCTTGAAACACTGCCAAAACCGGTGCTTGCCTATTGCCGTTCCGGCATGCGTTCGACCACGATGTGGGCACTCTCACAAGCGGGCAAACAATCCCTGCCAAACATCGTCGAGGCGGCCAAAAAAGCCGGGGTCGATATGAAAGGCGTCATTCGCCGGATTGCGAATCAGGGACGCACGCCGGTCGAAGTGGCTGAGGCGCAGCATGCCGTGGTCATCATCGGCGGCGGTGCGGCAGGTATCGCAACTGCATCCAGTTTATTGGCGCGAGAGCCTGGACTCGACGTCGCCATCATCGACCCGGCCGATGTGCACTACTACCAGCCTGGCTGGACCCTTGTCGGTTGTGGAGTCTTCGATGCGCCCCGGACCGCCCGCACGATGGGAACGACCATCCCCCGCGGTGTGCATTGGATCAAGTCGGCGGTCGCCGCTTTCGAACCCGAGAGAAATGCCGTCATTCTTGATGGATGCAGAGTCGTCAAATACGAGCAACTGATCGTGTGCCCTGGCCTGAAACTCAATTGGCATGCAATCGAAGGCTTGTCGGACACCCTGGGCCGCAACGGCGTGACGTCAAACTACCTGTATCACCTTGCCCCTTACACGTGGGAACGGGTGCAGCAACTGCGTGATGGACGGGCGATTTTCACGCAACCGCCCATGCCGATCAAATGCGCCGGGGCGCCGCAAAAAGCCATGTACCTGTCTGCCGATCATTGGAAGCGTACCGGTGTCCTGGACAACGTCAAGATCGAGTTTTGCAGCGCCGGCGCAGTGCTGTTCGGAGTGCCCGACTATGTGCCAGCCCTGATGGAATACGTCACGGCCTATGGCATCGACCTGAATTTCGGCAACACACTCACCAGCGTGAACGGACCCGCACGGACTGCAACGTTCAACTGCGTTAATCCGGATGGCAGCTCCCGGCTTGTAAAGCGTGACTTTGATCTCCTTCATGTGGTGCCACCGCAAATTGCGCCGGATTTCGTTCGGGTCAGCCCTCTCGCTGACGCGGCTGGCTGGATCGATGTCGACCCTGCCACTTTGCGCCATAAAACCTGGGTGAATATTCACGCACTGGGCGACGCCACCAACTCCAGCAATGCCAAAACCGCAGCAGCCGCACGCAAGCAGGCGCCCGTCGTTGCTCATAATGTGCTGGCGGCAATGGGTAAAGCGAAAGGCAGTGCCCATTACGACGGTTACGGTTCATGCCCGCTGACGGTTGAGCGCGGCAAGATCGTACTGGCTGAATTCACCTATGGCGGCAAGGTCGCCCCCAGTTTTCCATCCTGGCTGATTGACGGTACCCGGCCATCGAGGCTGGCATGGCTGCTCAAAGAGCGGATTCTTCCACCGCTGTATTGGAAGGGAATGCTCAAGGGCCACGAGTGGATGGCGAAACCCGAGATGGCTGACGTATGAAACCAGGCCTGAAAGCAAGGGGACCGAGATGATCATCGTCTTACTGCTCGGGCTTACTGTCGGGGTCATTCTGGCGCTGACCGGTGCCGGAGGGGGCATACTGGCTGTTCCGTTACTGGTGTTTGGAGCGGGACTGAGCATGGCCGAGGCAGGGCCAATTGGTTTAATGGCTGTCGGTCTGGCCGCGACCCTGGGTGCCGTGATGGGACTCAAAAATGGCACCGTCCGCTATAAAGCTGCGCTTCTGATTGCAGGGGCGGGGATCGTCTGTTCTCCACTTGGCCTTTGGCTGGCGCAGCGCACGCCCAACCGTCCGTTGACGATCATGTTTGCCTTGTTGCTGATGTACGTTGCATGGCGGGTCTATCAACGATCGCTCCCTCCCTCTACGAAGTCGAAGCCCGCCGTCGCATCCAAACCACCGCCTTGCCTATTGGACGTGAACCGGGGAAAGCTGAACTGGACGGGGCCGTGTGCCTGGGCACTCACCTTCTCTGGCATTGTCGCGGGAGGGCTTTCCGGCTTGCTCGGCGTGGGCGGTGGCTTTGTGATGGTACCGGCGCTCCAGCGATACACCAATTTGACAGCGCAGTCGGTGCTTGCGACGTCTCTTGCCGTTATTGCACTGGTTTCAATTTCCGGCGTTGCGGCAAGCTCCGCAGCCGGGCACTTGCAGTGGGCAGTGGCCATTCCGTTTTCCATTGGAGCATTGGTTGGAATGGCATGCGGGCAACTGATCGCGGCACGACTGGCGGGTCCACACTTACAAAGAGGCTTCGCCGCGGTTTCCGCGGTGGTGGCGGTGGCCTTGCTGGTGAAATCCATCTAGTTACATTTTTGCTGCGGAGAAGCTTCATGAATATCGACTGGCTCAACTTCACGCCCTGGTCATCCCTTGCCGGCGGCGCATTGATTGGCCTGGCGGCCAGTCTGTTCGTCGTCGCCAACGGGCGTATCGCAGGCATCAGCGGCCTGATCGGCAGTCTTTTACAGCGTGGGAGTGAGGGGGTGAGTGAGAAAGCACTGTTCCTCTTGGGCCTGCTTATCGCGCCACTGCTATGGGGCATCTTCGCCACGCTGCCACAGATTGAGTTCAAAAGTAGCGGGTTCGCACTGATCGTCGCCGGTGTATTGGTGGGCATCGGCACCCGTTACGGATCAGGTTGCACCAGTGGTCATGGGGTATGCGGCATCTCGCGCCTTTCGCCGCGATCGATGGTTGCCACGGCGTGTTTCATGTTCAGTGGTTTCGTCACGGTATTTGTCTTGCGTCATCTGCTGGGGGGTTGAATATGACCAAACTGACTGCGTTCATTGCTGGCCTGCTGTTCGGCTTGGGTCTGCTTCTGGCAGGCATGGCCAACCCCGGCAAAGTACTCGCTTTCCTGGATTTAACCGGGGCCTGGGACCCTTCCCTGGCGCTGGTCATGGTCGGCGCAATTGGCATAGCCGCTGGCCCGCTGACCTGGGCCCGCCGACAATCCAGTTCGCTGCTGGGAAAGCCAATGCAGCTACCGATCAAACGTGAGATGGACCCGCGCTTGATTGGCGGGAGCCTGTTGTTCGGCATCGGCTGGGGAATAGCGGGTATCTGTCCGGGCCCCGCAGTCGCAATCCTGCTGACAGGACACTGGCAAGTGATCGTGTTCATGTTGGCCATGCTGACCGGCATGTTGCTGTTTACTGCGCTGGAGAGCCGCCGCCATTGAAAGGAAGATCGCCATGAAATCATCCAGCTGTCGTGCCATCGGCCCATCGACAGCACGGAGGTTGATATGGGAAATGGCCGCGGCGGTGAGATGGTTTGTCAGTCCTCGTTTAGCTGAGTCAATATCTCCAGAAAACAGGAGTGACGAGTACCAGCACAGTCAGGATTTCCAATCTTCCCAGCAGCATTCCAACGGTGAGCAGCCATTTGGCCGCATCCGGTAATGATGAGAAGTTACCGGCCGGCCCAATGATTGTGCCAAGCCCCGGCCCGACGTTACACACCGCCGTGGCGGCACCGCTCAACGCGGTTGTCCAGTCAAGCCCAATGAGCGCCAGGCCCAAAGCGATGGCGGCAATCGTGACGGTGAAGAAAAACGAGAAGGTCAAAAGCGAGCGCACGATCTCCTCGTCGATGGGATGGCCGTTGTACTTCTTCTGAATCACGGCTCGAGGATGGATCAACTGCTTCAAGCTGCTCACCAGCAGAGCGGCAGCCACCTGAAAACGGAAGATTTTAAGACCGCCCGCCGTAGACCCGGAACAACCACCGACGAAGGTCAGATAGAAAAACAGCAAGACAGCGAAGCTGCCCCACAAGGTGTAGTCGCCAACGGCAACTCCGGTGGTCGTGACGACCGAGGTGACATTGACCGCCACGATACGAAACGCATCCCACCATCGGTAATCGCTGTGAAAACACAGCCAGGTCCCCACAGCCAGCCATGTGACGAGCAAGAACCCAATGAATCCGCGGACTTGATGGTCCTTGATCAGCGCGCGCCGATTGCCCCGCAATGTCGCGACGTACAAGGTGAACGGCAGGCTGCCGAAAATCATGATGACGACTGCCACCCAGTGAATCGCGGGTTGCGTCCAATGCCCAAGGGAGGAGTCCGACGTTGAGAACCCTCCGGTAGAGATCAGCGACATTGCATGGTTGACCGCTTCAAATGGCGTCATTCCGGCGAGCCAGAGCGCCAGCGTTCCAACCCCGGTAAGCCCCAGATAGAGCAAAAGAATGTACTTGGCGGCCACATGGGACCGCGGTGTCACTTTCTCCGACCAATCTGACGACTCTGTCTGGAACAGACGCATGCCGCCTACCCGCAACAGTGGAAGGATCGCCACAGCCATGCCGATAAAACCTATGCCGCCCAACCAATGCAGCATGGAGCGCCATATCAACAAGCCGGGAGATGAGGTATCCAGACCGGTGAGTACGGTAGAGCCCGTGGTTGTGATGCCAGACATCGTTTCGAAGAATGCGTCGGTGTAGCTGATATGGCTGATGAACACCATTGGCAACGCTGCGAAAGTGCACACGACTATCCAGCTTGCGGTCGTCAGCAAGTACATGTCCCTGGGACGAAGCTGGCCAACATCGGGGCGCCCCCGCACGATCAATAGAAGGCCACAGACGAAGGTAATCAAACTCGACCAGAGAAAGGCCGACAGATCGTCGTTACGCTCATAAGCCATCAGCGTGATCATGGGAATAGCCATGCTTGTAGCCAGCGTGATCAGAAAAATACCCAGGATGAAGCCGATAAGCCGAATGGCTGCGAAGGACATGACAATTAGGTTCCAGATTAGCGCCGCGCAGTATTGGATACCAAAGCTGATGACCTCGTAAATTTTTCGTAAAAATTTTTTCGGCAAACCCAAGGGCGATGTGGCAACGCGGGACCTGCATGACGACGCCGAGCGCCTTGCGCCCCCAATGTCATTGGGGGCGCAAGGTCGCCTCAGCCTGAAGCAGGGCGGATCCCGACCCTGTTCAATTACTGCTGGGTGCCAGGCAGCAGTTCAAAGGTAGGGGTAAACGGGGTGATGGCGGCCATCAACTGTTCGAAGGGTTTGTGATCGCCTTCAAAGGTGGCTTTGCCCGCCGCGACCAGTTGCGCGAAGCTGGTTTTCCTTGCCATCACGCCTTCAAGATCCGAGCGGTTGAGCGTGAGGGTCAGGTCAGCCTTCTTCGCTTGCTGCCCCTTGATGGTGGTCAGCGTTGAATTGCTCAACTCAACCACAAACTGCTCACCGTTGTCGGGTGTCTTGAGATTCAAAACCAAGTGTTGATCCGCGACTTTACTGCCATCCAGGGCAATGCCGAGGTATTCCAGCCACAACTCGGTGCTCATGGCGCGGATCATGTCCGGCCCGGTGGGTTTTGGCGGCACGCCCTTGGGCATGCCATGGCGTAGTTCATATGCCGCCGTGAGAAAGCTGTTGCGCACGCCGGCACTTTCCTTCTGATACCCAACCTGCTCGTAGACGTCCGCGAGCAGATCCTTGGCCTGGGTGTTCTGGGGTTCGGCGTACACCAGTTTATTGAGAATTTCATAGGCTTCGCGGTATTTGCCCTGATCGAACAAGGACTTTCCCTTGGTCATGATCTTGTCCGCGCCGCCCATCATTTCCACGTACAACGGTGCCGAATCTTTCGGCGACAACGGCATCAGTGTCGCCGGGTTGGCATCCCAGTAACCCAGGTAACGATTGATCACCGCACGGCTGTTGTGCTCTTCGGAGCCGTGGTAGCTATGGGTCGCCCAGTTGTTTTTCAGGCTTTCGGGCAACTTGTAGACGTTTTGAATCTCGTTGATCGTGACGCCCTGGTTAGCGGCGTGCAGTACGGCGTTATTCAGATTGGCATAGGCATCGCGTTGCGCGCGCATGACGTCCTGGACTCGCTCATTACCCCAGCGTGGCCAGCTGTGGGAGGCAAACATGACATCGGCCTGCTGTCCGTAGCGATACAAGGCGTTGTTGATGTTCTTCGACCAGACCAGCGGGTCTCGCACCAGGGCGCCGCGCAAGGTGTAAATGTTGTGGATGGTGCCGATGATGTTTTCGGCCGCCCAGAAAGCCTTGAATTGCGGAAACCAGGTGTTCATCTCCGCGGGGGCTTCGGTGCCGGGAGTGCTCTGGAACTCCATTTCCACACCGTCGATGGTCAGGGTTTCGAAGTCTTTCGCGATGTAGCGATTGGGTTCGATCAGGCCCATGTTGCCAAGGGAGGCATTTTTTCCGATGGCCATGTCGACATGGCCATAGGGGCTGTGCGGCAACATCAAACCGTATTGGAAGAAGGCGCGTCGGGTCATGGCGTTGCCGGCGTAGACGTTTTCAGCCACCGCATGTTCCATGAAACCGGTGGGTGCTATGAGCGGGATCTTGCCGCTGCGCACATCGGCTTCGTCGACCAGACCGCGGACGCCTCCGAAATGGTCGGCGTGGGAGTGAGAGATCACTATCGCCACGACCGGGCGCTTGCCGAGTTTTTCATTGATGAAATCCAGGGCAGCCTTGGCGGTCTCCCTCGACATCAGGGTGTCGAACACAATCCAGCCCGTATCGCCCTTGATGAAGGTGATGTTGGCCAGGTCAAACCCACGCACTTGGTAAACTTTTTCCGGAACGACCTCATACAGACCAAAGGCCATGTTGAGTACCGCCTGGCGCTGCAACGACGGATTGATGCTGTCGAAGTCCTTCCCGCCCTGCAGGAAGTCATAGCTCCCCATATTCCAGGCGACATTCCCCGCCTCGGCCATGATCTTGTTGTAGGACGGTGCAGCGATGAAGCCTTTCCTGGCTTCTTCAAAATCGCGTTTGTCGGCGAACGGAAGTGACTTGCGTACGGCATTTTGCGCGTCGATCGTGTAGGACGAAGGCGCTTTGCCCTTGCTGTCGAAGTGCGCGCTTTGTGTCGGGGCCGGATCAGAACTTGCGCCGTTTGCATCGGCAGCAAAGAGCACAGGGCTGACGCTGCTCCCAAGGGTGATTGCCAATGCCAGATGAAGGGTCTTGTTGTGCATGAGGGTTCCTGCGCCAGAGGGCCATGAGCGTCAATGCGGAAATTTGCGCTCGATTGTATTTATTGGTTACGCGTCAACTTGACCCGCATGGCCATGAATAGCATATTCATTTCATTCCGAAAAATTCCGTTTTCTCAGCTTTCGATAACATAAAGGTTATGACATGACGCCGCGTCGCTTACGTCAGTTTCTGGCATTGATCGAACATGCCCACTTTGGTCGAGCGGCCAAAGCGTTGGGGGTTTCCCAGCCGGCGCTGAGCAAAAGCATCCAGTTGCTGGAGAGTGAACTGGGGGTCACGCTGTTTGATCGACGCACCGACGGCGTCGTACTGACGGCGTTTGGTGAGTTGCTGCGGGAAAAAAGCCAGCGCCTGTTGGTGGCCGAAGAGGATTTGCGGCGCGACATCACCCTGTTGGCGGGAGGCGATATCGGCGCACTGAAAGTGGCCTTGGGTCCCTATCCGAGTGTCACCAGCGGATACGCCAGCATCGCGCGTTTGCATGCCCGGCATCCGCAGATCAAAGTCACTGCCCACGTCGCCGGCTGGCGCGAAGTCGCACATCAGGTCGCCACCGGTGCAGTGGACCTGGGCATCGCCGAAATCAGCACCTTGCAAGGCCGGGAAGCGTTCACCTGTGAACTGCTGGGTGAGCATGTGGGCCGCCTGTTTTGTCGCCCCGGCCATCCGCTGCTAGCGCAAAAACCTTCACCAACGTTGGCGCAAACACTCGATTACCCGTGGGTGGCCTCGCGCATTCCGCTGCGACTGGCGACCCATTTGCTTCCGGCTACGTTGGGTTGTGCCGGGGCCTACGATCCCTTGACGGGTGACTTTGTCCCGGCGATCGAAATAGACGTGCCCATGCAAATCGTCAAATTCGTCGAGAACAGCAATGCCCTGGCGCTGGGCAATCTTTCGACGTTTGAGCAGGAAATCAGCGCAGGGACCATTGTGCCGTTGCCCGCCCATGAACCGGCCCTGCGTACCCGTTATGGCTTCATCTACCTGAAAGAGCGCTCGCTGCCACCCGCAGTAGAGATTTTCATGCGGGAGGTGCGAGCTGTGGAGGCAGAAATTTGTCAGCGCGAGCGCATCCTGGCCCGGATGGGCGGTGAGTGAAATGGGCTATTCACTTATGACCAGAACCCGATATGCGGTTGGCTAGCCTCGGCTTCAAGCATCGGTCCCGATACGCTGACCTTGCGCTGGCCCCTGGCAAATACTTCGCGGCACGGCAAAGCAAACGTCGGATTCTCGGGGTGATCCCCCGTCAGCCCCAATAACGAATGCTCCGACAAGGCATAAACCACTCGCCCGATCCCGGTCCAATACACCGCGCCGGCACACATGCAGCAGGGTTCGGCACTGGTGTACAGCGTGCAGTGCTCCAGCTCCTGTGCAGACAAAATTTTGGCAGCGGCAGCCGCCGCGACCAGTTCGGCGTGCTGCGTGGGATCACCCTGCGGCGGCATCGAATTGTTGCCCGCTTCGACTATCACCTTGCCGTTGCGGTCAGCCACCAACGCCGCGAACGGATGACGGCCGCGCTCTTTTGATGCCTGCGACAAGGCGATGGTCTGGCGCAGCAACGCCAGATCCAGATCGCTGACGCCGGCCGGAATAAGCTGAGTGAATTGATTCATGGGGTAACTCCTGGGCAGTGGAAAAACAAAAGATCAATCGACTGATTCAGCCGCTGAGACGCCGACGCGGTCGGTCGACTTTTTTTCATTGTTGAGCAGTACGTTGAGCAGAATGGCGGTGATTGCACCGAGAAAAATGCCGCTGTCCAGCACCAGTTTCAGCGTAGGGCCGACGTGTTCGAACAACGCCGGAAAAGACATCGGCAACACGCCGACACTGACCGAGACCGCAACGATGATGCCGTTGCGGGTGCCGTCGAACTGCACGCGCGACAGTTCCTGAATGCCTGCCACCGTGGTCATGCCGAACATCACGATCGCGCAGCCACCCAGCACCGGCGTGGGCACCGCCGCGATCAATGCACCCAGTTTTGGAAACAACCCCATCAGCACCATGATTGCCCCGGCAGCGGCCACAACGAATCGGCTCTTGACGTTGGAGAGTGCTATCAAACCGGTGTTCTGAGTGAAGGCGTTATAGGGGAAACTGTTGAACAAACCACCGAGCATGGTCGACAGGCCATCAGCGCGGAACGCATTGCCGAGGGTTTCCTGGGTGGTCGGCTTGCCGGTCAATTTGCCGATGGCCAGGCAATTGCCAGTGGTCTCGGCCATGATCACCAACATTGCCAGGGTCATGATCAGAATCGGCACCAGCGAAAATTCCGGCGCGCCGAACGCCAACGGCGCACTCAGTTCAAACCACGCCGCTTCGCTCACTCGACTGAAATGGGTCATGCCACAGGCTGCGGCAATCAGGCTACCGACGAACAAACCGATGAGTACGCTGAGGTTGCCGATGAAGCCTTTGAATTTGGCGTAGATCACTAGCGTGACACTGACCGTGGCCAGGCCCAGCAGCAGATTGGCCGGGCTGCCGAAATCTGCCGCGTCGGGGTTGCCGCCGCCCAGCCAGATCGCGGCGGCCGGCATCAGCGAGATACCGATGATGGTGATCAGACTGCCAATCACCACGGGCGGAAAGAATCGCAACAGACGGCTGAATACCGGTGCCAACGCAATAGTTATAAAACCTGCGGCAATCACCGCCCCGAATATCTGACTGAGCCCGAACTCCTTGCCGATCATGATCATCGGCGCAAGGGCAATGAACGAGCAGCCTTGAATCAGCGGCAGGCGCGCACCAAATTTCCAGAACCCGAGCGTCTGGATCAGCGTCGCCACGCCGGACGTCAGCAGGTTGGCGTTGATCAGCAAGATGATCTGCGCCGAGGTCAACCCCATGGCACTGCCCAGAATCAGTGGCACTGCCACCGCCCCTGCGTACATCACCAGCACATGCTGCAAGCCGAAAGTGAACAGCTGCCGCAGGGGCAAAACCTCGTCCACCGGATGAATGCGTTGTGTATTCATGTCACAAGCTCCTGAAGGTGCGGCGTATGGTGTGGTCGCAGACATTCTCAGGGGCATCCCCCCGGATCGATTGACGCAGGGCCATATTCGAGCGCTTTTAGCGATGAAACAAATTAGCAACCATCGCTTTTTTCGATGGCGTACAAGCGGCACACTCAAGCACTCTTCTTGATGCTTAAACCGCCCCGTTCGACCAGGAGTAAACCGATTGCGCTTCTCACTCGATCAACTGCAGATGTTCGCCCAAGTGGTCAAAAGCGGTTCGTTCTCCGCCGCTGGTCGTAAGCTGGGCAAGACGCAATCGACCATCAGCGCAGCGATTGCCAATCTCGAAACCGACTTGGGCGTTGATCTGTTCGACCGCACCAACCGCAGCCCTGCCCTCACCGCCAGCGGCCACAAACTGCTGATCCAGGCCGAAGCCGTGCTCGAGCGCTGCATGACCTTCGAGGCACACGCCCAATGCCTGTCGGAAAACGTCGAACCCAGCCTGACCTTGGCTATTGAAACGCCCTACGGGCCGATCATGCCGGTGCTCAAGGCCTTCGAGCAGGCGTTTCCCTTCGTCGACCTGATCATCCGCCATCCGGTGCACGGTGACGTCAGTGAACTGGTGAGCAGTGGAGAGGCGGAGCTTGGCGTGGCGTTTTCACAACCGGGCTATCCGAAGGAACTCGCGTTCCAGCAACTGGGCAAATTGATCATGCTGCACGTCTGCCATCCCGATCATCCATTGGCACATCTCGACACCGTTACGTTCGAGGACCTGCACGTGCATCGACGCCTCGCATTCAGCGCGCACGCCAACAAACTACCCAGCAGCGAATACCTGCGCTCGACCCAACTGTGGCAAGCGGAGAACTACCTGGCATTGCTGGAAATGGTCCGCGCTGCGCTCGGTTGGGCCACCCTGCCCCGTCAACTCATCCAGCGCGAGTTGGCCCGGGGCGAACTGGTGGAACTACCCCTCTCGGCCTACCCGCACACCGACTGGCAGATTGGCGTCGACCTCTTGTGGGCGCGCCAGCGACCATTGGGCCAGGCTGGCCGCTGGCTGAAAGAGAAACTGCAGGGCAACAAAGTGTTTGAACTGGATCGCAATGGACAGATCACCACGTTGTGACCAATCTGAAACGGCTGCAGGCTGAAAAAGCTCACCTAAAGTACACAAAAACGCCCTCTCACCCCTTGGCAATCTCCGGCGCCAACAACCACTCCGCGCTGTCATTCCAGACGTCCATATGCGTGATCTTGCCGTCACGCACTTCGAAGCGGTCCAGATAGCGGTTGCCGGAGAAGCGGCGGCCGTCCGGCCATTCGCCGAACAGTGTGCCGTTGGAATACACCACGGTGTGGTCGCCCCGGTCCATCCAGTCGAAATTTCCCAAGGCCTTCTTGACCCAGGCGTAGCGTGAGCCGTTGAACGCGGTGATGGTTTGCGGATCGGGCATGGCGCGGCCACCGGTGAAGGTGATCTTTACATCGTCGCTCATGAACGTGGCTGCCCGGACCGGATCCGGAGCCATGGAGGCCTCAAGAAAATTGCTAACAATCTGTACATCTTTGTTGATTTCCGACATCGCTAAAACTCCTGACTTAAGGAATGACCAGTGACTGAAAACGCCTTTGCATGGTGCAAGCCGCCTTCTTTTGGAGCGAAAAGCGGCGTAATAGCCAGCAAAAGCGCTTGTTTTGGAGGCTGTTGTGACTGGCATCCTACTTGCTAGCAATAATTATGCAACTGCTAGCAATCAGGAGATTCAACTATGGCCATCCGGCTTCCAAACCTGCAACGTCTGCTGTTTCCCGTGGCTGCAGCAGTCACGCTCAACCTGGCAATGTCCGGTGCCGCGCAAGCGGCCGAACCGCCGATCAAGGTCGGCCTGGTCGCCGCCCTTTCGGGTCAGTCGGCCAAATCCGGCGAGGCGCTGACCCGGGGCCTGACCATGGCCATCAACGAGGTCAATGCCAGCGGCGGCGTGCTCGGGCGTCAGCTGGAACTGGTGCGTCGTGACGACGAAAGCAACCCGTCCAAGGGCATACTCGCCGCTCGCGAACTGGTCCAGCGAGAAAAAGTCACCGTGCTCTTTGGTGGTCTTGATACGCCGGTTTCCCTGGCCATCGTGCCGCTGGTCAATCAGATGAAAATACCGTTCATGGGCATCTGGGCGGCCGGTACGAAAATCACCGAGAACGGCGCAGCCGATAACTATGTGTTCCGGGTTTCCGCCGTCGATGAACTGGTGGATGAAGCGCTGGTGAAATACGGCGTCGACCACGGCATGAAGAAGCCGGGGATGATCCTCATCAACAATCCATGGGGCGAGTCCAACGAGGCTGGCTTCAAACGCGCCCTGGAAAAACGCGGCATGGCCAACGCCGGTGTCGAGCGTATCCAGGACAGCGATCTCGACGTGGTGCCACAGCTGACCCGCTTGAAAAACGCCGGTGCGGACACCCTGCTGCTGGTCGGTAACGTCAGCCCCTCGGCACAGGTGGTCAAGTCACTGGATCGCATGGGTTGGGACGTGCCGGTGGTCTCCCACTGGGGACCGGCCGGTGGTCGCTTTGGCGAGCTGGCCGGGCCCAATGCATCTCGCGTGCATTTCATTCAGACCTACGTGTTCACCGAGAACAACAGCGCCAAGGGCGATGCCCTGCTGGCCGCGCTGAAAGCGGCTTACCCGCAAATCAAGACGCTGGCTGACGTTACGCCGGCAGTGGGCATTGCCAATGCCTACGACGCGCTGCACCTCACCGCGCTGGCCATCGAAAAAGCCGGCAGCACCGACGGCAAGGCTGTGCGCGACGGGTTTTACGCCATCAACGAATACGACGGCTTGATCAAGCAGTACAAGCAACCGTTCACCGCATCCAGGCATGACGCGCTGGGGCCTGACGACTACCTGTTCACCCACGTCGTCAACGACCAAATCGTGCCGCTCAAGCCTGAGGAGTAAGCCCATGTTCACCGCCGCCATCGTCACCGGCCTCGGCCTGGGCAGCATGTACGCGTTGCTGGCCTTGGGTTTCCACCTGACCTACGTCGTCTCGCGCACCGTCAACTTTGCCCAGGGCAGCGCCATGATGGTCGGCGCGGTGCTGGGCTACACCTTCTGCATCACGTGGGGCTGGTCGCTGTGGCTGGCCCTGCCGCTGACGCTGATGCTCTGTGCGCTGTACGGTCTGGTGATCGAGCGCTGGCTGGTACGGCCCTTCCACAGTCGCGGTTCTCAGGCCTGGCTGATGGCGACGGTAGCGGGCGGCATTCTGGTGGATAACCTGGCGCTGTTTACCTTCGGCAAGGAGCCACGCCAGTTTGAAAGCAGCATGGTCAACCTGAACTTCGAGTTGTTCGGCAGCAACGTCGCTGCGCTGCAATTGCTGATTCCGCTGGCAGGCGCCGGCATTGCCCTGGCGCTGTATCTGGTGCGGCGTTACACCCGGTTGGGCAAGGTGCTGGAAGCCTGCGTGCAGAATCCCCGCGCGGCGATGCTGATGGGGATCAACGTCAATCGCGTGGTCGCCATCGCCTTTGCCGTGTCCACGGTATTCGCCGGCGTGGCGGGTTTGTTGATTGCGCCGCTGTTCAGCGTCAACGCGGAAATGGGCATGTTGTTTGGCCTGAAGGCGTTTGCGGTGGCCATTCTCGGCGGCATCACCAGCGCTGGCGGCGTGTTCACGGCGGGGCTGCTGTTCGGCCTGACGGAAGCATTGATCACCTTGTATTTCGGCTCCGCATTCACCCAGATCTTCACGTTTGCGCTGGTCATTGTCGCGCTGGCGATTCGTCCCAACGGTCTGTTCGGCAGCCAGGCATTGGTAAAAGTATGAAAAATCTCAACACCCTGGCCGCACCGGTCTTCATTGCCCTGCTCGCTATCGTCTGCGGCGTTATTGCGTTCACGCTCGACAGCTACTCATTGCTGGTTTTCACCCTCTGCGCCCTGGCGGCGGTGGTCGGTGTGGGCCTCAATATTCTGATCGGCCTGAGTGGGCAGATTTCTTTCGGGCATATCGCCTTCTACGCCATCGGTGCCTATGTGTCGGCGTTGCTGACCCTGGCGGGCTGGCCGTTGTGGCTGGTCCTGCCACTGGCCGGTGTGGTGGCCGGACTGGTCGGCGCACTGTTGGCGATTCCCGCACTTCGGGTCAGCGGACCGTATCTGGCGATGATCACCATCGCCTTCAGCTTCGTGGTGCATCACGGCCTGATCGAATGGCGGGACGTGACGGGCGGCTCCAACGGCTTGATGGGTATTGCGTTGCCGGAATTCGCCGGCCTTGATCCAGCGACTTTCCTCGCCCTGTTGGCCGGTGCGCTGATGATTGGCGCCCTGCTGTTCTATCAGCGCTTGAGCCACAGCAGCTGGGGCAAGGCCATGCGCGCGGTGAAAGCCTCGGAAATTGCCGCCCGCTCACTGGGTTTCAACCCGGTCATCAGCAAAACCCTGGCGTTTGCCCTGTCGGCGGCATTGACCGGACTGGCGGGCAGTTTGCTCGCACCCTTGCTGATGTTCATCAATCCTGAATCCTTCCCGTTCTCCCAGTCCATTCTGTTTGTGCTGGCGGTGATTGTCGGCGGCAGCGGGATGCTGTTCGGGCCGCTGGTGGGTGCACTGCTGATTGTGCTGGTGCCGGAACTGCTGTCGGACTTTGCCGAATACCGCTTGCTGATCTTCTCGGTGCTGCTGCTGTTGGTGCTGTGGATTGCGCCCAACGGGCTGCTCGGCGCCCTCGCCCGACGCTGGATCAAACCGACCCGCTTGTTGCCACCCACGCAGATCGATCAGCAGCGCATCGCCGCGCACTTGCGCAGCCGTGGCCCGTCTTCAGGTTTGCGGGTCACTGACATTGGCATTCGCTTCGGCGGCGTGCAGGCTGCGCAACACGTCAGCCTGCATGCACCTGCCGGCAGCATCACCAGCATCATCGGCCCGAACGGTGCGGGTAAAACCACCGTTCTGAATATGATCAGCGGGTTTTATGTTCCGGACAGCGGCCAGATCGAATTGCAACAGCCGCTGGCCGGCCTGCCTGCCTGGAAAAGCGCCCGGGCCGGTATCGCTCGCACTTATCAGACCACCCTGCTGTTCGGCGAAATGTCGGTGATGGACAACCTGCTGGTAGCGATGCAGAAAGGTCGCCTGGGCCTGCCGTTCAGTCTTTCCACTGGCGAGCAGCGAAGCCTGGCGCTGGACCTGCTGGCACTGGTGGGCTACCGCGGCGAAGTGAATATTGCCGCCGAGGACTTGCCCCATGTGGATCGCCGCCTGGTGGAAATCGCCCGCGCACTGGCCACCGCGCCTGCGGTGTTGTTGCTGGATGAACCGGCAGCGGGACTCAGTCGGCGCGACACTGATCATCTGGCCCTGCTGCTGCGCAAACTGGCGGACTTTGGCCTCTCGGTGATTCTGGTCGAGCATGACATGGAGCTGGTGATGTCGGTGTCCGCGCACCTGCTGGTGCTCGACGCCGGCAAGCCGATCGCGTCAGGTCCTCCGGCTGAAATCCGTCGCAATCCGCAAGTGATCGCCGCGTACCTGGGCGGCACCGATTATCAGGCCACACCACGGGAACAGGCCTGGGATGGCAGCCGCGATGCGCGCCTGTTCGTCAAGGATCTGGTCATCGACTACGGCGCATCGGCGGTGGTCGACAAGGTCAATCTGCTGGTCAATCCCGGCGAGCTGGTGGCGATTCTCGGCGCCAACGGCGCGGGCAAATCGAGCATCCTGCAATGCCTGGCAGGCCTGCATCGTGCCAGCGGCGGCAGCATCCTGCTGGACAACGAAAACATCGAGCAGGCCAACGCCAGCACCATCGCGGCAAAAGGCCTGGCGCTGGTGCCGGAAGGCCGTCAGGTATTCCCTTATCTGAGTGTGCGCGACAACCTGTTGCTCGGTGGCTATTCACGCCGCGATGCCTTCGATGCCGACGCTGAAATCGAGGCCATCCTCAAGCGCTTCCCGCGTCTTCGCGACCGCATCGACAACCCGGCCGGGCTGCTGTCCGGTGGTGAACAGCAAATGGTCGCGGTGGGTCGCGGCCTGATGGCCAAGCCAAAGGTTCTGTTGCTGGATGAGCCCTCGCTGGGCTTGTCGCCCGCCATGATCGGCGAGTTGTACGACGCACTGGCCGCACTGCGCGACGAAGGCGTGACCATCCTGTTGGTGGATCAAATGGCCAACCTCGCCCTGCAAGTGGCGGATCGCGCTTATGTGCTGGAAACCGGGACCATTGTCAAAGCCGCCAGCGCCGCAGCGTTGCGCGACGACAAAGAGCTGGCTGCCGCTTACCTCGGTGAAGGGGCCGTCGCATGAGCGCCCTGAAAATCATCAATGCCCGGGTGGGTGATGCTCACCGTCATAGCGAACTGCTGGTCGAGGACGGCTATTTCGTCGCAACCTTCAGCAAGGACGCCAGCGATTGGCAAACCCTCGACCTGCACGGCCAACTGATCATGCCGGGCCTGATCGAAACCCACCTGCATCTGGACAAGGCCTGCATCATGCAACGCTGCCATCTGCATGAAGGCACGCTGGCCGAAGCGGTGGCGCAAACGCGCGCAGCGAAAGCCGAGTTCAGCGAAGACGATGTCTATCAGCGCGGTGCCCAGGTGCTGGACAAGGCGATTGTGCAAGGCACCACGCACATTCGTACCCATGTCGAGCTGGACCCGCAGATCGGCCTGACCGGGTTCAATGCCATTCGCCGCTTGCAAGCTGACTATGCCTGGGCCATCAGCCTGGAGATCTGCGTGTTCCCCCAAGAGGGCCTGCTGAACAATCCGGGGACTGAAGCGCTGTTGTGCCAGGCACTGGAAAGCGGCGCCACCGTCCTCGGCGGCTGCCCCTACATGGACAGCGACCCGAACGGGCAGATCCAGCGCCTGTTCGAACTGGCGGTGCGCTACGACTGCGATCTGGACCTGCATCTGGATTTCGACCTGAACCCGGAAGGCATGACCGTCATCGAAGTCGCACGCTGTACGCAGTTGCATGGCTGGGGTGGACGCGTGACCATCGGCCACGCGACCAAACTGTCGGCCTTGCCCAAGGAGCCACTGACAGCGCTTGGCCTGCATCTCGCCAAAGTGGGCGTACAGGTGACATGCCTGCCCAGCACCGATCTGTTCCTGACGGGCCGCGAGGCGTTTCACAACAAACCCAGGGGACTGGCGCCACTGGCGCATCTGCAGGCTTGCGGCGTGACCTGTTCGGTGTCGACCAACAACATCGGCAACCCGTTTACGCCGTATGGCGATGCGTCGTTGATCCGTCAGGCCAACCTGTACGCCAACGTCAGTCAGATGGGCACGGTGGCGCAACTGCGGCAATGCCTGGCCTGGGTATCAAGCGAGTCGGCACGGCTGTTGAGGTTGGCGGATTACGGCCTGATGCCGGGCTGTCGCGCTGACTTCATTGTGTTCGACGCGCCCTCGCCTGCCGCGGTCATCGCCGAAATATGCGCGCCCGTCATGGGGTACAAGGGTGGGAGGCAAACGTTCAATCGGTCGGCGGCAACGTTGATGAAACCGAGTCATTAACCCCCCAGGGCTAATCAATCAGCGCCTGCTTGAGGTTGAATTCCTCAGGCGCACTTTCTTCCAGGGCCAACTGCCCTTCCAGTTCGTCCAGGTGTTCGAGCATCACCGCCACGGCTTTTTCGGTATCGCCATTTTCCAGCGCGGTGATGATCTCCTGATGTTCATCCGAAGCACAGGATGGCACGTCATTGCGTTGATACAGCGCGACGATCAACGAACTGCGCACCATCAGGTTGGCGAGGATGTCGCTCAGCACGGCATTGCCGCTGATCTCGCCGAGCAGCAGGTGAAATTCGCTCAGCTCGCGGACGATGGCACGTCGATCCGTGTCGTTGGTGGCTTTGCGCTCGTTGTTCATATGTTTGGCGATGCGCTGGCGCTGTTTGCGCATCACCGCCGGCGTGATGGCCTCGACAATCGCCCGCTCAATGGCGCGACGAGCGTTGAAAATATCTCGCGCTTCCCTCGCGGTCGGCTGGGCAACCATGGCGCCGCGATTGGCTTCGATGGTCACCACTTTTTGCATCGCCAGACGCTGCAACGCCACCTGCACATGATTGCGGTTGGCTTGCAGGGTTTCGACGATATGGGCCTCTACCAATCGAGTGCCAGGCGGCAGGCGATGCTGGGCGATAGCCTTGAACAACGCATCGACGATACGTTGCACCTCAAGCTGTTTGGCGGTGACAGTGCTCAAGCCCATCCTTTCCTCTGTTGTCCAGAAAGCCTCAGGCCAATACACAAGGCTGCGGATGGCGGGCAATCGGCGGCATTATCCGCCAG
Organism: Pseudomonas sp. TNT2022 ID1044; assembly: GCF_028656895.1. Lineage (NCBI taxonomy): Bacteria > Pseudomonadati > Pseudomonadota > Gammaproteobacteria > Pseudomonadales > Pseudomonadaceae > Pseudomonas > Pseudomonas sp. TNT2022 ID1044. The sequence goes on along the minus strand of NZ_JAMDHB010000025.1, from coordinate 58,539 downwards.
CGGCACCCACCCGGCAAATGCCCGGTTCAACGATCAGTGTGCCTGACCGAGACCCGTGCCCTCGCCCCGTGGATCATGCATGGCGCTGCGTCGGTCATCGGCATCGATGGCGATGATCCCGGCGTGGCCGGTCATGGGGCTGCGCACAGGGATGATTTCCACCTCATGCCCCAGCATCCCGAGGCCTTCAATCGTCGCGGCCCCCATGTCGCCTTCCAGCTTGAGGTTGTCAGTGCTGTCAAAGAAACTGCGACCCAACAGAAAGCGCGGGGTGCACAGCGCCTGATCAATGGGCTGCTGGTAGTCGATCAGTTGGGTCGCCAGGACCATCTGAGTCTGCGGTTGACCATCGCCCCCTTGCGTGCCGAAGAACCAGCGTCGGCCATCGTCAGCCAGGTAGCAGGACGGGTTGAGCGTGTGCGCCGGACGCTTGCCCGGGGCCCAGCCGTTGACGTGCCCGGGGTTGGCGTTGAACCCGGCAGCGCGGTTCTGCCACAGCACGCCGGTGTCACCAAGAATGCAGCCCGAGCCGAAGTCGTGAAACAGGCTCTGGATCAGACAGGCCGTACGGCCCTGGGCATCGGTTGCGGCCATCCACACGGTATCGGCGGGACGCCCCGGCTCGCTCCACGGAGCCGCGCGCTGGTCGTCAATGGCATCGGCGTAGGCCTGAATCTGCACGCTGTCGAGACTGGCAGCAAAATCCCAGGGCTGGCTCATCGGATCGCACAACTGCGCATTGCGCCGCAGCAGGCCTTGTTTGATCGCTTCGACCAGATAGTGATAGTAGAGCGCGCTGCCGTTGCCGACTTGCGCCAGCGGCTTGTGTTGCAGTGCGGCCATGGCCTGCAAGGTGTACAAACCCTGGCACGGCGGCGCGACATTGTAGAGTCGGCCTGCGCGGTATCGGACCGAAATCGGTGCGACTTCAGGGGCGCGGGTTGCGGCCAGATCGGCAGTCGTCAAGCCACAACCGAGGCGATCAAACGCGGCCCCGAAAGCCTCGGCCAGTTCACCGTGGTAGAAATCCTCGACGCCGTGTTTCGCCAGATGCCGAAGGGTGTTGGCCAACTCGGGCTGGCGCAGGGTATCGCCCTCGCGTAGCCAGCGCCCGTCGGTTTTGCACAGGCGATGCAGGTCCGGCAATTGCTCGATCAGCGGCTGACGCAGGGTTTGCCAGAACAGTTGCGATTGCGAAACCACGGCACCTGCATCCGCCACGCTGGCGGCATCTGCCAACAGATCCGCCCAGCCCAGCCGGGAGCCCCATTCCTGGCGGCTAATGTCCGCAGCGGTTTTCCAGCTCGCCATCGCGCCCGCCGTGCTGGCCACCGACGCCGGACCGCGCACGGTGATGCTTGCGCCCTCGGGCAGACGCTGCCCGGCCTGGCCGATCCCCACGATGGTGCGCACCTTGCTGTCGTGGATCATCCATAGGGCATCGCCGCCCAGACCGGTCATGTGCGGAAAAACCGCAGCGAGCATGGCACTGGCCGCCAGCATCGCATCAATGGCAGTGCCACCCGCGTCGAGAATGCGCATGCCGGCGGCGCTGGCATCGGCATGGGGCGTACAGATCACAGCACGACGGGAGGTAGCGATCATGGTTCAAAGGCTCTCTTTTGCTAGCTATCAGTAGTTTGATTGTTAGCAAAAGCAAGATGTATGCCTTCTGTGTCCTGCGGGAAAAGGGCTGGCGCCCTGGCCTCACCCCGGCCTCAGGGTTTCGCTGTTCCCAGCAATTGGGCGCGCAGTTCAGGGTTGCGTGTTCGCGGGTCTAGCCAGATCGCAAAAAAAGCGTTGGCGAACGCAATATCCCTCACCACATGTTGCAGTTTCTCGCCGACGTAAAAACGTGCGCCCTCTCCAGGTTTATAGACTCCGGTGATGCGGTCACCTGCGCGCACATCGACAAACGCCTGCTGCATTTCCCACTCCCAGCGCGTCAACAACGCTGGATTCAGAGGGTTGGGTGACAGGCGGCGAATTTCCTTGATGCTGGCCTCGACCAGATCTTCGCGACTTACCGCGCGACGGTAGGTCAGCTCCAGCGCAAAAGGCACATCCGCACCTGGCGATTGACCGGCAATCAGGCGCGGGCTCCAGAATTGCGCGCTGTAGATAGAAAAACCAAACACGCTCATGTCCCCGCGCCCCAACAGACGAGCATCGGGTAAAGCCTCACGCCAATCAGCTAACAGTTCTGCGCTCTGGAGCATCAGAACAAAACAGATAACGCGGCGGATTAGGCCGTCCGGCTGCCTGGTCATACGAAGGCCTCGATAAGACTCAATGAACGTCCTTAAAAGTTATACCAAATAATAGATTTGTATAGTTTTCGTCTCAAATTCGAGTGCCCCCTGAAAAAACGGATACCGACGACATGTAAAAATAATGCAGGTGCCAAGGGACTCAGCACGATTCCCGCGTCGCCGACGCGACCGTCGAGCTGCCGTTGATATGGGCTCGGGGTTATCACCGCACAGCCATGACGCACATTGTCAGCTCGTTTTTTTAGGCCTACCTTATGCACATACCTATACACGACAACCTACAATGTATAAGAAAATGATTGCAGCTTGTCCCTCCATTCCCTGCGTACTTGTGCAGCACTGCGTTCATGATGAGATGTGCGGCGCCCTGGGGAGGCGTATTTCGCCGGAGACCGGCACATGAGCAACGTTCGCCGACTGTGCCTGGTTCTGGGCGACCAACTGTCGTTCGACCTGGCCTCATTGCAGGGGCTGGACGCCGAGCTCGATACGGTGCTGCTGGCGGAGGTGATGGAAGAAGCCAGCCATGTGCCCCATCACCCGCAAAAAATCGCACTGATTTTCAGCGCGATGCGCCATTTTGCCGAGGCGCTGAGGCAGCGCGGTCTGCGCGTGCACTACGTCACCCTCAATGATCCGCACAACAGCGGATCGTTACCCGGCGAATTACGGCGTTTGCAGTCACTGCTGCAACCCCAGGAATTGCACCTGACCGAGTGCGGTGACTGGCGCCTGGAGCAGTCGTTCAAGGACTGCGGTTTAGCGATACAGTGGCATGGCGATAGCCGTTTTCTTTGCACCCGGGCCGAATTTTCGTCCTGGGCCGAAGGCAAAAAGCAGCTGCGCATGGAGTTCTTCTACCGTGAGATGCGCCGTAAAAGCGGCTTGCTGCTCAATGGTGATAGCAGCCCCGTCGGCGGCGCCTGGAACTTTGATGCCGAAAACCGCAAAGCCCTGCCCAAAGGCATGAGAGCGCCCTCGCCCGTGCGCTTTTCGGCCGATGCCATCACCCAGGATGTGCTGGCGCTGGTGGCAGAAAACTTCTCCGGCCACTACGGCGCGCTCGACACCTTTGACTACCCGGTGACCCACGCCGATGCCCAAGCCTTGTGGGACTACTTCCTCGATTGGGGTCTGGCGGCCTTCGGCGACTATCAAGATGCAATGGCCAGTGACGAGCCTTTCCTGTTTCATGCGCGAATCAGCGCCGCGCTGAATATCGGCCTGCTGGATCTGCGTCAGGTGTGCAGCGACGTCGAGGCGGCGTACTGGGCGCACCGGATTCCCCTGAACGCCGCCGAAGGCTTTATCCGTCAACTCATCGGCTGGCGTGAGTATGTAAGGGGCCTCTACTGGCTGAAAATGCCCGACTACGCCGGCGGCAATCTGTTTGGCAACAGCCGGCCGCTTCCGGAGTTCTACTGGACGGGCGACACCAAAATGAACTGCATGGGCCAGGCGATCGGCCAAAGTTTGAAACATGCCTATGCCCACCATATTCAACGGCTGATGGTGACCGGCAACTTTGCGCTGCTGGCCGGCATTGCACCAAACCAGATTTGCGACTGGTACCTGGCGATCTACATGGACGCGTTCGACTGGGTTGAACTGCCCAATACCTTGGGCATGGTCATGCATGCCGATGGCGGTTACCTGGGCTCCAAGCCGTACTGTGCCAGTGGCCAATACATAAAGCGCATGTCGGATTACTGCCGTAACTGCGCGTACAACGTCAGTGAAAGCACGACGGACGATGCCTGCCCTTTCAATGCGCTTTACTGGCATTTCCTGATGCGTCACGGCGACCTGTTGCGCAGCAATCAGCGCATGGGCATGGTCTACAAAAACCTCGACCGCATGACTGGACTCAAGCAGCAAGCACTTTGGGAACGGGGCGAGCAACTGCTCGCCAGACTGGATGCCGGGGAGTCGTTTTGACGCGTCATCCAATGGCTGCCGCCTGACCTGAAAGGAGACCAGGGGTTTTACAGGGGAAACGCCAGGCAAAAGCTGGTCCCGCTTTCAGAGCTGTCAACACTCACGCGACCGCCATGCACTTGCATAATCGACCGAACGATTGCCAGGCCCAGGCCGCCGGAGTCGTCCGGTTGATTTCGTGATGGGTCACACCGGTAAAAGCGTTCAAACAATCGTGGCAGGTGCTCCGGAGCAATCGGATCACCGTGGTTGTGCACGCTGAGTTCGAGCATGTTTTCCCGAATCTCGCTGGTGATGGTTACTGCAGTACCGGGCGTAGCATGGCGCAGCGCATTGGCAAGCAAGTTCGCCAATGCTCGACGGATCAAGATCGGATCTGCCACCAACTCACCCTTGGTTTGATCAATGAGCTGGACGTCCCGCTCTTGCGCTACGCCTTCGAAATACTCGCACAACTGCGCACCTAGTTCGGGTAGATCCACGCGCTCAGGCTTGATCGAGATATGTGATTGCTCGGTCCGCGCAAGAAACAACATGCTGTCAATCATTCGCGCCAGTCGCTCGTATTCTTCCTGGTTGGAGACCAGCAGGTTCTGATACTCATCAACAGTGCGGCCATGCCTGAGCATATGCTGGGTATGGCCCATCAGGTTGCTCAATGGCGTACGCATCTCATGAGCGAGATCTTCCGAGAAACGAGAGAGTTGGGCAAACCCGTCTTCAAGTCGCGCCAACATTTGATTGAGGGCTTTGCTGAGAACTCGGAGCTCGCTCAGTTCATTGAAGTCATCCAACCGCAGATGCAGATGCTGAACATCAATGCCAGCGGCACGCACAGCCAGTTGGCGCACCGGTCGCAAGCCACGCTGACTGACCCACCAGCCGAGCGCAAAGGCGAGTAAAGCGCCGACGGATAAGGTTAGCCAAAGCTTGAATCGGTAGACGCTGAGCATCTGCTCGCGCTCAATCAGCAACTTGGCGGCAATCAGGGTTAGATGGCGGTCTCCATTGACGACCGTCAGCCAGGCCAGACGGACGGGCTCAGCGTAGTTGCCGTCACCCAGTTGCGCCGTTGGGGTAGCCTGCAACTTGGGCAAGACCAACTGTGCAGGGTTGATTTCGATTAACACCTTGTCAGCGTCATCGACAATCCATAACAGGTTGTCACGATTTCCCAGCATGTTTTCATAAAGCTTTGGCCGGCCGCGCAGCGTTTCGATACTGTCGCTGTCGTTGATCAACGCTTGCATGCGTTGTAACCGTCCAAGCAAAGCCTGGTCGTCGCGCCAGGCTATTTCTCGCTGTAACGATTGATAAAGATAAAACCCGATAGCGCCCATCAGTAGCATGCTGACCAAGGCAAACATGACGGCAAGGCGCACACTCAAGGCGCTCGGCACGAGTTTCAAGATTGCACCTCAAGCAGGTAGCCAATACCGCGAACGGTATGGATCAGCTTGAGCGGGTAAGGATCGTCCACCTTTGCCCGCAGCCGGCGGATGGCAACGTCAACAACGTTGGTGTCGCTGTCAAAGTTCATTTGCCACACCTGGGAGGCAATAAGCGCGCGCGATAGCACCTCTCCTTCTCGACTGAGCAATAGATGCAGGAGCGCGAATTCTTTGTTGGTCAGGGTAAGACGCTGGCCACTGCGAGTGACCTTACGCCCTAATAAATCCAGACTCAGATCGGCAACGAGAAACTGTTCAACCTCGCGAGGCGGCCCCCTGCGCAACAACGTACGCACGCGCGCCAGCAGCTCCGCGTAGGAAAAAGGCTTGACCAGATAATCATCTGCTCCCAGTTCCAATCCTTTGACCCGGTCGTCGATGGAGTCACGTGCAGTGAGGAACAACACAGGCGTTTGCCACTTGCGCCGGATGATCTGAAGTAATTGCCAGCCGTCCAAGCCGGGGAGCATTACGTCAAGAATGATCAAGTCGTATTCACTTTCTTGCACCAGGTGCTGGCCATCCAGACCATTCAAGGCGACGTCCACTGCATACCCGGACTCACTCAAGGCTTTGTGCAGGTAATCGGCAGTTTTCGCTTCATCTTCAACGATCAGGATACGCATCTTTTCCTCCAGAACAGGCGCATAGGCTAAGCCGATATGCCGCCCTCTCACATTACAAATTGGTAATCCGGGGGCAATCATCCTGTCGGGATGAGCGGCTCATTATGCCCAACGATTTTTTCAGTCACGCTCAACCAAGGGGAAAGGCATGCGTATAACCGGATCAACCTTATTGCTGATCACATTGGCGGTGAGCTCGACGTTTGCAGTTGCGGCACCCGACAGTCAGGTTGCGCAGCGCAAGGATATGACGCTGACGCTGGCTAATAACCTGGCCGGTGCCGCATTGGCAGCCTGCCATTTGGAGGGCAGAACAGGCGTTGTCGCTGTCGTCGACCGTGGAGGTAATTTGGTCGCCGTACAACGCGACGACAATGTCGGCCCGCACAACACGCTGGCCGCTCAGCGCAAAGCGTATACGGCTCTGTCGACCAAGACACCCACGAGGCTGCTGGCAGAACGTGCTCGCAGTACTGCCGATGCCGAAAATCTGAACACTGTGCCTGAGTTGTTACTGCTCGGGGGCGGCGTGCCGGTGTTGGTCGAGGGAGAGGTTATCGGTGCAATCGGTGTCGCCGGTGCCGGAGGAGCGGCATTCGACGAAGGATGTGCACTGACCGCCATTTCTAAAATTTTAACTGCCACTCATTAAGAGACGATCATGAACGTATTGAAATTGTTTTTCGCAGGCGCCGTATTGAGCGCGCTCTCCTCGCTGGCATCAGCTGCGGCAAATCCCCTGAGCGTACATGTATTGAATCTACAGGACGGATTACCTTCCCCGGCAGTCAAGGTGACCCTGGAAAAAAAGAATGGCCAGAGCTGGGACATGCTCAACACTGCATCAACCAATGATCAAGGGCGGATCCCTGAGTTCTATCCGGATGGAAAATCATTAGAGAAAGGCATTTACCGGGTAACGTTCAAGACCGGCGAATGGTTCACTGCACACAAGATCGCCAGTTTCTTTCCGGAAGTACCGGTTATTTTCGAAGTGGACGGTACTGTTCCCCACTACCACATTCCGTTGCTGCTCAGCCCTTATGGCTTTTCCACTTACCGTGGAAATTAAGGAATAGGCGAGAATAGATAAGAGCCCGAATGCAGAACCGGGCTCTTTTTATGTGCCAGCATCACTTGAGTTCGAAATCCGGCCAAAGAACAGACGTTCGGGCCGGTTTTCCCTTCGAATCAGAAACTCGCTTTTACCGAGACCATGAAGTTACGCGGATCACCATAGTAGTTACCGAAAGCCTCGGTCCCGATGGTGGCGTAGTAGCGCTTGTCGAAGAGGTTATTGCCGTTGAGTGCCACCGACCAGGTGTCGTCGATGCGGTAGCCGATGCGGCCGTTCCAGATCGCATAACCTGACTGGCTGATTTTCTCGCCACTGGACGGAGACACGCGGAAGTTGTCGCTTTGCGCGTTCACACCGGCACCGATGGTGAAGCGCTCCAATGATCCGCCCAACGCGTAGTCACCCCACATCCGCAGCATATGCCGAGGCACATAGCTGTTGAACGCGGCGCCGTTCAGGCTGCTGTCGATGTCATCCAGGGTTTTGGTCTGGGTGTAGGTGTAGCCCGCCAGCACTTGCAGGCGTTCGATGACTTCACCGCTGATCTCGGCCTCAAAACCCTGGGCGCGAACCTTGCCGGCATTGACGTAGCAATAACCGTCGGAGGACGGGCAGGACGAGTTGAAGTCCGTCTGTGCCTGATCTTTCTGGATCGTGCGGAACAGGTTGAAGGAGCCGTTCAGACGACCGTCGTACCAGGCGCCCTTGATCCCCAGCTCATAGCTCTGGCCAACCAGCGGCTTGAGCGCCGAGCCGTCCTCGGAGCGGTAGTTGCCTTGCGGGGTAAAGATGTCCGAGTAGCTGGCGTAGGCCGTCAGGTTCTCGTTGAGGTCCAGCAGCACGCCGGCAAATGGCGTGACTTGCCCGGTCTCGGTGGTACTGGAGTGTTCCGAAGTCCCCGTGTTGATGAAGTCGGAGTCGGTATCGGAGTTGTACCAGCTCACCCGAGTGCCGACCACAAAGGTCAACGGATCGGCCAGTTTCAACCGCAGTGTCGAATACACGCCCTTCTGTTTGGTCACTGAATTGACCGGCCCGCCGCGAGACGAGTTATCGATGAAGTAGCTGTCAGCCGGCTCCGGGATATGTTTGTCGGGGTTGAACACGTTTTGCCGTTGCGGCAGAAACGCCACCGAGTAGAAGTCGTCCTTATTCGAACGGCTGGCGTTGAAGCCCACCACCCATTCATGTTTCTGACCGAACGCGTCGAACTTGCCATCGACGTACGCATCGAGTCCGTAATCGACCTGATCGTAATCGTACATACTGCCGAGCATGCCGGTGGTGTTCGTGCCGGGAGTCACCGCGCCGGAAGCGAATGCGTACTTGATGTCCTGGGTGTTTTTTGTATAGACGCTGGCGACCTTGAGGCTCCAGTCGTCGTTGATCTGATGCTTCAGATCACTGAACACCGTGGTGCGCTTGCTGCGCCATGTATTCCACGAAGGATCGAGACAGGTCGAGCGGCTGAGCTTCAAGTCGCTGCGATCCCGGTAACGCGGCAAGCCGCCCCAGCAAGGGTTGGCGTCGACGTCTTCATAGGCAACGCCCAACCCGAGGGTCGTGTCGGGGCTCAGGTCCGCGTCGAGCGCGCCGTAATACACCTGATCCTTGCGACTGGCGTCATCGACAAAGTAATGCCGGCTCTGCTCGGCCACCACCGCCCGCCCGCGCAAGGTGCCGGTTTCGTTCAGCGGGCCACCGGTGTCGACCTGGCCACGGTAGTTGTCCCAGCTGCCGCCGGACAGCGTGATTTCGGTGTGCGGGGTCGTCTGCGCGCGTTTGCGCACGAAATTCACCCCGCCAGCGGTGCCACCCGAGCCTTTCATCATGCCCGCCGCACCACGCAGGATTTCAACGCGGTCGTAATAGGCCATGTCACCGCTGAAACTGTCGGCCTGAACATAGAGGTTGCCCATGTCCAGCGGAACGCCGTCGTACTGATACTGGCCGGACATCCGGAACCCGCGCGAGTAAAAGTATTTGCCGCCCATGGTCGAGTCGTAGACGGTGATGCCCGGGGTCTTTTCCATGACCTGGTCGATGGTGTTCAGGTTCTGGTCATCGAGCATCTTGCGGGTCATCACCGTAACCGATTGCGGCGTCTCCCTGAGCGAGTGTTCGCCCTTGCCGATGGTCACCGCCCCCGTGGTGTAGGAGCCGCTGTTTTCCGTGGTCGCACCGAGCATTTGCCCATTGATGTTGGTGGCGCCCAGTTCCAGCGCCGAGCCGGTCGCCGGTGCCGGACGCAGCACATAAGTGCCATTGCCCTGGGGTTCGGCTTGCAGGCCGCTGCCGGCCAGAATCCGCGCAAACCCTTCGCTGATACCGTACGCACCCTGGAGCCCGGAGGATTTCAAGCCATCGGTTTGACGCGCATCAAACGAAAGCGCCGCACCCGCCGCGCTGGCGAAATGACTGAGCACTTCGGTCAGGCTGCCTCCCGCGATGTCAAAGGACTTGACCGCGTTTTGCTGTTGCGCCGGCAACTGCGCCGCCATCGTGACGTTTGACCACACGCCCGCGGTCGTTGCCGCCAATAGCCCGACCTTGACTGCGGTCGTCAACCGACCCGGTTTGTACACCCGAAACATGCTTACCCTCCCCCAAAAGACGATCTGTAAAAACTCATTGAGGGATGAGCCGAACGGTGCGCATGAAAAGTGCAAACCCACGCAAACTTTTTTAATTCACTGGAAAATCGCATTGGCAGGTGGCGACACGGTGACCCAATAACGGCTGTACCGCGCGATGCGCAGGGAGAACCCGCTCTCCAGCGCCGCCAGTGCCAGGTCAGTGTCATCAATGGGAAATGCGCCGGACACCTTGAGCTGTGCAATGCGCGGATCACAGCGCAACACCCCGGTGCGATAGCGAGAAAGATCGGCCAGCAACTCGCCCAAGGGACGATTGATCGCAATGATGCTGCCCTGCTGCCAGGCACCAACGGAAGCGTCGTTGCGCCGGACAGCGCCCACCGATTGGCCATCGAAATCCAGGGACTGCCCGGCCTCCAGGCGCACCGCCGAGCCACCACCCGCCGAACGGACCTCCACAGCCTTCTCGATCACTGCCACCCCTCCACTCTGCTCGGCGCAACGGACGATAAATCGCGTCCCCAGTGCCAGCACCTCTCCATGACGAGTGAAGACCTTGAATGGCCGTTGCGAAGGATCGACGGCGGTTGTCACCAGGATTTCGCCGCGCAACAGTTCGAGCGTACGTTGACGACCATCGAATCGCAGGTTGACCGAGGTATCGGTGTTCAGCAGCAAGGAGGTGCCATCCGCCAGGCGAAACTCACGGCGTTCACCCACTGCGGTGTGAAAATCGGCAAGCAGGTCCTGGGAGGTTTCACTGCGCCAGCCCAACCAGCCCAGTGAACCGGCTGACGCGATGACCAACACACTGCGCAACACCTGACGCCGGGTTTGATCTGCGCCGCGTAATGCGGGTGCAGCCAGCGAGCCCGGCACGCCCGCCATCTGCTCGCCGACATCGACCATGCGCTGCCAGGCCTGGCGATGAGAAGGATCTGACATCAGCCAGTCATTCCAGGCGGCTCGATCGGAATCGGTCGCGACACCGGAGCGAAGCCGGGCGTACCACTGCGCGGCGACGCCAATCACTTTCAGCTCGGCAGGTGAAAGGCTCATGCCAATTCCAACCGGATCTGCATCAGGCAGCAATGCTCCATGGCCTTGGCCATGTAGTTATTGACCGTGCGGGAACTGATGTTCAAACGCTCGGCGATCTGCGGGTATGTCAGGCCGTCGAACTGGGACAGGATGAACGCCTGCTTGACCTTCGGCCCCAAGCCTTGCAGCAGGCGATCGATTTCTACCAGGGCTTGCAACAGGATCGCCTGCTCCTCCAGCGACGGCTGCTGCCATTCGGGCATGGCGGCCAAGGCTTCCAGATAAGACTGTTCCAGCGAGCGTCGACGAAACAGGTCGATCAACAAGCCTTTGGCGATCATCGACAGGTACGGGCGCGGCTCGCGGATCTCCAGCGCGTTACGTGCCTTGATCACCCGAACGAAGGTGTCCTGCGCCAGATCCGCCGCATCGAAAGCATTGCCCAGGCGCTTGCGTAGCCAACCCTTGAGCCAACTGTGATGGTCGCAATAGAGATCGTGAACGGCGCTACGCAGGGATAATTCGTTGGCGGACATGACGAGGGAGTCATTCGTTACTGATAATGACTCTTATTGTCATGCGCACTGCGAGTGGTTTGCAATAGCCATATGGCGTTGCCAGGGAAACTCGCAGCCATCTGCTTTCAAAGTCACCTCTTTGATCCCCCCGCTGCGTTATTCACGCGAAGACCTACGCGATGTATATTTATTGACATACGCAGCGAATGCGAAATAGCATGAACTCATACGGGACGTATGCTCTACCCAATTCAAGGAACGACATCCTCGAAACCCGCAGTAAATCTGGAGCATTTATGATCGACAGCCTCGCCGGATACCAGTCACCGTCCCTGATTACCGATGCAGCCACCCGGGAATCTCTCAATGCATTTATCGCCAAGGTGCTTGAAGGCCTTTCCACCCCAGGCTCAGATGTCGCCAAGTACTTCGCCGACCCCGACGTCGCGATCGCCGGCTCTGGCCTGGACGAGTACTTCATGGGGACCGAGGCCGTTCAACATGGCGTGACCTGGGTGAGCACCTTGAACATTCGCTGGGAGCCAAAACGGGTGGTGTCCTGGATGCGCGCAGACATTGCCTGGGCGCAGATCCGCATTGACGGCCACACGATTGAAAATGGCGAGCCGACAGTCGTCCAGTACGTCGCAACCGGGGTCTTCCAGCGCAATGGCGACAGTTGGACCTGGCTGTACTGGGGCGGCGGCGAACCGCAGAAAGTAGCCCGGCTGTAACACGACCTTTTCAGCAAGGTCGCCAGGCGAGACGAGTAAAAGAAAAGAGCCCCTGATCCAGGGGCTCTTTTTATAGGGCCTTGGCCCAATCGCGCAGCAAATACTTCTGGATCTTGCCGGTCGAGGTTTTCGGCAACTCGCTGAACACCACGGTTTTGGGCAACTTGAACCCCGCCAGATGCTCACGGCAGAAGAGGATGATCTCGGTCTCCCGGGTGTCCTGATAACCGGCCTTGAGCGTGATGTAGGCGCAAGGTGTTTCACCCCATTTTTCGTCCGGGCGGGCCACCACGGCGGCCTCCAACACGGCCGGGTGAAGATAGAGAACATCTTCAACCTCGATGGTGGAAATGTTCTCCCCGCCGGAGATGATGATGTCCTTGAGGCGATCCTTGATTTCGACATAGCCGTCGGGGTGACGAACCGCCAGGTCGCCAGTATGGAACCAGCCCCCCTCGAAAGCTTCGGCTGTCGCTTGAGGGTTCTTCAGGTAACCCTTCATCACCGTGTTACCACGCATGAAGATTTCGCCAACCGTGGTGCCGTCGCAAGGCACTGGCTCAAGGGTTCGCGGATCGGCCACCATCAGCCCTTCCAGGGTCGGATAACGCACGCCCTGGCGCGCCTTGATCTTTGCCCGCGCGTCCAGCGGTTGTTCGTCCCATTGCGCATGCCAGGCACACACGGTCACCGGACCGTACACCTCGGTCAGGCCATAAACGTGGGTGACCTTGATGCCCATCTCCTCGACCGCGCCAATGACTTTGGCCGGTGGAGCGGCGCCCGCCAGCATGGCGTCGACCGGATGATCGATAGTGACTTTGGCCGAGTCGGGCAAGTTAACCAGCCCATTGAGCACAATCGGCGCCCCACACAAATGGCTGACCCGATGTTGCCGGATAAGCGTGAGAATTTTTTGCGGGTCGACGCGGCGCAGGAATACGTGCGTCCCGGCCAGCGCGGTGACCGTCCACGGATAACACCAGCCATTGCAGTGGAACATCGGCAATGTCCACAGGTACACCGGATGATGCCCCATGGCCCAGGTCATCTGATTGCCCAGTGAGTTGAGATAGGCTCCGCGATGGTGATAGATGACGCCCTTCGGATTACCCGTGGTGCCGGAAGTGTAGTTGAGCGAGATGGCTTGCCATTCGTCTTCCGGCCATTGCCAGGCAAACTGCGGGTCACCTTCAGCGAGGAACGCTTCGTAATCCAGCGCGCTGACGGGGCTGCCTTCGCCGTACTCCGGATCGTCCACATCGATCACCATGGGCGGATGCGAGAGCAGGCTCAAGGCCTCACGAATGACCACGTGGAACTCACGGTCGGTGATCAACACCTTGGCTTCGCCGTGCTCAAGCATGAAGGCAATGGCCTGAGTATCCAGGCGCACATTCAGGGTATTGAGGACTGCGCCAATCATCGGCACGCCGAAGTGAACTTCGAGCATCGCGGGAATGTTCGGCAGCATGACCGCCACCGTGTCGCCCTTGCCGACACCCCGTCCGCTGAGCGCACTGGCAAGCCGCCGGCAGCGTTCATAGGTTTGTTGCCAATTGCGCCGGATGGCGCCGTGGATCACGGCGGGATAATCGCCATAGACAGCGGCAGTACGCTCGATAAAGCTCAACGGGGAAAGGGCGATGTGGTTGACTGCCGAGGGCGCCAGGCCCGTTTCGAAAATCGACATGAGGTTTTCCTGTTGGGAGATCACCAGCCTGTTTTGCGGTGCTGGAAACCTCCGATGGCTGATTGTTAGCTCTGATCAGGTTTCGACAACGCCCCCGCCCGATCGGCGGGGACGCTGCAACGGTGAAGCATCGAATCAAGCGGTTTGCTTCTTGCTCTTGCGCAAGAACGACCGCCAGGTCATGGCCCAATGTTCAGGGTCTTCCAGCGGTGCGCTCTTGAGCCGGTGGATCGCCTGGTTATGCGGCGACGTCTTGACGATCTCCGGGTTGGCGTATGCCTCGTCCGAGATGTGCGCGAGCACTGCAATCCAGGTGTCCAGCGCCTCTTTGCCGTACATTTCGCCCGGTTCCGGGGTGAAGGGCTCAGGCACCAGCCACGGGTGATGACTGCTCCACATGGGATCGATGCCGAAGTCGCTCATGCGGTTCTGCACATCGTGGACGTCGACGCCGGTGTCTTCCTTGAGCTGCTCAAGACTGTAGCGTGTCATCTCCATCCGTGGGCTGGTGGCATCAGGATGTGAACGGGTCACGCCACGAATCGCCAGCAAGCCTTTTTCCATGTAGTTATTGGCCAGCACCGAAATGTCGGACGCTTCAGCCATCCCCGCAGCCCCCATGGCCCGAGACCAGGCATAGGCCTTGAGGATCACCGGAACGTTGCCCCAAAACTCGCGGATCTTGCCGGTGCTCTGCGGACGGTCGTAATCCAGGCTGTAGCGCTCACCGTCGAAAGCCACCACCGGCGCCGGCAGGAACGGCGCCAGTTCCGCCGAACAACCATAGGCACCCACTGCCGGGCCCCCTACTCCACTTTTTGGCGCGCCGAAGGTTTTGTGCAGCATGAACATGCACGCATCGAAGCCGAGCTCGCGGGCACGAATCTTGGTCATTGCGCCGTTGAAGTTGGCGTGGTCGTAGAAGCACAAACCACCCGCTTCATGCACCACCCGCACCCACTCACGGATCTGCGGGTTGTACACTCCCATGTCGTCGGGATTGTTGACCATCAACGCGGCTGTGCGATTGGACACGGCGGCCTTGAGGGATTCAAGCGACGGGTAACCGTTTTCCTCAATCATCAGGGTGATGACCTTGAACCCGGCGGCAGCGGCTGTCGCGGCACTGCTGGGGTGAGTCTGGATCGTGGTGATGATCTCGTCTCGCTGCGCCAGTTCACCACGCGAAGCATGGTAGGCGCGGGTCACGGCGCAACTGGTGTAAGCCGCGTCAGCACCGCCGCCCGCCTGGAAGATGAACTGATCCATCCCGGACAGCTCGCGCAGAATCGTGTCCATGCCGTGCACCACTTCCAGCGCGCCTTGCAGGGTGTCTTCGTCCTGATACGGATGAACGTGGGTAATTTCCGGACGCCAGGCCATCGCCTCGTTGATCTGAGCGTTGTACTTCATGGTGCAGGTGCCGAACAGGCTAATTTTCATCATGCCCAGGGTCTGCTGCGACAGGCGCAAATAGTGATACAACACCTCGGGCTCGGACATCTCCGGCAAAGCCGGTTTGCTCGAACGCCGCATACTCGCCGGAATGAGTCCGTCGGCGCTGCCGACAGCCGCCTGCACACCGGACTCGACGTCAGAAAAAATCACACCGCGACGGCCGGGATAGCCCATCTGCAGAATGACGGGTTCGCTCCAGACGGGAGCGCGGTATTCCTTGAGTGTTGTGCTCATTGTGCGATTACCTTTTTGAGTGCATCGGCCAGACGCTGAAGATCGGCCTGAGTGTGAATCTCGGTGACGCAGTAAAGGGCGCTGGCCCCAAGCGCTGGAAAATCCTGTGTCAGGTCTTTGCCGCCGAAAATCCCGAGCGCGAGCAAGCGCTTGTTGATGTCTTTCACGCTGACGCCGGCTTCGTCGAAGTTCACCACGAACTCCTTGAAGAACCCGGATGGGAACGTCACGCGCACGCCTGGAATATCACCCAGCAGCTTCGCGGCGTAGTGCGCCCGTTGCAGGATGATCCGGCCCACGTCCTCAAACCCTTTCGGCCCCATCATGGCCATGTACACGGCATTGGCGATGGCCCACATGTACACCGAGTGCCCCGTCCAATCGTTACCCTTGTCACGCAAACCGTAAGACGATTGCTCGAACAGACTCAGGCCAAAACCGTATTCACCGGGCTGGGTGGTTTCGGCGATGCTGATGAACAACGTCGGGTATTGATGCGCGTAGAGTTCTTCGTCGCGAGTCGCAATGAAGCCGCTGACACCGCCCCCGCAGTTCATGTGCACGCCGAGCGGTTGCGTGGTGCCGACCACGATGTCCGCGCCGAAGTCGATCGGTGCTGCCAGTACACCCAGCGAGATGGGATCGACACCGACGATCACCTCGGCGCCAACGGCATGGGCAATGGCGGCGATCTCGGCGCCTTGCTGTTCGATCACACCGAAGTAGGACGGGGTTTCAAAATAGACGGCAGCGGTTTGCGAGCCGATCGATGCACGAAGATGATCGAGATCAAGCAATCCGGTCGCCGGGTCGTAGTCGACAAGACGCACAACGATGTGGCCCGGCATATCAATCGGCTCGCAGTAATTACGGATGATCGACAACCGCTCCGGATCGATGGCGCGCACCACCGCCACTTCGTTGCGCCCGGTAATGCGCGTGGCCATGCGAATGGCGTGGCCGGCGGCGCAACCCCAGCTGCGCACCGGCAGGCCGACCAGATCCATGTTCAGCAGCTCGCCGAGCTGGCTGCAGAATTCAAACCAGGCCTGATTGCGACCGTGGTCGGAACTCGGCTCGCCAAACACCGAGGTCAGCCACTCATTGCGACGCACGACCTCGTCGCACGCCGCCGGAACGTGATGCTGCCAGCAACCGGCGCCCAGGAAGTTGAGGTTCTGCTCGCAGGTCTTGTTCTTCGACAGCGTACTGACCAGGTGCCGACGCAGCTCGTTCTCGGTCAATGCTGGCGGCAGATCAATCGGACGTTGCAGCCGATGTGCCTCGGGGATCTGCTGGAACAATTCCTCGATGCTGTCGGCACCGATTGAGTCGAGCATATCCTGTTTGAGAGCAGGAACGGAGTTCGCCATGTAGGGGTGGGCGACATGATTACTCATGGGGTTATCCTCGTTTTTTCGGATGAAACAAATGATCAGGATCGAACCCTGAAAAAGACGGACCGGTCTGGCCCTGTGTGCACGCGTATGTGGCCGCTGAGCATGGCGTCGACGTGTGCGTCACCGGTGTCGACGCGCAGGCACCCGGCGTCGAGGGAGAGGAGCTTGTCCATCGAGGTGATCACGAGGATGTGCTCGCGCCCTACCTGGCGGATGACCTCGGCACTGATCTGCTGATTGCCACGGCCGAACAGACTGCCGTGACCGCCCAGGACGCCGACGATGATGCAGGTCTCACGCCCCGCCATCAGGCGGATCAACTCATGTTCATTAAGATCAGAGCCCACCAGCGCTCCGTCCATGACCGCGTCTACGCCAAGCAGCGTCGAGGGCAGGCCGAGTTCGGTCATGACGCGCCGTGTCGTCGTGCCTGGCCCCAGCAGGTACAGGCAGCCGGGTTTCATCTCCCTGACGACCTGTCGTGAAACTGCGTCAAGCGCCATGTTTTCGCTGACCACTGAACCGGCCTTGGCGTTTTGCGTCAGGTGGCGCTCGTGGGGGCTGCGTGCGTAGCCATACAAGCGCGCCGAGACCTGGTCGTTGCGCATGGCGGCCTCATCGATGTCCATGACCTCCGCCTCGCGAAAACGCACTGAGGATTCTGCGGCCACGAACCGTGCGGCAAGATTTCCGGCGTTTTCCGGGTTGGTGCCGAAAACGGCGGAATACATTTTCACGCCCGTCGGGATACCCAGGATGGGAACGCGATCGGCGACCATCGCCAGCACATCCCGCGCCGTACCATCGCCCCCGGCGAAAAGCAGCAGATCGACAGAGGCGTACGCCATGACGAGCGCGGCATTACGGGTGTCATCCGGCCGGCTTGATCCGGGTGATGACGCGTAAACGACAATTGGCTCGAGACCGGCGGCGCGTGCCACATCCTCGCCCAGGTCCCCGGAGCCGGTAACCAGACGAAACGGCGTTGTCGAAGCAGCCAGGCGCTTTAGCGCGAGCAAAGCCCGTTCACTGGAGACCGGCCGCGCGCCACGACGCCTTGCTTCCTGCAGGATCTCGGGGCCATCGGTGCCTTTGAGTCCCACGGGCCCGCCCATACCGGCGACAGGATTGACGATCAATCCGAGGGTTGTTCCCGGGCCTTGGTCACGGAGTGAAATATCTGAATCGCTCTGTCCACGCATTGGTCGGTATCCTGTGCTAAATGGCGGTGCTTCAGAGCCTGTAAGCACATCTGTCAGGCTCATTGCATACGCCGCGTATGTCGGACACAATACGACATACGCGAAGTATGTCAACTCGCATACGCAACGAATGTTAAATTTTTTATAGAGGTAGACGAGCGATGGCGCAGAAGCGTGCGGACATGATTGCGGAGACTCGCGGCAAACTGATCAAGGCTGCGCGAGAAGCATTCGCCGCGAAGGGATACGCGGAAAGTTCGATGGACGACTTTACCGCTCAAGCGGGTCTGACCCGTGGCGCGCTGTACCATCACTTCGGTGACAAGAAGGGCTTGCTGCAGGCGGTCATCGCTCAGATCGACGGGGAGATGATTGAGCGCCTGTCGGTCATTATCGAAGCGGCGAGCACGACTTGGGACGGGTTTATCGATGAGTCCATCGCTTACATCAAGATGTCCCTGGAGCCGGAAATCCAGCGCATCGTATTCCTCGATGGGCCGGCGGTGCTGGGCGACCCATCGCAGTGGCCGAGCCAGAGTGGGTGCATCAGCAGTACGCAACGCAGCATTCAAAAGCTGATGGATGAAGGGATCATCCGGGAAGTCGACAGCGAGGCAACAGCGCGTCTGATCATGGGTGCCCTGCTCGGTGCTTCCTTGTGGATCGCGCACGCAGAGGACCCGCAAACCGCCTCCGAGAAAGCGGGCCAGAGTTTCATCGCATTGGCGTCCGGGTTGCTGAAGTCCGGCGAGTCGGTAAAGTAACAAACAGGCGGTTGGCGCGTACTTGAAGCGGATGCTGGCTGAGGACAGTCCTACAAACGGCGCCAAATGCTTTGGTCAAGCGCCGCCCCACCATTGCCTCCCAAGGAAACCCCCAATGCCCCCTGGCAAACGTGAAATGGCGCGGATCGAGCGCCGGTTGATTACCGCCCTCACCGAAGCGTGCGAAACAGCAAAAGGTGAAATCAAAGGCTTCACCTGGCTCACCCATACCACCGATTTGAACGCGCTGACTGAAACACTGAGGATCACCTGGGTGTTCGAAACCCAAGCCGATAAAAAACTGGCTCAGGCCAACGCAAAGGCGCGCATTTTTGAGCTGACGGCCATGGCGTTGAACGAGGCAAACATCGACCTGACGCCTTCAGACCTTACTGTCCGCTTCGATTCTGAGGAAGAGTGCCAACGCACTCACCGGGGCGACTGGCAGAAGCGTCTGGCCAAAGGTGATTGACGATGGCAAAAGAAATCGAAAACCCCTGCATCTCGGTTTGCCAGTTGAGCGGCGACCTGTGTGTGAGTTGCGGAAGAAGCAAGGAAGACATCAAAAAGTGGAAACGCATGAAGCGGCCGGAAAAGATGGCTGCGGTGCAAAGGGCGAATATGCGTTTGAAAGGCCTGAAGAAAATGCAGAGTTAGTCAGCGAAGGACGAAAACGCGAACCTTACCGCCCCACCCACTGCCGCGGAACCCCGCTATTGCGCAGTGGTAGCTAAGCCAATAATTCGGCAATCCATCGGGCCTGTCGGGCGACGTCCTGGACCTTGTCCTCAGGTAAAGCCTGTCGCGCCTTGGCAACGTTGCTGAGTGTCTTGTGCTTAAGTCGCAGCAGGCGCTGCCACTTGCTCAGGAACGCCGGGCTGCGTTCCTGCATTTGCAACGGGCCGAAGTACAGCTCCTGGGCGCTATACCGCACCGGCCCGGCGCGTTCGGCGACGATGATTTCGTAGTCGAAGCGGTTTTCTCGCAGCACTTGCTCGAACATGATGCGGTAGCCATTGTCCATCAGCCATTGGCGCAATGGCTGCTCGCCGCCGTTGGGCTGCAGGATCAGTCGCTCCTGCCCGTTCAGGCGTGCCTTGCCGGCGTCGAGAATGTCGCGGATCGTCTCGCCGCCCATGCCGCAGATGCTGATCGCGGTGATGTCGTCTGCCGGCTCGATTGCCGCCAGGCCATCGGCCAGACGCACAGTGATCTGCAAGTCCAGAGCGTTCTCACGCACGGTGCGCCTGGCCGCGTGGAACGGCGTCAAGGCCACCTCGCCCGCCACCGCCGCCGCGATGACGCCACGCCTCAGCAGCGCGACCGGCAGGTAGCCGTGATCCGAGCCGATGTCGGCCAGTCGCGAACCTGCTGGCACCTGCGCCGCCACGCGCTCCAGGCGCATGGACAATGTCTGTTCGTTCAAAAGCAGCCCCTGTTCGCTTCAAACGTCCGGCACCTGAGTCCGGATCGGGAGGCGATTCTGTCGAGCTATGCCGCACATTTCAAATTTATGCGACCGGAACCCCGGCTGTGCTCGGCACCGTCGATTCTTGAGCGCTTTCTTCCGCCAGCTTCAACCGGTCCGCCTTACTGATGTATTTAGGCTTTTTCGGCGCCAGTTTGGCGCTGGCCTTTTTGGCCTTTTCCTTGAACAGCTGCTGTAACTTCTTTTGGCGATTCATATTTTTCTACTCGGCGATCCTTGGGCAACTTGAGCGCCACTTTAGCAAACGCGCTGCACGGCAGGGAAACCCAGTGAGCCATTTTCAGGCTCATGTGCGTCTGCCCTGCCCAAGCGGCCATTAATCGTAGAACGGTTCGACCAAGGTCCGGCTGCCGACAAAAAAGCTGTCGGCAACCAGGCGCAGTGGCTGGAGGTCCAGGTCACTGGCTTTGTCGCCGATCAGCTGTTGGAAGTGTCGATACACCGCCGCGTACTCGCCCTCCTCCGATACGGTCTGGCGCACGCCGTCAATGCTCAGCAGCGCGCCGCCGTTGTCCAGTCGCAGGACGCCTTCGGTGCAGCGAACCTCGATGCTCCAGAGTTCGTCATGACCGTGATCGAAATCGAATTCCGCGCGGACATCGAGGTGGCGTGCGTCAGACATTTTGATCGAAGCGGCAATCGGCGACTGGCAGTTGTCAGGGACGCGCAGCTCAGCGGACTCGACAAACAACGGCAGCGCCAGCAGATGGGTGACAATCGACAAGGCGTTGATACCCGGATCGAAAACGCCCAGGCCACCGGGTTGCCAGATCCAGGCCTGGCCGGGGTGCCACTTGCGCACGTCTTCCTTCCAGTCGATCTGCACGCTTTGCAGGGTGCGGCTGGCCAGCCAGTCACGGGCAGCTTCGATGCCTGGCGCGTAGCGTGAATGCCAGGCGAACAGACCGCTGACGCCTTGCTCGGCGGTCTGATTAACCAGCGCCATGGCTTCGCCGAGCGTGGCACACGGCGGCTTTTCCACCAGCACATGTTTGCCCGCGGCCAGCGCTTGCTGCACCAGCGCAAATCGCCCTTGCGGCGGCGTGCAAAACGCTATCGCATCGACCTGCGGGCCGTTTTCCAGCAGCTCGCCAAGGGAGTGGAAATTCTCTACGCCGGCGCAGGGCTGCCCTTGCGTCGCGACAGCCACCAACTGGAACGCCGGGTTGGCGAGGATAGCGGGAACGTGTTGATCCTGAGCAATCTTGCCGTAGCCCACCAGACCGAGACGGATCGGTTGCATCAATGACTCCTGATTTGTTCGTTTTGTTTTGATCAGCGAACTGGCGAGATTACGTTTGAATCGCGAGGAAGTCATTGATGGCGTGCTCGCGGATGAAAGCGGCCTGTCCTCGAAGGCCTGTTGCATGCCGCGCAACGGCTCAAACCAGGGTGGCGAACCGGGTCGCTCTGTATCACTGTGTATCTCAATACGGTCTCGATACACGGGCTTGCACCTGGCCGGTGATTCGACACAGGCCAGATACGTCTCCGCATTCAAATGCATGCAAGGTTTGAAGGGGCTCAGCCAGACCCCTGGCCAATGGCTTGCAACGGAGACATCACCATGAAGATGGCAGTGCAGAACAACACCAAAGGCAAAACCCGCCGCCGACTGGTGGGTTCGTCGATCCTCGCATTTACCCTGCTCGGCGCTTTCGGCGTGACCCAGGCGCAAACGGCCGCCGCCGGACAACCCGCCGCGGCCACTGCCGGCACCCGTTATTCGGCCCCCTCTCCGTTCGGCCCGCTCAAGCATGTCAACGCCGGCCTTCTGAGCGTGGCGTACGCCGAAACCGGTCCGGCCGACGGGCCAGTGGTCATTCTTCTGCACGGCTGGCCCTACGACATTCACAGCTATAACGACGTCGCACCACTGCTCGCAGCCAAGGGCTATCGTGTGCTGATGCCGTATGCCCGTGGTTACGGCGATACGCATTTCCTGTCTGAAAAAACCCTGCGCAATGGTCAGCCCGCCGCTCTCGCCAGTGATGTCATCGACTTTATGGATGCGCTGCACATCAAGCAAGCCGTGCTCGGCGGCTACGATTGGGGCGCACGTTCAGCCGATATCGTCGCGGCGCTGTGGCCAGAGCGGGTCAAGGCGCTGGTTTCGGTCAGCGGCTACCTGATCGGTAATCAGGCGGCCGGCAAGAACCCGTTGCCGCCCAAGGCTGAACTGCAATGGTGGTATCAGTTTTACTTCGCCACGGACCGTGGCCGCGCGGGTTACGAGAAAAACACCCACGATTTCGCCAAGTTGATCTGGCAACTGGCTTCGCCGAAATGGGCGTTCGACGACGCGACCTTCGACCGCAGTGCCAAGGCGCTGGAGAACCCGGACCATGTTGACATCACCGTGTACAACTACCGCTGGCGTCTGGGCCTGGAACAAGGTGAAAGCCGATACGACGCGCTGGAGCAGAAACTCGCCACCGCGCCGTCCATCAGCGTCCCGACCATCACCCTTGAAGGCGACGCCAATGGCGCACCGCACCCTGACCCTAAGGATTACGCCAAGCGCTTTACCGGCAAGTACGAGTTCCGCCTGATCACTGGCGGCATCGGCCACAACCTGCCGCAGGAAGATCCAAAGGCGTTCGCCAAGGCGGTGATTGACGCGGATCACCTCTAAGGTCGATCTAGAACGCGCAGAGGTCCAGACCTCTGCGCGTTTTCACGGTTGATCTTCCATACGCCCCGTGCTGTCACGATCACGCTCATATCGCCGCATAGGCTGGAACGCCGGCAACCAGGACTCGCGCCGAAGGGTCCAGAGTTCGTAGGTGGGCGTCAATTGATCGGGAGCATCGAGGGCACCGAGGCTGACTTCGATCTCATCGGCGCTGCGTCCGAACACGGACGAGCCACACCGCGGACAGAAATGCCGCCCGGCGTAGTCGCGGGTCTCACCTTCGACAGTCACCGCATCCTCGGGAAAAATCGCCGACGCCTGAAACAGCGCACCGCTGTGCTTGCGGCAGTCAAGGCAATGACAAACGCCCACCCGGTAGGGGCGCCCCGACGCCACAATCCGTACGTTGCCGCAAAGGCAACCGCCCGTGAATCGCTCCATGTTGCGTCTCCTCTGAAATAAAGCCTCGAACGCTCGTCACGAACCTGTCATTGACGCCTGCTAACGTCCCGGCGCGTCCCTGAGTCGGGGGCCATCCCCTTCCTCAAGGTGACAGTCCAGGTGTATTCAAGTTCGACCCGCAAACAGATCATCCTCAGATCCAGTGACCTGCGCTGCGACGACTTCGGCGCGTTGTTCTCGAAAATGTTCGGCAATCTCTATTCCGATTCTGCGCCGCTACCAAAAAACATCATCATCGGCGGTGTCTACGGCAGGCACGACGGGGTCAGTTTCCGCCGCATGCATTATCGTGGCGACTTCTCGGTGGCCTTTCCCGCCCCCCTCGACGAGATCACTTTCGTCATCCCTACCGCCGGCAAAATCATTTTCAATCATGCCACCGAGTCTGTTGGCCTGACCCACGTTGGCCTGGCCATCGATAAGGCCGACGTGCGCTCGGTGCGCTTCATCGACAATCATGCGCAGCACGGCGTTTCGATCAGTCGTTCGCTGTTGACCGAGCGCCTGTCGACGCTGCTGGGCAAGCCGATCGTGAAAAAAGTGCTGTTCGAACCCGTGGTGGATCTGCATGCTTCGGCGTTCCAGAGCATCAGGGCATTGGTGGAACTGGCCACGGGCGCCGAGTTCGACCTGCTGATGAATACCGGTTCGCTGATGCCTTCGCGTCTACGGGAAATGCTGATTGATGCTGTACTGGAGGCCTGGCCGCACAACTTTACCGAAGCCCTCCAGCGCCCTGCTCCGCTGATTGCGCCGCGACATGTAAAGCTGGCGGTGGAATACATTCAGGATCATCCCGACAGCCTGGTCAGCGGAACTGAACTGGCTCGCATGACCAACGTCAGCCTGCGCGCATTGCAGGACGGTTTTCGACATTTCGTCGGCACCTCGATCGTTGCCTATCAGCGGCAGGTGCGCCTTGAGCGCGCATACGATGTGCTCACCCAAGGCGCCTCGCCTTCCGTGACCGAAGTGGCGTTGCAGTACGGATTCAGCAACGTCGGCAGGTTTTGCCAGTACTTCCAGTCGGCTTACGGCGTCAGTCCTGCCGAGGTCAGAAAGGGTTTGCGACTTCGCTGCCTGTAGCGTTGACCCAAGCCGCCGCGACCATCGCGGCCCGGGTCAACGGCCAGCCATCAGAACAGATAGCTGGCCTTGAGTCCGCCACTGAAACCGTGGCTGTCGCCGCCGCCGCTGGCACCGACTTCGGCCCCTACGCTCAGTGCTCCCAAGTTGGCCATGAGGTTGACGCCGCCGGTGAACTGGTCGCGATTGTCGAAGGCCGCGCGCTGCTCGATATCCAGCCCCAACAGGTGGCCTTGACTGTCGACCTGGTGATCGCCAAGCACACGTTCGTAACCGACCTGCAGGCCCGGCACCCACTGCCAGGCGCCTACACTCACCGGTGCAAAGGTCGCGTTCAGATTGGCCACGGCACTGCGTCGGGTTTCCTGAATGCCATCGACGTCGAGGGCCAGCTCGCTGCCTTTTTCCTGGAAGCCCGACAGGTCCAGATGACTGACGCGCATGCCCAGGCTCGGTTCCAGTGTCACGCTGCTGAGCGGCAAACGATACCCAAGCGCCAGCGTTGCACCGGTGAGGTTGCCATGGCTGTCGCCCTTGGCCGTGCCCAGGCCGCCACCGAGCTCGCGTTTGCTGTCGTAATCAAGCCAGCCGGCGCTGGCGTGCGCATCCACAAACAGCCCGCGTTCCAGACCGTCCGGCGCGAAGCGCGCACCCGCGTTGAAAAATGTCAGGTCGGTATCGGCCTCGCCACCCGCGCCGCCGACACTGCCCCGGCTGTAGCCGAAGCCGGCGTGAGCGCTGAGCTGATCGGAGAAACGCTGGGTCAGGCCGACCATCAAGCCCTGGCTGTGTTCGTTGCTGCTCTGGGCCTGGGAAGAACCATCGGTGCCCAGGTAACCCGCCAGCCCCGTGCTCCACAAACGGTACTGACCCGCCTTGAGGTCGGTGCCGCTGGTGAACGGTGCGGCGGCTTGTTCGATCATCGCGCCCTGGCGCAGCAAGTAGCTGGCGGCGTCGGCGTGTACCTGGCCGCCGACGGTCGATTGCACGCCCGCTAGATCGCCGGCATCAATGGCCGATTGCAGGTAATAGTTGTAAGCGCTGTAGGTGCCCAACAGGTTGCTGTTCTGCAGTTGCTGCAACAGCTGCGCACCGGCGGCATCGTTGCCCAGCAGGCCCGCCTGACCCGGCAGACTGTTGTAATAAACCATCTTGCCGCGAAGCACATAAATGGTTTCCTGGGACAAGCCCAAACCTTGCTTGAGGTAGTTGTCCATGCTGCCGTACTGCGCGGTCACCTGATCCAGGCCCGCTTGCAGGTAACTGGCCTCGACGCCGAGCAGCGGCGCATAAATGGCCGCCATACTCGCAGGCATCGCCGCCAGGGTGGCCGCCACACGCGCGGCGGTGTAGTCGTTGGACGCCAGGTAATTGCTCATGATGGTCGAGCTGTCGACCCCGGCGATGCTCAGCAACACTGCGGCCGTCCAGCCCGTGCGGTCCTTGCCGGCGGTGCAATGGAACAGCGCGGCGCCGTCAACGCCGGCAAGTTCATTGAACAGTTGGTTGAACTGACTGCGCATCCCCGCGTCGCTGACAAAAGCGCGGTTGGTTTCCTGCATCATGGCTACCGCTTCAGCGGCGCTGTGAAACGAAATGCTGGTGATGTTCGAGCCGGAGGTGGTGGCTCCGATGATGTCGATGTTGCTGTAGGTTGCGCCCGCGATCAGCGTGTCGGGCGTGGCGGCGATTTCGCTGGGGGTTCGCAGGTCGTAGATCGCCTTGATGCCCAGGCTGTTCAGGGTCGCCAGGTCGGCCCCGGAAGGCGTCAGCGCATTGGAGCGATAGAACACGCCGGAGCGCAGGGTGCCGTCGTTGGCCGTGGAATAAGCACGGGTGGTGCCGGCAATGTCACGGAAGTTGTCGATGCCCTTCAGGCGCGGAGTATCGAGCTCGTAGGTTTCGGCAGCCTGGGCGGCCGCGATGGAAAGGCTTAAAACCGACAGCGAACACAAAAGACGTTGAAACACGATGCAGCCTCATTCAATGCGTTGGGCTGGCTACTATCTGTGCCGAAGAGAGACTGAATATGACAAATTGGCGGGCTTGGAGAATCCCTGCGCGATTGGTCCGCCTGGTGCGTGTTCTGTCCTCTGTGCGAGCCACGAACGCAGACCGTCAGCCTTGACTGACCATCACACTGAGATCGGTTTGAAACCGTTTTAAAGACAATCGTCCAGGACTCGCATGTTACCTGCCGAGTGATTGAAATCTGGATGATGATAAGAAAATGGCAGGGGCGGCTGGATTCGAACCAACGCATGGCAGGATCAAAACCTGCTGCCTTACCGCTTGGCGACGCCCCTGTAGATATTGCTGTGAGTGCCTGGCACTCATTTCTGACTTCGCAGCTTGCAAGCCCTGGGAGGGCCCCTGCGAAAGTGCGCGAAATTTAACAACTTTCGTGACGCCTGGGAAGCCCCATACCGAAATTTATTTGAATTAAAACAGCCAGTTAGTGATGCCTCGCATGGCGCAAATACCTTTGCGGCGAGGCAGCACCTGCGTTCTGGCCAATATTCAGACGTCGTCACGCTTCAGCCGCCAACAGGTACGACTCGAGAGCGCCAACCGTCCAGGCTTCCAGGCATTCTCTAAAACTGAACGAAAGCTTCTTAATTATTCAGTTTTGCAAAAGACCACTGACTATTACCTTGGGCCCAGGTTTGACAGGCACACCGGCCTGAATCGCCATTTTTCGTACGACTCGAGGTAGCTCCCATGTCTGAACAATCCCTGGCTGTGCACTCCCCTTTCGATGGCGCTGTCGTCGGTCACGTGGCGGTTTCCACCGAGGCTGATGTCGAGCAGGCGCTGAGTATTGCCCATGGCATCTTCCGCGACCGCAGCCAGTGGTTGTCCAAGCCTCGGCGGATTGAAATCCTGCAGCGCGCCGCCGAATTGATCGGTGCGCGCAAGGTGGCGATTGCTACCCAGGCGGCCAGCGAAGGCGGCAAGCCGTTGAAGGATTCGATCACCGAAGTCGAGCGTGGTATCGACGGCATCCTCAATTGCATCGAAGTGCTGCGCACCGAAGGCGGCCACGTGATCCCGATGGGATTGAACGCCACTTCGGCCAACCGGGTGGCCTTCACCCAATACGAACCGCTCGGCGTGGTCGCGGCCGTCTCGGCATTCAACCACCCGTTCAACCTGATCGTGCATCAAGTGGTACCGGCCATTGCGGTCAGTGCGCCCGTGGTGGTCAAGCCGGCGGCCAACACGCCGCTGAGCTGCCAGACCTTGCTCGATATTCTCGCCGAGGCCGGCCTGCCCCAAGGTTGGGCGCAAATGGTGCTACCGACCGACAACGCGGTCACCGGCAAACTGGTGTCCGACCCACGGGTGGGTTTCTTCAGCTTCATCGGCTCGGCGGCGGTGGGCTGGATGCTGCGCTCGACCCTCGCCCCGGGAACCCGCTGCGCGCTGGAGCACGGCGGCGTGGCGCCCGTGATCCTCGCGGCCGATGCCGACCTCGACGACGCCCTGCCGCGTATCGCCCGTGGCGGGTTCTGGCACGCCGGCCAGGCGTGCGTCAGCGTGCAGCGGATTTTCTGCCATCGCAGCATCGCCGAGCAGGTCGCCGAGCGACTGGGCCAATCGGCCGACGCGATGTTGGTGGGTGACCCGACCGAGATGGCGACCGATGTCGGCCCGCTGATCGCCGAACGTGAAGTCATGCGTGTGGGCCAATGGGTGAACGACGCCGTTGCCGGTGGCGCCCGCTTGATTGCCGGTGGCCGCGCACTGGGCAACAACTGCTATGCGCCCACTGTGCTGCTCAACCCGCCCATCGATTCCAACGTGATGCAAAAAGAAGTCTTTGGCCCGGTGGTGGCGGTGTATGCCTACGACGACCTGGTAGAAGCGATCCGACTGGCCAACGCCCTGCCCTATGCCTTCCAGGCCGCGGTGTTCACCCGGGACCTGGACACCGCCATGCAGTGCTATCAGGACCTCGACGCCACGGCCGTGATGGTCAACGAGAACACCCTGTTCCGCGTCGACTGGATGCCATTCGCCGGTGCACGCCTGTCCGGCCATGGGGTGGGCGGTATTCCTCACACCATGAAAGAGATGCAGGTCGAGAAAATGATGGTCTGGCGTTCGCGAGCAGTACGTGGCTGAACGGCATGCTGTTCGACTTCCACCTGCCCTTCAAGGAAACCGATTGATCGCGCTGCCGGCCTGAGTCACCGGCACCGCTACATACCAAAGCGTTAGTTTCAAACACCCATGTCTGGTGGTCAGTGCCCTGCTTTGCCCATAAATTTTCCACATCCGGGGAAACGTCCCCGGGCCGGGCCGGCGCTCCCTCTAGAACTCACATGAGTGATGAACATGACTGACGAGACAAACGGAACCACACGCCGTGGTTTGATCACCACCGGAGCCATGGCTGCAGCCCTGGCGGTGACATTGCCTGCGCTGGCGGCGCAGCAGACATCGGCATCGACCACCGCCGCTGCGGGCGGCAAAAGCGACGGCAGTGCCAGTGGCTCGGGGATGATCACCGTCAAGGACGGCACGCAGATTTTCTACAAGGACTGGGGCAGCGGTCAGCCGATCGTATTCCACCACGGCTGGCCACTGTCCAGTGACGACTGGGATGCGCAAATGCTGTTCTTCCTCAGCAAGGGTTTTCGCGTCATCGCCCACGATCGCCGTGGTCATGGCCGCTCCTCCCAGACCGCTGTCGGCAACGACATGGACACCTACGCCGCCGACGTCGCCGAACTGATGGCGCACCTGAATATCAGGAATGCCGTGCACATCGGTCACTCAACCGGTGGCGGTGAAGTGGCCCGTTATGTGGCGCGACACGGTCGCGGTCGCGTGGCCAAAGCGGTACTGATCGGTGCTGTGCCGCCGATCATGCTGCGTACCGCAAACAATCCGGGCGGCATTCCAATGGACGTCTTCGACGGCTTGCGCAAAGCCGTGGCGGAGAACCGCACTCAGTTTTATCGCGAGTTCCCAAGCGGGCCGTTCTACGGCTTCAATCGCCCCGGCGCGAAAGTCTCCGAAGCGATCATCGACAACTGGTGGCGCCAGGGCATGAACGGCGGGATCAAGGCGCAGTACGACTGCATCAAAGCCTTCTCGGAAACCGACTTCACCGATGACTTGAAAAACATCGAAGTGCCGACCCTGGTGCTGCACGGTGAAGACGACCAGATCGTACCGATCGCCGACTCGGCGCAACTGTCGATCAAACTGCTGCGACACGGCACGTTGAAAACCTACCCGGGTCAGCCCCACGGCATGTGCACGACCCATGGCGACGTGATCAACGCAGACCTCCTGGCGTTCATCAAGGCTTGATGCCCTTGGGCGGCGGCAGCACCGCAAGAGCCGGATCATGCTGAACGTCATGTCCGGCTTCCCCCGCGCCAGAGCAAAGTGCCTGGCGCTTTGGGCAACCACATCCGCGATTTTTTTCGTCGATACCCTCACGGAACTCAACGTCGCAGTGGCGGTGCTGTACGTCCTGGTCATCATGATGGCCATGGACACCTGCTCGATTCGCGGGCTGCGCCGGGTGGCACTGACCTGCGCGGTGCTGACGGCTGCCGGGTTCTTTGTTTCCCATCACGAGCATCCGTTCAGCGCCGCACTGGCGCGCTGCCTCGTCAGCCTGACGGCCATCGGCATTGCCACCTGGCTGGCTTTGAAAAATCGGCGCACCAGCGATGAACTGCAAAAGCAATTCAGCTTGCTGGCCCATACCCATGATGTGGAAGCGCAGTTGCATCGCGCGCAAATCGAACTCGCCCACATCAGCCGCAATACCACGATGGGCGAACTGTCTGCGTCCATCGCCCACGAAGTGAATCAGCCCTTGGCAGCCATCACCTCCAGTGCCGAAGCGGCCCAACGCTGGCTTGACCGACCGGTTCCCGATCTCAAGGAAGCCGGCGCTGCCATCGCCAGGGCAGCCAGCAACGCGCGTCGTGCGGCCGAGGTAATAAAGCGCATTCGCGACCTGACGCGCAAAAGAGATTCGCACTACGAAGAACTGGATCTGCAATCCGTAGTGGCGGACTCACTCGCCCTGCTTGAACGGGAAATCCAGAGTCATCAGGTGCGATTGTTGTGCACGTTCGCGCGCCATTCACCCAAGGTGTCCGGCGATCGCATCCAGCTCCAGCAGGTGGTGATAAACCTCATCATCAACAGCCTGCACGCCATGAGCGGCCACCGAGACTCGCCGGGTGAGCTGCATGTAGGCGTTTATTCGCAGGAGGATCGTGCAGTGGTGCAAGTGCACGATAACGGCCCGGGGATTGACCAACCGCACCTTGCGTTGCTGTTCGATGCGTTTTTCACCACCAAGGAAGACGGCATGGGCATCGGGTTATCCATTTGCCGCTCGATCATCGAGTTGCATGGCGGATCCATCCAGGCAGACAGTCAACCCGACCAGGGCGCGACCTTCTCGTTCTCCCTCCCGCTTTCGACAGCGAATGGCCAACCCTCGAAATAGCGTCACGATCTGTCCTGCATGACGCTGCCCACCGGCGTTACGCCGCACAACGCAACCACCATTTGGTGGGAAACGATCACGCTAAAGCCTGAGGGTTCTATACCTGCGTATGGTATCGAACGCGGTACTTCGGGATGCACACTCTTTCTCCAGGCGATCGGTCGCTCTCGCAGCGAAACAGCCGCTTTCGCCAACGACTTTTGACCCAGGCAAACGGAGAATGAGCATGACAACGCATCTGGACCACCCCAACCAACAGGCTGGAGCACATCCGAAAGGCAACGGTCAGCAGGCGGCAACAACACTCGCCGGTGGATCGGGGTTCGAGGAGTTGGTTCCTTCGCGCTATGCCGTGCGGGTCGGCGAGATTGACGTGCTGGTGATCAGCGACGGTGTGCTGCCTCTGCCAACCTCGACCATGTCCACCAACGCCGACCCGGCCGCCCGTGCGGCCTGGTTCAAGGACATGTTCCTGGGGCCGGACGCCTTCGATTGGGCGCTGAACGTCCTGGTGATACGCAGCGGCGAGCAAATCATTCTCGTCGACGCCGGGCTGGGCGGGCAATTCCCCGGTTTCCCGAGGGCCGGACAGTTTCCCAAGCGCCTGCAGGCTGCCGGTATCGATTTGGGTGCCGTGACCGATGTGGTGATCACCCACATGCACATGGACCATGTCGGCGGGCTGCTGGTCGACGAAGTGAAAAACAAGTTGCGGCCGGACGTGCGCATCCACGTTTCAGCGACCGAGGTCGCGTTCTGGGAGTCGCCCGATTTCACCCACACCGTCATGCCCGAGCCGGTGCCGGACGTCCTGCGGGCAACCGCCAAACAGTTCATCAACGACTACCGCAGCAACGTGCGGACCTTCGATGACGAGTATGAAGTGGCACCGGGCGTGGTCGCCAAAGTCACCGGTGGCCACACCCCTGGGCACTGCGTGGTCTACGTGAACTCCGGCGGCGAACGCTTGACCTTTGCAGGTGACGCCCTGTTCCCGGTGGCCTTCGAACACCCCGACTGGCACAACGGTTTTGAACACGACCCCGAGGAATCGGAACGCGTTCGGGTCCGGCTGATGCAAGAAGCCGCAGCCAGCGGTGAGCTGTTTGTCGCCACGCACCTGCCGTTCCCTTCCGTTGGCCGCGTGGCCATCGATGGCAACGCATTTCGCTGGGTAGCGGCTTTCTGGGATTACTGACTGTTTTCAGGTGAGTCCGGCCTCTGCAACGCTCGTGCGTGGGGCGTAGAGGCCGGACGAAAGCCCTGAACCCGTCTAATCTGATTAGTACAGATTCAACACGCCTGCTGCCTCTTCTACAGGGGAAACGCAATGACGAGTCAACACACGCACCTCTGCTCGTCATGGCCGCTCCCTGCCCTGCTCGCTATCAGCCTGGTGTTGAACGCCGGATGTTCGGGCAAAACGTCCACGACTCGCTATGCATCCTCAAACATCGGTTCAGCCTGCTATGCGAAAGCCCTTCCCACGGTCGGCGAAGGTGGCCTGGCCTGGGGCGACACCCTGACCATGGCGCGGCAGAAATCCCTGAGCAATTGCGCGCGCTATGCCGGCCGTTCCGGCGGCACGCCAAGTACCTGCCAAGTGGTGCTGGCGCAATGCAAGCATTGAAAAAGCGGATTTTTCGTTTCTGCGCCGCTTTTGCATTTCTGTGCGACACATCCCACTTCCGGGGCTCCCGTTTCACACACTCGTGGTGTTAGCTTGGAGATGTTTCTGATTAAACGATCAGATATTTCCCACAAACTGCCTGCAAAGGAATGCCCCCAGCAATGGACTTTTCACTCAAGCACCTGGCCGCGACCACCCTGATGATCGCCAGCCTGTCGACGTTCACCACCGCTGCCCACGCCAACATCACACCGCAACAGAGCGCGATCATTCTCAAGACCTTCGGCGATGCCTCGGTCAAGGACTTCAGGCAGTTTCTTGGCAGCCTGGCCAAAAGCGATATTGCCAAAACCGGTGACCTCTGGCCGGCTATCAAAGCCTTTCTCGACAACAAGACGCTGACCGCCGAGCAACAGAACGAAATCCATCGTTTGCTAGGCCTGTATGCGCGGCTGAAATACGGCAGCGCCGCCACCGAAACCTTGAAGGAACTGGTGGCCATCCCGACCGTGCGCGTCGAGGGTGTGGAACAGCATGACAACCCTGAATTCATCAAGATCGCCGAGAAGATCAAAGGCCTCGCCCAGGCGTTCAACCTGAACTTCCGCAACATCGATAACCGCGTCTATGAAATCTCCCTCGAAGGCAGCGGCGCTGAAGTCGTGGGCATTCACGCCCATGCCGACGTGGTGCCGGTCACGCCGGAAAACTGGGTCCTGAAGGACGGCACCCGCCTCGATCCGTTCAAGGTCACGCTGATCGGCGACCGCATGTATGGCCGCGGCACCGAGGATGACAAGAACGGCATCGTGGTGGCGATGTACGCCATGAAAATCATCAAGGAAGAGAAACTGCCGCTGGCAAGGAACTTCAAGCTGCTGGTCGACACCACCGAAGAAACCACCGGCGACGCCATCCCCTACTACTTCGAACGCAACCCTACGCCCAACTACAACCTGGCGCTGGATGGCGGCTATCCGGTGGTCATCGCCGAGAAAGGCTACGGCACGGTCATGGCTAGCTTCGCCAAGCGTGAAGCCCAGGGCAAAGGCGCGCAGATCATTTCGATGACAGGCGGCCTGGCCACCAACCAGATTCCGTCGACATCGGTCGCCACGCTGCTGACCGACAAATCCGCCGAACTGGCCGCCAGCCTGCAAACGGCCGGGGCCGATTACGTCAAGCGCAATGGTGGCAACTTCGAAATCGCGGCCAAAGTCGACGGCAAGGACGTCAAGTTGACCGTCACCGGAGTGTCCGCGCACTCCTCCGAGCCTGAATCTGGAGTCAACCCGGTGGCCAGGATGCTCGACTTCATCAATGGCCTGGACGGCAAGGTTGCGCTCAAGCACAACCAGATCACTGATGCCGCCCGCTATGCGGCCGACAATTGGGGCCTGGATTATCTGGGTGGCAAATTGGGCGTTGGTTTTACCGATGAATTCATGGGGCCGCTGACCACTTCCCTGACCTATGTCGGGGAGGATGACAAAGCGTTCAAACTGGCGGTCAACCTGCGCGTGCCGAAGGGCAAATCACCGCAAGCGCTGAAAGCGGAAATCGCCGGCAAGCTCGACGCCTGGAGCAAGAAAAGCAAGATCGCACCGAACTTCGACTACTCGATCGCCGAACCAATGTACCGCAACCCCGAGGGTGAATGGGTCAAGGCCCTGCTCGCCGTGGCCAGCGAAAACCTCGGCATGGAACACAAATTCGGCACCTCCGCCGGCGCCACCTCGGTGCATGAACTGCCCAACGGCGTGCAATTCGGCCTGGCGATGCCAGACGTGAAATACACCGGCCACAACGACAACGAGTTCAAGACCACCGAGCAGTTCCTGCTCGACCTGCAGATCGTCACCGAAATGATGGGCCGCATCGGCCAGTTGCCAAAGCTCTGATCCGTGCGGGGACGAAAGTCCCCGCCTTTTTTGGGTTATGGGTTGGTGTGGGTGAGTTTTTTGCCCACGGATTTCATCACCCACAGGTCACGGTTCGTCACTCGACTGGCACTGCTCAAACATGTCCGTTTAAACGACCGCGAAGATACTTCGTGAAAGCTACAGTTCCTTGCGTCGTTGCCTACACTTACGCCAGAATCCGCCGGCTTGTGCGACTAGGGCAGGAATTCTATCGTTCGCGTGTCGCTGCCAATTCAGCGACCGGGACTGGAAACCCCGAAATGAAAATGGTGCCACCGCACCCTTCATAACCTATGCGTGCACGGCTTCAAGAGTGCACTCCGTTATGGCGGCTGTGCGCGGGAGACCTTCGGGTCTACCGGGTTGCCGTTTCCCCGGGTTTCCAGCCTGCGTACAGCTGCCACCTCTTCGTCTGGAAACGAACGTGGAAGCTTCAACCATGAAGCGGAGATAGTTATGTTCAAGGTCACACCCAACCCGCCGGACGTCGATCCGACATTCCCATACGAACCCGATTCAAAAAAACTCAACGAAGCTGCCGAACGCGCCCTCGACTTCCACCTCCCCTCGATTGCCGATATTAAGGCCACCCCACGCACGCCCAGTTCGCTATTCACTGTCGACCCTGAGGCTGATACCGAAACCCTGGTGGTTTACCTGGTTGAGACGCTAGCGTCGGTCGATGTGATGGTGCATCAGTTGGTGGACCATTTGGATGGTGGGTCGCGCAATGCCCTGCTGGGGATTTCCAACAGTGTGATGCTGGCGGAGATTACGGCTAACCGGGTGCTGGATCAGATTGATCCGCCTGAGTGAATGCAGATCGCGCAGCGGTTATTTTGATGCCGCTGCGCGGTCCAGCGAAAAAGCGCTCGCTCGCCACTTGGCCGTTTTTACGATTCGCCACCTGCTTTTAAGGGCATCTCATCCGCCAAGACCATGGCCGGACGGGTAAAGGTCGCTGCATTAGGCTTTCTTGCCATTTGGCACTATAGTTAATGCCATATGACAAAGCGATGGAGGTTGCCATGAGCGCCAAGGAAAAAGATGTTGTAGCGGAAGACGCTGTTGAAAAGCCCACCCGAAAAAGAAAGCACAAATCCTACGAATCTGCTGTGGGTTCGGCCGTCTTGAGTGATGGCGTACGGGCGGTGGTGATGGTGGAAACGAGAAAAAATAGCGCGTCTCAGTTGGTTAAGGTTTTGCTCTCTGGAAAAGCAAGCGATGACCGTATGGAGCTTTATAGGGCCGTCAAAACCGGTTTCCCGCTGCAGTCGGTACTCAATATGATCGAAATCAGCGAGACGTATAAGCGACACGGCGTGCTGTCTAAAATTGTGGGGGCGTCTGATCGCACGCTGGCCCGGCGCCTGAAAACGCCCGATGAAGCCTTGACCCCAGAGCAAAGCACCAGAGCGCTCAATTACGCAGAGATGTTGGAAAAGGCCACCCAGGTGCTGGGCTCGCGTGAACTTGCCGAGCAATGGATGGTTAAACCTGCGCGGGGCCTGGATGGTGAGGTACCTATCGACCTTATTGCAAACTCGGTCGGGTATGAGTTGGTCTCTGACTTTCTGACGCGTATTGAGTATGGGGTCTATTGATGGCTAAGGACCCGTTGAGCAATGAAATTCACTTCTGGCGCTTGGACCCTGCTGAGTATGCTGGCTCATGGAACATGGGTATAGGTGCTGAAAAGGTGGGTGGGCGCTGGAACCCTCGAGGTTTGGCCACGGTTTATACGAGCCTGGATGCGTCTACAGCGATCCTTGAGGTAGCGGTACATAAAAGTTTTGATGCGTTGGACTGCAAACCCCATGTACTTACGCAGGCGCGAGTGCTGGATCGGTCCCGTGTTTATGTGGTTGCGCCCGACAGTATTGCGAACCCTAACTGGCTGGTACCGGGGACGCCGAGCAGCAGCCAGCAGCAGTTCGGTGCCGAGCTGCTGAGCCGCCATCCGTTCGTTTTGGTGCCTTCAAGCGTGTCGCGGCATAGCTGGAATCTGCTGATGAACCCGCAAATGGCTAATGGGCTGTACGAAGTGGTGCTACAGGAGCCGTTTGGTCTTGATGGGCGTCTTAATCCGCCTATGCCATGAAGCTGACCTGGGGCAGAGCTCTTTCACCCGGTCGAGCGCCGGCCGCTCTGTGTACTTTGCATCAGATGCCGGCAGCCTGTTTCAGAGGCAAAAGCGCTAGTTGCAGCAGGGCCGTATTTGCCCCACAGGTGTGGAAAGTCCGCCTGCTCCCCCCAGTTCCCCCCTGAAAAATCGCAGCCCCTTATTGCGTTAAACACTGGCAAATTCTGGCTGGCTGCTACGATTAAGGAACGCCAATAAACTGAGGCCTGTGGCTTGCACAGTCGGCACTGACCTCCCGGACGTTGATCCACTCATTTCGAGCCTGCCCGACCCCAGGGAGGGAGTAATGCGTATTCCATTGTTTTACGCGATGTCGGCAGTACTGCTTTTGAGCGGAACGCCTAGCCTGGCGCAATCACCGGAGACCACCGCACCCGCCCCGGTAACCGCTGCCGAGGCCCTGCCGACGCCTGCGCCTGCCCCGGCGCCCGTCAAAGATGCGGTGTTCACCCAGGAACAACTGGATCAAATGTTGGCGCCTATTGCGCTTTATCCGGATCCTTTGCTGGCGCAATTGCTGATGGCTTCCACCTACCCCGGGGAAATCGCCGAGGCGGTGAAGTGGTCCAAAGCGCACCCGGACGCCAAGGGCGATGATGCGGTCAAACAAGTGGCGAATCAGACCTGGGACCCAAGCGTGCAGGCGCTGGTCGCTTTTCCGCAAGTGCTGGCCACGCTGGGACAGGATCCCGTCTGGGTCCAGCGCCTGGGTGATGCATTCCTGGCGCAGCCCGATGACTTGATGGACGGCGTGCAACGCCTGCGTCGTCAAGCCCAGGCGGCAGGCAATCTGCAGAGCAATCAATATCAGAACGTGACGGTTCAGGCAGCGCCGGCACCCGCAACTCCGGCGCCCGCCCCTGCACCGGCCAGCAGCCCTTCCACCATCATCATTCAGCCTGCCGATCCACAGGTTGTGTATGTGCCCACGTATAACCCGACAACTACTTACGGCACTTGGGCCTATCCGGCGTCGCCCCCCGTGTACTACCCACCGCCACCGGCCTATTACCCCGGTTCGGCATTGGTGGCCGGACTGGCGTTCGGCACCGGTGTGGCGATCATCGGGTCGTTGTGGGGCGATTGCGACTGGGACAACAACGACATCGACATCGACGTCAATCGCTACAACAACATCAATCGCAACAACCAGATCACCAATAACAAGTGGCAACACAATGCTGTTCACCGTGATGGCGTGCCTTACCGTGACACCCGCAGCCGCGAACAGTACGGCCGACAATTGACCGGTGCCAACCAGCGCGACGCTTATCGAGGCGACAATGCCCAACGCGCCCAGGCTCGGGAAAACGCCCGCAACTCCATGGACAAACACGGTATCGAGCGCCCCGCCACCAGCAACCGCGAGGCCCGCGATCAGACCCGCAGAGCCCAATCGGAAAACACGATCAGCAATCGGATGCAGTCGGGGACAGACAGGCCGAGAACGTCTGATAGAGCCCAGAACACCGCCAGAAATACCCGCGAGCATCAGCAGCCCGCAAGAGAGGCCGGGCAGGTAAATCAACGCACGCAGGACCGCTCACACGTGCGCCAGACGTCCCAGAAAAGACCGGCCGCCAGCGCTGGCAGTGCCCGCAACAACGCATTCGCCGGCGCACGCTCACCGTCGCAGACCCACGCACAAGCTGCACGTGGTCGGGCCAGCCAGGCATCCGCCATGCGCCCCAGTGCCGCACGATCCGCCGGCCACCCGATCAGTCGGCCATCCGCACCAGCGCGTCAAAGGGGGGGCCGACGTTGAAAAACCTTCTTCCTGTCAAGACATTCATGGGCTTGCTGCCGCAGGTCCTGGCGATCACTGCCGGCCTGTTCTGGTCGAGCATGGCGATGGCACAGCAGGCATTTCCCACACCCGAAAAAGCCGCTGAAGCGTTCGTCGAGGCACTGGGCACCGAACAGGCTGATCAGGCGCGCCTGACAGAGTTGCTCGGTGAGGACTGGCGCACTTACATCCCGCGTGAAGGCGTGCAGCGCAGTGATGTGGATGCGTTCCTCAAGCAGTACCACGAGCAACACCGCATCGAAAAAGCCAACGAGCGCAAGGCCCACCTGGCCGTCGGCAGTGATCACTGGACCCTGCCGATCCCCATGATCAAAGACGCCAAGGGTTGGCGTTTTGATCTCAAGGCCGGCAGCGTGGAAATCCGCGCGCGTCGAATCGGTCGCAACGAACTGGCCGCCGTGCAATCGGTGCTGACCTATCACGACGCGCAGATGGACTATGCGTCAGTCGATCGTGACGGTGATGGCGCGCTCGAATACGCGCAAAAAATCCTCAGCACCCCCGGCCAGCACGACGGCCTCTATTGGGAGGACGATGACAGTGGCCAGATCAGCCCGTTGGGACCACTGTTCGGCAAAACCATTGCCGGCGAAGACTGGCACGGCTACCACTTCCGCATCCTTGACGGCCAAGGTCCTTCGGCGCCGGGTGGAGCCTACAGCTATCTGATTGGCGACAAAATGAGCCGGGGTTTTGCCCTGATTGCCTGGCCGGCGAAATACGATGACACCGGGGTCATGAGTTTCATGATCAGTCATGAAGGCCAGGTGTTCGAGAAAGACCTCGGGCCCGGGGGCGACAAACTGGCGAAAGCGATGAAGCGCTTTGATCCGGATGACAGCTGGAACGAAGTGGCGGCAGATCAGGACTAAGGCGCAATGGGCTGAGGACGGCTGAACTGACTGAGGACGGGTAATGACTTTTCTGGTTTTTCTTCTGGCTTGCGGTGCGGCGGCAAGCACGGGCCTCATTTTCAAGCCGGGCCCTTGGTATGAGTCCCTCATCAAACCGGGTTTCACTCCACCCAACTGGGTGTTTCCAGTCGCTTGGTCGACTATCTATTTGCTGCTCGCCTGGGCCGGGTACCGGTTGACGCTGATACCTGCAAGCCAGCCGGTGTTGGCGTTATGGGCGGCGCAGATTGCGCTCAATACGCTGTGGACGCCGGTGTTCTTCGGCGCGCAACGCATTCTCGCCGCGATGGTGATCCTGGCCGTGCTGTGGCTGGTGGTCGCGGCCATGGTGGTGATGGCGCTGCGGCTCGACCTGATCACTGGCCTGATCCTGTTTCCTTACCTTGTGTGGCTTTGTGTAGCCGCCGCGTTGAATTTTTCCATCCTGATCAAAAACCGCTGATGGCTTCAAGTAGCGACATAGAGCCTCCAACACATATGCTTACAATTGAGCCACTCGCGAAAATCCTGATCGGCGACTAACACTGATAGGTTAACGCGCTTTATTGGGCCATGAGATGCCTAGCCTTACCATGCGCATCAAACTTCCCGGCATCCCCGCCCTCGGTGCTTATTTGGCACTGCTCTGTCTATTTGCGACCGCATGGTTCCTCAACCCTGCCAATACGCATTCTTCATTTGCCCTGATGAAACCCGCGATGGCCGTGGCCAATCAGGTCGCCAAGCCCATCTACACCAGCCGTTTCGCTTCGTCCGGGCTGGTGGATTTCGTGCATTCTTCGGCCGTGACCGCGTTGCCTGATGGCAGTTTGATGACTGCCTGGTTCGCCGGCTCGCGCGAAGGTGCCGCCGATGTGGAAGTGCGTGCCGCCCGATTCGACGCGAAAACCGGTGAATGGGGGTCGGAGCAGGTATTGGCCACCCGCCGTTCAACCCAGCAAGGCACCCAACGCTATATTCGCAAGCTAGGCAACCCGGTGATTGCCCTCGCGCCGGACAATCGTCTGTGGTTGTTCTACGTGTCCGTGTCCATGGGCGGCTGGGCCGGCAGTGCGGTCAACGTGATGGTGTCTGACGATTTCGGTGGACATTGGTCCGCCCCTCGCCAGTTGATCACTTCGCCCTTTTTGAACATCAGTACCCTGGTCCGCTCGGCACCGGTGTTTCATGCTGACGGGTCCATCGGTTTACCGGTCTATCACGAGTTTTTGGGCAAGTTTGCCGAATACCTCTATCTGAGCGCCGACGGCGATGTGATCGATAAATACCGCATCAGCCACGGCATGAACTCATTGCAGCCCACCGTCGTTCCGCTCGACGGACAGCGCGGCATCGCCTTGTTGCGCTATGCCGGCAATACCCATCACCGGGTTCTGGCGACCCGCACGGAAGACGCCGGGCAAACCTGGAGTGAGCCCTATCCGCTCGACCCCTGGAACCCCAACTCTTCGCTGGCGGCCGTCGCGACGCCTGAGCACGGCTTGCTCGTAGCGCTCAATGACCTGCAGGAAGGACGTTTCAAGCTGAGTCTGTATGGCACTGACGCGAAGATGGACGACTGGCGTTCGTTGCGGGACCTGGACAAATCACCTGATCCAGCGGGAGCGCCGTTTTCGCCCCAGGCCTACAAGGAAATCATCGGCAACGAATTCCGCGATTCCAGTGGCGCGCTCCGCCAACCATTGGAGGCGCAATTCCTGAGCAATCTCGACACCCGGGTCTGTAACTCCCTGGGCTGCGAGTTCGAATATGAGTACCCCTATTTCATCCGCAGTCCCGACGGCATGTATCAC
This sequence comes from Pseudomonas sp. TNT2022 ID1044, assembly GCF_028656895.1. Taxonomy (NCBI): domain Bacteria; kingdom Pseudomonadati; phylum Pseudomonadota; class Gammaproteobacteria; order Pseudomonadales; family Pseudomonadaceae; genus Pseudomonas; species Pseudomonas sp. TNT2022 ID1044. The sequence continues at coordinate 17,164 of NZ_JAMDHB010000025.1, read as the reverse complement.
CTGGTTTATTCCTGGAACAACACCTTCATCAAACACGTCACTTTCAACGATGCGTGGCTGTCCGAGCGTCTCAAATGATCAACCTTTGGCAAGCCCACATCACCTTCGCGATGATCATCTTCCTGCTGCTGCCAGCCTTTGGTTTGCACCGGTACTGGCGTATCGCGCTACTGTTCGCCTTGTTGGCGGCCAGTTTCATTCGGCTGGACGGGTTGTCCCTGGCGGTGTACTTGCGCAGCCACATCGATGACCTTGCGGTTACGACACTGGTCTTCATGGCGTGGGGCTGCTTGCGTCGGCTGGACTTGCTGGCGCCAGCACAGCGGAACAAAACCGGTGTGTTGATCCTGTTCGCGGCATTGGGGCTGGTGCTGTACCCGGCGACGCTCGGCCTGAGCGACATGGACCCGTACCGTTTCGGCTACAGCCCGCGGCCGATGCTGATTCTCATGGCGCTGCTCACGTTCGGCCTGTTTTACCTGCGCAACTCTCTGGCCGTGGTGATGCTGGCCAGCGCCACCCTGGCCTTCGTCGTCGGGATAAAGCCTTCGCAAAATTACTGGGATTACCTGGTTGATCCGCTTCTGGGTCTGTATTGCTGCGCCGCACTTTTACTGATGTTCATGCGCTGGCTGTACGCCAGCCAGAACACGCGGCGGGTTTCCGCACGGGACGTATCCCGATCTTCTTGAGATTCGACGACATTTTTAACAGGGGAACATGGATGGGTTGGCTGCAATCGAGACGTTTGCACTATTGGCTAGGCGCGACAGCGATTCTGTTCGCGCTGTTTGCCGTGCTACGGGTGGTGTTCTTTTTCGGTTTTTCCGGCTTCGACGCTAAAGCGCTGTCCGGTGACGATACCGTCCTGGAAACCCTGGGCATCGGCTTTCGTTTCGATCTGCGCCTGGCCATCCTGGTGATGCTGCCGGTGGCCTTGCTGGCCTGGATTCCTCGCTGGAATCTTATCGGCAGCCGCCTGCTGCGCGGGATCGCACGCCTGTACCTGGTGTTGATACTGGGCGCCCTGCTGCTGATCTACATCATCGATTTCGGGCACTACGCGTACCTGGGCATGAGGATCAATGCCACCGTTCTGCGCTTTATCGAGGACGCGCAAATTTCCCGCGATATGGTCTGGCAGACCTACCCGGTGGTGTGGATTACCCTCGGCTGGCTGGCAACGCTCGCCTTGGTGATACTGGCCCTGGTGCGCCTGGAACGCGTGACGCTGGATCGCATTCGCCAACCGATTCACCCGCTTTCCGCTACATGGGGCGGTGCCGTGATGGTGGTGTTGGTACTGCTCGGGATTTTAGGCCGTGTCGAGAACATGAACCTGGAAAACCCGGTGCCGCTGCGCTGGAGCGACGCTTTCTTCTCGGGCAACAACCAGATCGCCGCGCTGGGGTTGAACCCGGTCATTTTCCTCTATGACACGGTCAAGGTCGGTCAATCGCGTTATGACGAAGCGCAGGTGCGTGAACACTATTCGGTCATGGCCAACTACTTGGGGGTCGATCAGCCGGACCCGCAAAGCCTGAATTTCGTCCGCCATCAGGCACCGCAACCTTACAAAGTACCGGGGTCGCGACCGCCGAACGTGATGTTCGTCATGCTTGAATCCCTGGGCACCAGCGCCGTCGGCGCCTACGGCAACCCGATCAACCCGACGCCCAATATCGATCGCCTGGCCACCCAGAGCTGGTTCTTCGAACACTTCTACGTGCCGGTGACCGGGACCGCGAAAACCGTTTGGGCCAGCATTACCGGGGTCCCTGACGTCACGCGCCAGGAAACGGCGACGCGTAACCCGTTGATCACCAGACAGCACTCGCTGATCAACGCCTTCACCGGTTACGAGAAGATCTACACCATTGGCGGCAACTCCGGTTGGGCCAACATGAACGCCTTGATCCGCCAGAGCATCGACGGCGTGCGCCTGTTTGAAGAACGCGACTGGAAATCACCGGTGGTGGATGTCTGGGGCATTTCCGACCTGGACCTGTTCAAGGAAACCGACCGTATCCTGCAAGCGCTGCCCAAGGACAAACCGTTCTTCGCCTACGTACAGACTGCCGGTAACCATCGTCCCTTCACCATTCCCGAAACCAATGATGGATTCGAGGTCAAGCACCCTACCCTCGAAGAAGTCCAGGCCGCCGGTTCGCGCAGTGTCGAGCAGTACAACGCCGTACGTTTGCTGGACTTCAACATCGGTCGGTTGATGGAAATCGCCAAGGCAGGCGGCTACTACGACAACACCATTTTCGTGCTGTTTGGCGACCACAACACCCGTATCGCCCAGATCCCTTTCCTGGCCCCGGCCTATGAGCAACTGGGTCTGGAAAGCAATGCGGTGCCAATGATCATCCACGCCCCGGGCTTGATCGGGACGCGCAAGGTCGAGGAAGCGGTGGGTCTGGTGGACTTGCTGCCGACCGTGGCAGGCATGGCCGGCCTTGAGTTCCGCAACGGCGGCATGGGCCGTGACATCCAGCAACCCGCGCCCGAGGGCGAGCGCGTGGTACCGCTGGTGTTGCGTGAGGGTACGTTCCCGTTGATTGCCGGCGTGACCCAACACTACATGGTGCAAATGGAACACGACGGCAGCTCGCCAACGCTCCACGACCTGGCTTCGATGACGCCAATGGACAACGTGGCTGAGCAGAATCCGGAAGAGTTCAAACGCCTGATGCAATTGACCCGTGCGATGCATGAAACCTCGCGGTTGATGCTGTACCAGAACGTGCGGGAGTAACCGCTGACCCTGCCATCGCAGAGCAAGCTTGCTTGCGATGGCGGACTGTCAGCCAGCATCACCGCTGAATGACCCACCGCGATCGCCAGCAAGCCGGCTCCTACGGTTTGATATCTGTGGGCACGCAGATTTCGTGTGCGACCCAATCCCCTGTAGGAGCAAGCTTGCTCGCGATAGCGGACGGTCAGCCGACATCATCACTGAATGACCACCGCAATCGCCAGCAAGCCGGCTCCTACGGTTTGATAGATGTGGGCACGCAGATTTCGTGTGCGACCCAACCCCCTGTAGGAGCAAGCTTGCTCGCGATGGCGGACAGTCAGCCGACATCACCGCTGAATGCCCCACCGCAATCGCCAGCAAGCCGGCTCCTACAGTTTGATATCTGTGGGTACGCAGATTTTGTGTGCGACCCAATCCCCTGTAGGAGCAAGCTTGCTCGCGATAGCGGACGGTCAGCGGACATCATCGCTGAATGACCCGCCGCAATCGCCAGCAAGCCGGCTCCTACGGTTTGATAGCTGTGGGCACGCAGATTTTATGTGCGACCCAATCCCCTGTAGGAGCAAGCTTGCTCGCGATGGCGTACGGTCAGCCAACATCATCACTGAATGACCCGCCGCGATCGCCAGCAAGCCGGCTCCTACAGTTTGATATCTGTGGGCACGCAGATTTCGTGTGCGCCCCAATCCCCTGTAGGAGCAAGCTTGCTCGCGATGGCGGACGGTCAGCCGAAATCATCACTGAATGACCCACCGCGATCGCCAGCAAGCCGGCTCCTACGGTTTGGTATCTGTGGGCACGCAAATTTTGTGTGCGACCCAATCCCCTGTAGGAGCAAGCTTGCTCGCGATAGCGGACGGTCAGCCGACATCATCGCTGAATGACCCACTGCAATCGCGCCATCTCGAAAAATCTGCGCGGCTGAAAACTTGCCAAAAGCGACAGTAGGCTAAGCTTACGTCAGCTTATTGCCCACGATGCTCGCGGCGGCGGTTGTTGGAATTTTCTGGAGAGCGTCTGCAACAGCTATCTCAGACAGTTCCACACAATTCGCGCAGGATTGCCGTGATGACCGAGCCATTCCTCAGTTTTGACGAACTCAAGCGTGCGGCCCTTTCGGGCGAGATCGATACCGTGCTGGTGTGCATGGTCGACATGCAGGGGCGGCTGGTGGGCAAGCGATTCCAGGTCGAGTTTTTCATCGACAGCGGCCACGAAGAAACCCACTGCTGCAACTACCTGCTGGCCGACGACATCGACATGGAGCCGGTGCCGGGCTACGCCGCTGCCAGCTGGAGCAAAGGCTACGGCGACTTTGTCCTCAAACCCGACATGCGCACCCTGCGCAAAGTGCCCTGGCTGGAATGCACGGCGCTGGTGCTGTGCGATGTGCTCGACCATCACCACCGCCAAGACTTGCCCCACAGCCCACGGGCGATCCTGAAAAAACAGGTCGATCGCCTGCGCGAACGCGGCTACACCGGCATGTTCGCCTCGGAGCTCGAGTTCTACCTGTTCGACGAAAGTTACGAGGCCATCCACAAGCGCAACTACCTCAAGCCGAAAACCGCCGGGCATTACATCGAGGATTACAACATCCTGCAGACCACCCGCGAGGAGCCGGTGCTACGGGCGATTCGCAAGCACCTTCAGGCCAGCGGCATTCCCGTGGAAAACTCCAAGGGTGAATGGGGCCCGGGCCAGGAAGAGATCAACATCCGCTACGCCGACGCCATGACCATGGCCGACCACCACGTCATCATCAAGCACGCCTGCAAAGAGATCGCGCAGCTACAAGGCAAGGCGATCACTTTCATGGCCAAGTGGCGCTACGACGCCGCCGGCTCCAGCAGCCACATCCACAACTCGTTGTGGGACAAGAACGCCAGGAAGCCGCTTTTTTACGACGCCAAGGCCGAGTTCGGCATGTCCAGACTGATGCGCTCTTGGGTGGCCGGACAGCTCAAATACGCCAATGACATCACCTGTTTCCTCGCGCCCTACATCAACTCCTACAAGCGTTTTCAGGCCGGCACCTTCGCCCCGACCCGCGCGGTGTGGAGCCGAGACAACCGCACCGCGGGTTTTCGGTTGTGCGCTGAAAGCAGCAAGTCGATTCGCATCGAATGCCGCATCGGTGGCGCCGACCTCAACCCCTACCTGGCCTTCGCCGCCCTGATCGCAGCGGGGCTGGCGGGTGTCGACGAAAAACTCGAACTCGCCGCGCCCTTCGAAGGCGATGCCTACCTCGACGAGCAATTGCCTGAAGTGTCCAAGACCCTGCGCGAAGCCAGCGCCGCGCTACAGGGTTCAAGCATGCTGCGCGAGGCGTTTGGTGATGAAGTGATCGACCACTACGTGCACACCGCCGAATGGGAGCAGAAAGAGTACGACCGGCGGGTCACCGATTGGGAACTGCAACGCGGCTTCGAGCGCTATTGAGATCGACATGACTTCGACTATCCAACTCATCTCACCGGTCGATGGCCGGGTTTACGCTGAACGCCAACCTGCCGATGCGGCGCAACTCGAGCAGGCACTGGTGGCAGCCGCGACCGCGCAAGCACAGTGGAAGCGCCGGCCACTGAACGAACGTGCGGCTTTTTGCAGTGCTGCGGTGGACGCGATGCTGGCCATGAAAGAGCAAATCGTCCCCGAACTGGCGTGGCAAATGGGTCGGCCGGTGCGCTATGGCGCCGGCGAACTGCGCGGTTTCGAAGAACGCGCGCGGCACATGATCGCGATTGCCCCTGACGCCCTGGCAGCGGTTGAACCCGTGCCCATCGCTGGCTTTGAGCGGTATATCAAACGTGAACCGCTGGGGACGGTGCTGGTGGTCGCGCCCTGGAATTATCCGTACCTCACGGCGGTGAACACGGTTATCCCGGCACTGATGGCGGGCAACGCCGTCATCCTCAAACATGCCTCGCAAACCCTGCTGGTCGGTGAACGGTTCGCCGAGGCCTTTCGTCGCGCCAACCTGCCGCCAGGCCTGTTCCAGAACTTGCTGCTCGATCATGGCCAAACCGCCGCGATTATTGCCTCTGCACGGGTGCAGCAGGTGAACTTCACGGGGTCGGTGGACGCAGGCAAGGCCATGGAAAACGCCGCCAGCGGAAGATTCCTCGGCATGGGCCTGGAACTCGGTGGCAAAGACCCCGCCTACGTCCGGGCAGACGCCAACCTTGAACACGCCGTGGAAAATCTGGTGGACGGCAGTTTTTTCAACGCCGGGCAAAGTTGCTGCGCCATCGAGCGCATTTACGTCGATCAAACCCTCTACCCGGCGTTCGTCGAGCGCTTCGTCGAGTTGACCCGCCAATACGTGCTGGGCAACCCGCTGGACGAAGCCACCACTCTCGGCCCGCTGGTGACACCCGGCGCGGCTTCTTTTGTCCGTGGCCAGATCGCCGACGCGGTGGCCCAGGGCGCGAAGGCGCTGATCGATCCGCAGACGTTTGCCGCCGATGTACCGGGCAGCGCCTACCTCGCGCCGCAGGTGTTGATTGACGTCAGCCATCAAATGTCGGTCATGCGCGATGAAAGTTTCGGGCCGGTGGTCGGCATCATGCCGGTGTCCAGCGATGACGAAGCCATTGCCTTGATGAATGACAGTGAGTTCGGGCTCAGTGCGTCGATCTGGACCCGGGACCTTGCTGCTGCGCAACACCTGGGCGACGCCATCGACACCGGCACTGTGTTCATGAACCGCTGCGACTACCTGGACCCGGCCCTGGCCTGGACCGGAGTAAAAAACAGTGGGCGCGGCGTCACCCTGTCGCGCCTGGGTTATGAACACCTGACCCGCGCCAAATCCTTCCATCTGCGCCACGAGATCTGAACCATGAGCCTGACTGGAAACTGGAATTACCCCACCAGCATCCGCTTCGGTGCCGGCCGCATCAGCGAACTGGCCGAGGTCTGTCGCAGCCAGGGCATCCAGCGACCGTTGCTGGTCACCGACAGTGGCCTGGCCCGGGCGCCGATCACCGCCGCCGCCCTGGATTCACTTCGTGACGCCGGGCTGGGCGCTGCGCTGTTTTGCGACCTCAAGCCCAACCCGGTCGAAGCCAATCTGGCTGGCGGGCTCGCTGCCTGGCGCGCGGGCCATCACGATGGCGTGGTCGCCTTCGGCGGCGGCAGTGGCCTGGACATGGGCAAGCTGATTGCATTCATGAGCGGCCAGACGCGGCCAGTCTGGGATTTCGAGGACATCGGCGACTACTGGACCCGCGCCGATGAAAGCCGCATCGCCCCGATCATTGCAGTGCCGACCACCGCCGGCACAGGCTCGGAAGTCGGCCGTGCGGCGGTGATCATCGACGACCGCACGCACACCAAACGCATCATCTTTCACCCGAAAATGATGCCGCGCGTGGTCATCAGCGACCCGGCGCTGACCGTCGGCATGCCGGCCAACGTCACCGCCGGCACGGGCATGGATGCATTGGCGCACTGCCTGGAATCCTACTGCGCGCCCGGCTTTCATCCGATGGCCGATGGCATCGCCGTGGAAGGCATGCGTTTGGTGGCCATCGCACTGGTGCGCGCCGTACACATGCCTTCCGATCTCGATGCACGGGGACAAATGCTCGCGGCCGCAGCAATGGGCGCGACCGCATTCCAGAAAGGCCTTGGCGGGATGCACGCCCTCGCCCATCCGATCGGCGCGCTGTACGACACGCACCACGGCATGACCAATGCGACCCTGATGCCGTACGTGCTGAAATTCAATCGCCCGGCCATCGAAGAACGCATCACGCGCCTGGCGGCTTACCTGCACCTGCCCTCTCCGGGCTTCGACAGTTTCATGGCCTTCGTCCTCAAACTGCGTAAAGACATTGCCGTCCCGCACACGCTGTTTGAGCTGGGCGTGGATGACAAGCAAGCCGAGCTGATTGCAGACATGGCGGTGGTCGACCCTTCAGCCAGCGGTAATCCGTTGCCGCTGACCAAGGCCGGAGTGACGGACATTTTCCACGCGGCGTACCACGGACGCCTGTAGCGCCTGAAAATACTCGCATCTTGTGAAAACTCAGCGACATGAAAGGCCTCTGATAACGAGTGATGGAAAAATCCATAGAAAAAACCGCCGCGGTGCGGCCAACATCACTTGAAAAAATGACTCGGCGTCTTGCCGAACTGTTTCTTGAACATGGTCGTGAAGGCACTGGGGCTGTCGTAACCCAGTTCACCGGCAATATCGATGATCTTTTCGCCCACCGCGATGCGCTCCAGCGCCAGCAGCAATCGCGCCTGCTGACGCCATTGCCCGAACGTCATGCCGGTTTCCTTGTGAAACAGCCGCTGGATGGTTTTCTCATCGAGATTGAGCCGCACGCTCCAGTGCGCCAGGGTCGAGCCATCGCCGGGGTCGCGCTGCAACGCCGAACACACCACCTTGATGCGAGGGTCGGTCGGTTGCGGCAGATGCAGCGGCAAGGTCGGCAAAATCGTCAGTTCATCGAGGATCAGGCGCATGACCCGGCCCTCGCGCGACGCCGGCTCGTAGGGCGGCTTGATATCCACCGAGACCTTGATCAGCTCGCTCAACAGTGCAGAAATGCTCACCGCCCGAGGCTCGCTCGGCAACTCGGTCAACGGGTCGGGCCGCACAAATACGCTGCGCATTTTCAGCGGCCCCACACAGCGGATCGAGTGAACGTGCCCGCTTGGCATCCAGATGCCACGACTGGGTGGCACGGTCCATTGGCTCAATCCCGAGTGCACGACCATCACCCCCTCGATGGCGTAGATCAATTGATGGGCTTCGTGGGAGTGCGGTTCGATCAGCCAGTTTTCCGGGTAATCCGTCGCGCTGCTGCTTACCTTGCAGGGGCGTTGGTCGATCTCTCTGAGAAATTCTTCCAGCGGTTTGATGATGATGCCCTTTTTGCGATAGTCGGTTCCCGGATTGCGTGAGACAGGCAAACCAGTGAAAACCTAGGATAGCGCCGAACCCCGAAATGGAAAGCGCTTTTGTGCCCCGCACCTGGCGCCCCGCCGTGCGTTTTTGTCTGGAAAATCTGCCATGTCCATCAGTACCACCGCTTCGCCCGCGGCCACCCCTTCGGTGGCCAGTCAAGCCAGCCCCTTGGTAATGCGCGTGATCGGCGCCTGTGCCCTGGCGCACCTGATCAATGACCTGATCCAGGCCGTGCTGCCGTCGATCTACCCGATGCTGAAAACCACGTACGGCCTGAGCTTCACCCAGGTCGGGCTGATCACCCTGACCTTCCAGCTGACTGCGTCGCTGCTGCAACCCTGGGTGGGTTATTACACTGACCGCCACCCAAAACCGTGGCTGTTGCCAGCCGGTATGGTCTGTACCTTGATCGGCATTCTGATGTTGTCGATGGTCGGCAGCTTCCCGGCGATTCTGCTGGCCTCGGCGATGGTCGGTATCGGTTCGTCGACCTTTCACCCGGAAACCTCCCGTGTCGCGCGCCTGGCTTCGGGCGGCCGCTACGGCCTGGCGCAGTCGACGTTCCAGGTCGGTGGCAACGCCGGCAGCGCGTTCGGTCCGTTGCTGGCGGCGGCCATCGTCATTCCGTATGGCCAGGGGAACGTCGCCTGGTTCGGCCTGTTCGCGGTGTTCGCCATCCTCGTGCAGTACGGCCTGAGCCGCTGGTACCGCAATCACCTCAACCTGTTCAAGCTCAAGCAAGGCAGCAAGGCCACCCACGGCTTGTCGAAAAGACGGGTAACCTTCGCCCTGGTGGTGCTGGCGCTGCTGGTGTTCTCCAAGTATTTCTACATGTCCAGTTTCACCAGCTACTTCACCTTCTACCTGATCGAGAAATTCGACCTGTCGGTGGCCAGTTCGCAGCTGTACCTGTTCCTGTTTCTCGGCGCCGTTGCGGCCGGTACGTTTTTCGGTGGGCCGATTGGCGACCGCATCGGGCGCAAGCAAGTGATCTGGTTTTCGATTCTCGGTGCGGCACCTTTCACCCTCGCCCTGCCCTACGTCGACCTGTTCTGGACCAGCGTGCTGAGCATGATCATCGGCTTCATCCTCGCGTCGGCGTTCTCCGCGATCGTGGTCTTCGCCCAGGAACTGGTGCCCGGTAACGTCGGCATGATCGCCGGGGTGTTCTTCGGCCTGATGTTCGGCTTCGGCGGTATCGGCGCCGCGCTGCTCGGGCACCTGGCGGACATCCACGGCATCGAATACGTATACACGCTGTGTTCGTTCCTGCCGCTGCTGGGGATCCTGACCATTGTGTTGCCGTCGACCAAAGGCGTTTAAGGGCCGCGACGTCCATCGGAAACACTGCCAGGTTTCTCGAACTCCCAGGCATGGACCGCTTCCAATGATTAATCACTGGAGGCGCGCGCCATGAAAGACGAAGACCGTGAAACCGCAGAAAACGAAGATGACCTCACTCCACCTGCCGCACCGCAGACGCCGGAAGAGGAAGAAGAGGCATTGCGCCGCAAAATCGCCGAGATCGAACGCAAAGTGGCGGACGGTAACTGATTGCGTCAGCCCGCGCTTTCCTTGAGCAAGTGGTCGACCACCGCTTGCAGAGGGCGCTGAGGGTCTGGGTCTCGGGCGCAGGCCTCGGCGTGGCACGCTAGCTGACGCGTCGCGCTGTTGCCGTGCAGCAACAGGGCTTTGGCTTGATCGAAAATCTGCGGCTCACCCATTTGCTCCGCCGTTTCGGCAAACTGCAACTGTGCCCGGTGCAACCATTGACCGGCACTGAGCACGGTGCCGTCGGGTCACGGTCAATGCCACGACAGCGATGCGCTCTACCCGTTCATAACCGGGTTTGAGCAATTCCTCGCCGAACACGTCCGGATCCAGCTCTCGATAAGTCCAGCCGACCGCATGGTCAGCCAGCATCGACTGGATGGCTTCAAGAAACAGGTCACGTCCCTCAACCATCGCCACGCCGGTGTACAGCACCAGGCTGCCGGCCTTCTGCAGACGCGGTAAGGATTCCCGAACGATGCGCAGCGACAGGGCTTCACCCAGGGCGCCGCCGCCGTGGCGATAGGCGCGCTGCTGGCTGTCGTTCATGTAGGGCGGGTTGGCGATGATCAGATCGAACTCACCTTCGACGCTGCCGAGGATGTCACTCTGGTACACGCTGATGTTGTCGACACTGGCCAGTTCGGCGTTGACCGCCGACAGGCGCAGTGCTCGCGGGTTGATGTCCACCGCCAGCACTTCGGCATACGGATGGGCCCGAGCCACCACCAGCGCACCGACGCCGGCCCCGCAGCCAATGTCCACGGCCCGGCGCACAGGCTCGGAACGCTGCTGCACATGCGCGTCGATCATTTGCGCAAAACGGTAGCTGTCCGGCCCGAAAAATACCGCGTCAGCCTGTGAGGTCGGGTACGCCGAATGGGCAAACAACGCCCCATCAAGGCTCGACCAACGCATCGTGCTGCGCCACAGCGGACCCTCTCGCTCGACGATCTCGGCCTGTACCAGGCCAGCCAGAAATTCTCGCGCAAACAGCGTGTGATTAAACGGCATCGACCAGCCGAAAACATCGCGCAGGTTCCTGGCCAACGGTGGTGTAAAACGTTGGTACACGCGGTCATGAGTCGCCGGGGTCGGGGTGATGAAGCGATAGTCTTCACTGAGCAGGTGCCTGCCCAGCGCCAGCATGGCCTGATCGGCGATGTGTTGTTTCGACATGCAAGTCACTCCTGAGCTCAGCGCAAGCGGGCAACCGTTTCCATAAAATGCCGGGTAGCGTAGAGCCCCGCCGGACGGCAATGCCGCTGGGCCGAGAGCCACGGGATCAGCGTATGAAGCTGTTGCTGCGGCGCCTGATCGCTCAGGGTTTTTCGCAATGCGATGAGTTCCGGGTCGTGGGTTTCGCTCGCGTCGAGAGCGTCACTGGCGCTGTGATCCCGAGCTATCGGCTTGGGCCGTTGCGGGTCCTGCCAGTCACCGGCAATCCAGTCGTGCAGCAACTGTTTTTCGTAGCCACTGAACACCCCGAACATGGCCGCGGTGCTGCCCTCGACCAGGCGCCAGAAGCGGCTGTCTTGCGGCGGCCGGTTTCGCTTGATCCAGCCCTTTTGCTCCAGGGCACCGAGAAAGCCGGCGATCTGCCCCGGCGCCGCCAGCCATTGATTGACGGTTTTGCCTTCGATCTGACAATAGTCGGAATGCATGTGCTGGCCGAAACAACGTTTGCGTTCGAGCATCGCAATCACTTCCCGTTGCAACTCAAAGCCGGCAATCACCGCCGTCGTGCCCATTCCCAGATCGTTCAGGCGATAGCCCACGGCGACACGCCGGAAAAACTCGTCCCGGCCCTGTTCCATGGGCAGCAGTTCCAACAGCGACTCAACTGCCTTGTGCCCATGACCACTGCTGGCGTTGTCGATCGTCACGTGCAGGGTGAAATAATACGGATCGATGCCCAGCTCACGCAGTTCATAAGCGCTGATCAGCAAGTGCAGCGGCAATTGCTCATAGCCGAGGTTGTAGCCGATGACTTCCGGCATGAATGCGTCGCTGCATCGGCCCAATGCGAGTTGAATCGCGCCTTGCACAAAGTGCTCATCGGCCAGTCCTTGTTTGTCGCCACAGTCGTGGGCGGCCAGCAGATTACGGTAGATCACCACGTGATTCTGCCGAGGGTCGCCCCTGCCCAGTTCTTCCAGATAAGTGTTCAGGAGTCCGTCGTAGCGCACGTCCTGCCAGTGTTCCAGCACGCCCGCCAGCCACGCACCGTCGACCTCTTTGGTCGGTGCGACGCGTTGCAGGAAATACAGCGCGTGAGCCTTGCTCGAAAAATATCGGCGCGCCCCGCCCTGCTGGCGGTCCTCAAGGTAACCGGCGTAATCCTGCGCCACTGCCGCGCAACGGGCTTGCGCCCATGCCGACAACTGCTCGGGCGCCTCGGGCAAATCACACGGCAGTTGAGCGGCGCGGGCCATTTGCTGGCGCAGGAAAACCTCCGCCTGCGGACCGGCCTCAGCGCCGTTGCTGTAGAGCAAATCGTACAGTTCTCGATAGCGCCCAGCGGCAACGGGGCCTGACAGCGCTGAAGATGTGCCGGACAGGGGTTCAAACAAAGTCATGGACGTTTTTCTCCTGGACGGTGCATTTGGCTGCGCCCCTGGAATCAGGTGCCGACAACACAAAACGCTTGCTCGTTGAACAGAAGATTTAGCCCTGCGCGGAAAATTCAATCGGTTTGCAGGAGAGCGGGACCGGTGGCATGGGTTTGCCAAAACGCGGCGTTCAAACAGCCACGGCTCCCCATGCGTCGGACTCAGCCGAGGCCGACGCCATTATTGCCGTGTTGCGCTAGTACATCTCCGCCGCCAGCAAGTTAACCAATGCCGCCGCCGGCATTTCCCGAACCAGCGGCGCGCCCTGCCCGGCCCACTGCACGGCGAACTCGCTATTGGCCTTGGCCGCTGCCGCCGCATTGAGCGCCTTGTTCGCGTCGTAGGCAATCGGATAGTCCGGCAAGGCCGGGGCATTGGCCTCAAGGCTGGTGAAATTGCGATTGACCATGCCCCGGGCAGGTCGGCCGGAGATGACGCTGGTGACTCGCGTCAGATGCGCGCGCGGCCCTTTCAGGGCTTCGCGGTATGCCGCATTGGCCGAGGACTCGGGGCACAGGATGAACGCCGTACCCAATTGCGCGGCACTGGCACCCAGTTGCATGACGGCCCGGATGCCCGCGCCATCCATGATGCCGCCCGCGGCAATCACCGGCAGCCGGCTGGTTTCGGTCAGCACGCGCACCAGGGCAAATGTGCCCAGCTCGCTGTCCTGCTGCGGATCGAACACACCGCGATGCCCGCCGGCTTCGTACCCTTGCGCCACCAGCGCATGCACGCCGGCGCGTTCCGCCGATTGCGCTTCGGCCAGGCTGGTCACGGAACACAGCAGCACAATACCGGCGTCCTTGAGGGCATCGATGGCCGGTTGCGCGGGCAAGCCGAAGTGGAAACTGACCACCGCCGGTTTTTCCTCCAGAAGCATCTGCAGCATGCCGGCGTCTTCGACAAACGAGGTGTAGATCTCGCGCAATGCCGTTGGCGCAGCGGCCTCGAACTCGGCAAAGAACGGGGCGAGAAACGCCAGCCACTGCGCCTCACGCGCGGCGTCATGAATGGCCGGCGCGTGGCAGAACAGATTCACATTGAAGGGCTTGTTGGTCAGCGCAGCCGTCTCGCGCAACATGGCCCGCGCCTGTTCGACGTTGCTTGCCCCGATACCGATGGACCCGAGCCCACCGGCATTCGACACCGCCGCGGCGAGTCTGGGCGTGGAGACGCCGACCATCGGCGACTGAATGATCGGCAGTTCAATGTTCAAAAGGGACAGCAGAGGGTTGGACATGGCAGCACCTTGAATGGGATGAGTGAACGTGGAGCGCTAGAGCTCCCCGGTCAAAAATTGCGCGCGGCCGCCTCCGAACGACCAGTCCGCGTCGCTGTTTTCCACCAGCGAAACGATGAGATCGTCCGCCGAGAGGTCGCAATCGACGCGCAGGTGTTCAGCCAGCAACCGGTAAAACGTAATTTTCTGCGCCTGCGAACGCGGTCGGGAAATCACCGTCAACAGGACCACGTTGGCCGAGCGTGGGTAACCCAATCCGGTGTCATGCAGGATCAGTTCTCCCGCAGCGTGTTGCGTGACGCTTTGATAGCGATCACTGAAGGGCACCTCGAACGCCGTGACCATGGCCTGGTGTGCCGCATCCAGCAACGTGCGCAGCTGTTCATCGGTGCGCCCGCGGATAATGTCGAACTTGAGCAATGGCATCGCGATTCACCCTGGGAAAAAATCGGGGGCGAAGGAGCTCGCCCCCCGGGACAAAAGAATGGCGTACAAGCCCGCGCCAGCACGCCTTCCAAACCCGAAAGCGTCAAAGTCTATTTGGAGGTGGGCATGGCAAACTCGGCGCCTTTGGCAATGCTGTTCGGCCAGCGCTGCATCACCGACTTCTGTTTGGTGTAGAAGCGCACGCCCTCTTCACCATACGCATGCATGTCACCGAACAGCGAGCGCTTCCAGCCGCCAAAACCGTGCCATGCCATCGGCACCGGAATCGGCACGTTGATGCCGACCATGCCCACCTGAATGCGGGTGGCGAATTCACGGGCGATGTGGCCGTCACGGGTATAGCAGGCGGTGCCGTTGCCGAATTCATGGGCATTGACCAGATCGACCGCCTCGGCAAAATCCTTGACGCGCATGCACGCCAGCACCGGGCCGAAGATTTCCTCTTTGTAGACTTTCATCTCGGGGGTGACGTGGTCGAAAATCGTCCCGCCCAGCCAGAAGCCTTCGGCACAATCCGCACCGGCCTGCGCGCCATCGAAACCACGGCCGTCGACCAGCATTTCGGCGCCTTCAGCGATGCCCTGTTCGATGTAACCGGTGATGCGTTGCAAGGCGGCAGACGAGACGATCGGGCCCATTTCCGCAGCCAGGTTCATGCCCTCCAGAATCTTCAATGTGCGCGTGCGTTCGACCAGTTTCGGCATGACCTTGTCGGCCACATCGCCGACAAACACCGCCACCGAAATCGCCATGCAGCGCTCGCCGGCCGACCCGAAGGCCGCGCCGATCAGGGCATCGACAACTTGATCGATATCGGCGTCGGGCATCACCACCATGTGGTTCTTCGCCCCCCCCAGTGCCTGCACGCGCTTGCCATGGCGGGCGCCGGTTTCGTAGATGTAGTTGGCAATCGGCGTCGAGCCGACGAAGCTCACGGCTTGGACTTGCGGGTGATCGAGCAGCGCATCCACGGCTTCTTTATCGCCTTGCACCACGTTGAACACGCCGTCGGGCAACCCGGCTTCCTTGAACAGTTCGGCAATCAGCAGCGAAGGCGAAGGATCGATCGGGCTCGGCTTGAGCACGAAGGTGTTGCCGCAGGCGATGGCCACCGGAAACATCCACATCGGCACCATCACCGGGAAGTTGAACGGCGTGACACCGGCCACCACACCCAGCGCCTGGCGCAGGGTCCAGTTGTCGATATTGGTGGAGACCTGTTCGGTGTAGTCGCCCTTGAGCAGTTGCGGAATACCGCAGGCGAACTCGACCACTTCGATACCACGGGTCACTTCGCCCTGGGCATCGGTGAACACTTTGCCGTGCTCCGAGGTAATCATCCGCGCCAGGGTGTCACGGTGCTCGTTGAGCAGCGCCAGGAACTTGAACATGATGCGCGCACGACGCAGCGGCGGCGTCGCCGACCAGGCGGGAAACGCGGCCGCGGCCGACCGGACCGCTGCGTCGACTTCAGAAACATTGGCCAGAGCCACTTTGCCGAGCACCGAACCGGTGGCCGGGTTGGTGACGTCCTGCGCGCGCCCGGAAGTGCCCGGTACGGCGCGGCCGTGAATGTAATGTGCAATGTCTACTGGCTGGTTGCTCATGGCGGGTGTCCCCTGCTGGTGGATAAGAGCCATCTCTTTTTGTTTTTCTGGAACGCCAGGCGCGGCGTTGGCGCGGCTGGCAGAGCCAAAGTAGGCCAGGCACTGAATCATGTAAAATGATGATTAATGATTCTATAGATCATAAATGGTGAATGGTGTTTTGCAGGTGGCTTGCATGGATACACTTGTAAGAAAGGCTCACACCTGCCCGTTAAACACACAATGAAAGCGCCTGTTTAAAGGCGTATGCGGTTACTGGATGAGGGCTACAAAACCTTGCGTCATTGCCTACGAGTACGCCAGAATCCGCCGGCTTGTGCGCCTTGGGGGCCATCGGTAACTTGATTCGTGTCACTGCTCATCAGTGATCGGGTTTAGCAGCCCGGGGTTTCACGAGGCGTATCTGCTTCCAGATAGTCAGGTCATTTCTTGCCTGCACTTCATGGTCGCTGTGCGCAGGGCGCTCTCGGGCGCGCCGGTTTCGTGTCTCCCCGGTCTGCTAACCTGCGCACAGCTGCCACCCTTCGTTTAGCAGCGACGCGGTGACGGCTCCATATTTTGGAGACAGAACTATGTTCAAAGTAACGCCAAACCCGCCAGGCACCGATCCAACCTCCCCCTACGAACCCGATTCAAACAAGCTCAACGACGCCGCCGAACGCGCGCTCGACTTCCACTTTCCCTCCACTGCCGACATCAAAGCCACGCCGCGCACCGTCAGCACACTGTTCACCGTCGACCCGGAAGCCACCAGTGAAACGCTGATGGTGTATCTGGTCGAGACGTTGGCATCGGTGGACGTCATGGTCCATCAGTTGGTCGATCATCTGGACGGTGGTTCGCGCAATGCGCTCCTCGGGATTTCCAACAGCGTCATGCTGGCGGAGATCACCGCTAACCGGGTGCTGGACCAGATCGACCCACCGGAGTAACGCAAGCCCCCAAGCCCTCCAGGCCGGCCAGCAGACCGCCATCGCTGGCAGGCCAGCTCCTACAGGAATCGGGTACGGCCGC
>NZ_JAMDHB010000024.1:0-28436 GCF_028656895.1 Pseudomonas sp. TNT2022 ID1044 | reverse complement strand
CGAGGCGGCCTACCGGCCGGCCTGGTCGCCAGGTCGCACGCATTTCCCCCTGTAGGAGCCGGCTTGCTGGCGATGGCGGCCGTTCAGACGACATCGCTGTGCCTGACACGCCGCTGTCGCCAGCAAGCCGGCTTCCAAGGGTTTCGCGTTACCTGTATTTGCCGGGACGATAGCCCAAAAAAATCGCCATCCCCTTTCAAAGGCATGGCGGTTTTTTTCATTCAGTTCAAAGCCGCGAACGCGCCCACTCCACCACTTCCACATGAATCCTTTCCACCTCACTCAACAACCCCGCCATGCGCAGGAAGTCATGGGTCATGCCCGGTTGTTCGAGCAAGGTCACGTCGTTGCCGGCAGCGCGCAAGCGTTCGGCATAGGCCAGGCCTTCGTCGTGCAGTGGATCATGCCCGGCCAGGTACACCAGCGCCGGGGTCATGCCGGACAGGTCTTCAGCCAGCAGCGGCGAGCAGCGCCAGTCCGCCAGGTCTGCCGGGGTGCGGCCGTAGTGGGCGTAGAACCAGTCCAGGGTCGGGGTTTCCAGCAGGTACCCTTCGGCAAAGTCGCGATGGGAAGCGCGGTGAGTGGTGGCGTCGGTGACCGGGTACACCAGCAATTGCGCCTTGGGTTTGAGCACCAGTTCTTCGGGTTCACGCACGGCCATCAACGACAACACTGTGGCCAGGGTCGCACCGACGCTGTCACCGGCCAGTGCCACCCGTGAAGCGTCCAGACCACGGGCCGCGCCTTCGCGCACCAGCCAGTTGCCGGCATCGCACGCGTCCTGCACCGGGGTCGGGAAACGCCATTCCGGCGCCAGTCGATAATCCACGGTCAACAAGGCAAAACCACCTTGCGCCGCCAGACGACGGCACAACGCATCGTGGGAATCGAGGCTGCCGACCACATAGCCGCCACCGTGGAAATACAACATCACCGGTTGCAGGCCGTCGACCGCCTGCCCGTCGCGATACAGCCGCGCCGCCAGGCTGTGACCGTCCCGCGCGGCAATGGTGAAATCCTCGCAAGCAATGTTGTCCAGTGGCACATCGAGAAACGTCGAGGACGCTTCGAAGTCGATCCGCGCCTGTTGCGGGGTCTGCTCGTGCATCGCGCGACTTTTGCCGGTCAGGCGACCGAACTCGGCGAGTTCGAGGAAAGCTTCAAGTTCTGGCAACACGGCCATGGGACGAATCCTTTTACACAATGAGGGAAACCTGTGGCGGAGGGAAACCTGTGGCGAGGGAGCTTGCTCCCGCTGGGCTGCGAAGCGGCCCCAATAGAGGGATTGCTACGCAATCCAGCGGGAGCAAGCTCCCTCGCCACAAGTCATTCATCGCGCTTACTTTTTAGGCAGTGACCCTGCGGCACTCCAACAGTTGCTCAAGCTCATCCAGCAACTCATCGCTGCGCAGCAATTCGTAATGTCCACCCGCCAACAAACGATCAACACCGTGTTGGCCGACCTGTGCCTCGAACGCCCGGCGTTCGTCATCACGTTCGGCCACCCACCAGCGATGGGCCGCCACCTGCACCGTCGGCAATTGTCGTTGCGCCAGCGCCAGTTGCTTGAGCGACGAGCCAGTGGCGAAGATCTGCGTCAGTTCGCTCGCGCCTAACGCCGCGTGGTCGTTGGAACCGTGCATTGCCGCTTCAATCGCCGCTGCAGCGCCTTCACGTTCGTTCCGGCCGGCGGTTTTCGAGGCAATCAGCGTCTCTGCTTCTTCAGACGGTTGACCGAGGACAAACTTCAGGAAATCCGCCAAATCTTCACGCCAGTCACCCGCCTCCGCCGTGCCGGCCACGTAGCTGTCGACCAGTCCGGCAAACGCGACCGCTTGCCCCTGGGCCTCCAGTTCATGGGCGACCAGTTGCGTCAACGCACCACCCAACGACCAGCCCAGCAGGTAATACGGGCCTTGCGGCTGCTGCGCACGAATCCGCTGGGTGTAAGCCTGGGCCATCGCCAGCAGTGACTCGTCCTGCCACTGCGGATCGAGCAGCATGCGGCATTGCAGGCCGTACACCGTGCGCCGCCCCTGCAGACGCCGGGCCAGCGGTTCGTAGTCGAACACCGTGCCGAAACCGGCGTGCAGGCAGAACAGCGCCGGCACGTTCGCGACCCGGCCATTCAACGCCAACAATGGGTCCGGCGCTTTCGCTGGCTCGGCTGCTTGATAGCCGCTGAGTTCAGCGATACACGGTTTCTGCATCAAATCCCGCAGCTTCAATTCGAAGCCCGGTTGCGGCTGACTGCGCACCCGCGAGATGACTTTGAGCACCTGCAGCGAGTCGCCACCGAGTTCAAAGAAATTGTCGTCGATGCCCACCTGTGGCACGCCGAGCACGTCTTGCCAGATGACAGTCAGTGCCTGTTCCAGTGCGTTGCGCGGTGCGCGATATCCCCCCAGCGCCCATTCCGGTTCCGGCAGTGCGCGGCGGTCGAGCTTGCCGTTGGCTGACAGCGGAAAACGCTCCAGCACCAGGATGCGCGCCGGCACCATGTACTCCGGCATTTGCGCTTGCAACTCGGCTTTCAAGCGACGATCCAGCCCGGCAGCAGCGCCAGCCACCACATAACCGACCAGCTGTTTGCCGGTCGGCGTGTCGAGCACCACCACGGCGGCATCCTGCACGCCTGTGCATTCACGCAAGCGCGCTTCGATCTCGCCCGGTTCGATACGGAAACCCCGGATCTTCACTTGCTGGTCGAGTCGACCGAGGTAGTCGATCAGGCCGCACTCACGCTGGCGCACCAGGTCGCCGGTGCGGTACATGCGGCCACCGGCCTCGAACGGATCGGGAATGAAGCGCTCGGCGCTCATCCCCGGACGCTGGTGATAACCCCGCGCCAGGCATTCGCCGCCCAGGTACAGCTCACCGCTGACACCCACCGGCAACGGGTTGAGGTCGGCATCGAGGACGTACAAGCCGCGCCCCGCTACGCCACGACCAATCGGCGCATAGGCCGCATCGCAGGTCTCGCTGGCCTCGGCACGCCACAGCAGCGGCGTGACCACGGTTTCGGTCGGGCCGTAACCGTTGACCAGACGCTGCGGACGCAAGGCGCGCTTGACCTGTTCGAAACTGGCGTCCGGCACCGCATCGCCGCCAAAGCAATAGACCTCGACTGCCGGTGGATTGCCCAGGCGCTCGGCCACTTCGGCCATCTGTTGCAGGTACGCCGGCGGGAAGCAGGCGACGGTGACGTTGTGGCGATGCAGCACTTCCAGGGTTTGCTCGGGGGTCCACAAGCTGTCCTCGCGAATCACCAGACTGCCACCGGCGAGCATCACACTCAGCCAACGTTCCTGGGCACCGTCGAAGGCGAACGACATGAAGTGCAATTCGCGGCTGCGCGGCGCCAGTTCGTAGAGGTCGATGATGCCGCGGCAATGCCGGGCAATCGGCCCGCGCGCCACGGCCACGCCTTTCGGTTGTCCGGTGGAGCCGGAGGTGTAGATCAGGTACGCCAAGTGGCCCGGCAACGGTTCAACAACCGGGCCGTCGGGGCTGCCCGAAACGGTCAATTGATCGAGCAGCAAACGCGGCGGGCTGTCGGCCAATGTCAGGCGTTCACCCAGATCGCTGTCGCACAGCAGCAGGCTCGCCGCCGAATCGCTGAGCATGTACGCCAGTCGTTCGGCCGGGTACGCGAGGTCCAGCGGCAGATACGCGGCGCCCGCCTTGAGGACCGCGAGGAACGCAACAATGGTCCGCTCGGAACGCGGCAGCGCCACCGCCACCAGGCTTTCGGCCTTGATGCCGCGGGCGACCAGTTGCTGCGCCAGGCCGTTGGCCTGTGCGTCGAGATCGGCATAGCTGAGTTCACGATCCTCACAGAACAAGGCGATTTTCTGCGGCTGATTGCGCACGTGCCGATTGAACGCGAGCAACAGATCAATGTGATCGGTAGACGCTTGCGGCAGGTTCAAGCGCGCTTCGGGCAAGCCGATGTTGCCGAGCAGGCAGTCGGCATCCTCAGGCAAGGTGCGCAGCAAACCTTCCAGCTGGGCACGAATGCGCTGCACTTCCTGTTCGCTGAAGCGATCACGCAGGTACAAGTATTCGACTTCGAGGCCTTCGTCGTTGGCGCTGACCATCAAATCCATCGGGAAGTTGGTGACGCCGGCGCTGCCGACTTCGGCAAAGCGCAACTCACCTTCCTCGCCACCGCGCAGGGCGCGGTCCACCGGATGGTTTTCAAACACGATGATGCTGTCGAACAGGCCTTGACCGCCCTGCCCGGCCCAGCGCTGGACGTCGGACAACGGCGTGTGTTCGTAGTCGCGCACCGCCAGGTTGTAATCCTGCAACTCGCGCAGCCACTCGCCCAGCGGTTGTTGCGGGTCAAGGGTCTGGATCACCGGCAAGGTGTTGATGAACAGGCCGAGCATTTCCTGGGCACCGGACAAACCGGTCGGACGCCCCGCCACTGTCGCGCCGAAGGCCACGCTGCGCTGTCCGCTATGGCGCTGCAACAGCAACAGCCAGGCGCCTTGGACCAGCGTATTGAGGGTCACGCGCTGACGTTTGGCGAAGCTGTGCAACTTGCGCGTCGCCTCGGCGTTGAGGTCGCTGTACATCACGCCGTGGCCGGAACCTGCGGCCCCCGAGGCCTTGGCCAGAATGGTCGGCGCTTCCAGCGTTGCCAGGCGCTCACGCCAGAAGCCTTCGGCCTGCGCATCGTCCTGACGTTGCAGCCAGGCGATGTAGTCGGCGTAGCGACCGGTCAGCGCCGGCAGGCTGTCGTGGTGGTACAGGCGCAGCATCTCGCCCAGCAGACGCGACGCACTCCAGCCGTCCAGCAGCAGGTGATGGTAGATCCAGATCATCTGGTAACGCGCCTCCCCGAGACGAACCAGGATGAAACGCATCAGCGGCGGGCAGCTCAAGTCGAAGCCCTTGGCCTGCTCGGCAGCCGCCAGTTCGCTCAGTGCCTGTTCAGTGTCGCTGCGCTCGCGCCAGTCGAGTTCTTCGATCGGCAACTCGACGCTGGCGAACACCGCTTGCAGCGGATCGGCCAGGCCATCGCGCCAGCGGAACGCTGCGCGCAGCACTTCATGACGCTCGACCAAGGCCTGCCATGCCGCGCGAAAACGCGGCACCTGCAAACCGTCGACCGCCACGCTCAACTGGTTGACGTAGGGGTTGAGTTCCGGCGAATCGAGGCAATGGAACAGCATGCCTTGCTGCATCGGCGACAGCGGATAGAGGTCTTGCAGCCCTTCACGCGCCGTCAGATCAATGTGCGGCACAAGGGCGAAAGCTTCGACGCCCGGCGCTTGGACCCGTGTATTTTCACGGTGGCTGGCCACGGCGGCGAGTGCGCGGATGGTCTGCTGCTCGAACAGTTGCTTGGGACTGAACAGCAACCCGCGCTGCCCGGCACGGCTGACCGCTTGCAGGGAAATAATCGAATCACCACCCAGCTCAAAGAAATTCTCGGTGACGCCCAGCGAATCCAGGCCCAGCAGCTCCTGCCAGATCTCCACCAACAGCGCTTCGGCGGGCGTCGCGGCGGCCACTTGATCGTGGCTCTGACGCGAGGCCTCAGGCGCCGGCAAACCCTGACGATCAAGCTTGCCGTTCGGCGTCAGCGGCAGCGCGGCCAGGCACATCAGGTGCGCCGGCAACATGTGCGCCGGCAAGCGGCTGCGCAGGTGCGCGGTCAGTGCGTCACGCAGGTCCTGTTCGTCGGCCAGCGGATCGCGCGGCACCACATATCCGACCAACTGGCGGCTGGTTGGGCCGTCGCGGTCGATGACGAACGCTTCACGCACACCTGCGTGCTCCATCAGGCACGCTTCGATTTCACCGAGTTCGATACGGAAACCGCGAATCTTCACTTGCTGGTCGATACGGCCGAGGTATTCCACCACGCCATCGGCGCGGAACCGTGCGAGGTCGCCGCTGCGGTACAGCCGCCCGCCCGGCACGAAGGGGTCCGGGACGAATCGTTCGGCGGTGAGGTCCGGCCGCTGGTGATACCCCCGCGCCACGCCCTCGCCACCCAGGTACAACTCGCCTGCCACGCCAACCGGCAACGGCTGCAAGCCGCCGTCCAGAATGTAGGCGCTGCGGTTGCCGACCGGCCGGCCAATCGGCATGAACGCCGAGTCGAATTCGGTATCCGGATAGGCCAGCCAGATCAGCGGCGTGATCACCGTTTCGGTCGGGCCGTAGCCGTTGATCAGGCGCTTGGGTTGCAGGACCTGCTGCACCTCATCGAACGCATGCTTGGCCATGCCTTCACCGCACGGCGTGTAGGATCGGATCGGCAGATCGCGCCCGGCTTCGCCCATGTAATCGGCAATCTGTGCCAGATAACTCGGGGTGAAACAGGCGATGGTGATGCCGTGTTTTTCGATCTCGGCGCAGGTGCGTTCCACGCTCCACAGTTCGTCGTCGCGTGGCATCACCGCCGAGCCGAACACCAACGGCGTCAACCAGCGTTCGTGGGCGCCGTCGAAGCTGATTGAGGCGAATTGCAGTTCGCGGTCGTCCGGGGTCATGCCATACAACTCACCGATCGACACGCAATGCATGGCCAGCGGACCGTGGGCCACGCTCACGCCTTTCGGCCGCCCGGTCGAGCCCGAGGTGTAGATCAGATAAGCCAGGTTTTCCCCGCAGGTCAGGTTGACCGGGTTGCTGTCCGCCATGAATTCCAGCGGTTCACGGTCGATTTCCAGCACCGCCAGGCCTTGCGGCAACGGCAGTTTTTCCCGCAGCCAGGATTGGCTGATCAGCAGCGAAATTCCGCTGTCGTCCATCAGGTAGCGCAAACGCTCCGCCGGGTAGGCCGGGTCGAGCGGCACGTAGGCGCCGCCAGCCTTGAGGATCGCCAGCAAGCCGACGATCATTTCCGGCGAACGCTGCATGGCCAGGCCAACCCGCACTTCCGGGCCGATACCGCGCCCGCGCAAGTGATGGGCCAAGCGGTTGGCGCGGCGGTTGAGGTCGTCGAAGCTCAGCGCCACGTCATTGAAGATCAACGCCGTGGCGTCCGGTCGGGCAACGGCCTGGGCCTCGATCAATTGATGCACGCACAGCGGGTTTTCCGCGACGGTGAAAGGCGGGTTCCACTCGAGCAATTGCTGGGCGCGCTCCGGTGCGGTGAGCAGGTCGAGTTCACTCAACGCCGCTTGAGGCGCGGCCACCATCGCCGCCAGCAACGCGGCCAGATGCTCACTCATGCGCGCAATGGCGGTGCTGCTGAAGTGGCTGCACTGGTAGCTCCAGTTCAGGCTCAACTGGCTTTCGGCGGTGGCCGCCAGGGTCAGCGGGAAGTTGGTGCGCTCGTGGTTTTGCGGGATCGAGAAACTCAACCCGGCCGGCGCGCCCTGCTGCAACGCTTCGGCCACCGGGAAGTTTTCGAACACCAGCAGGCTGTCGAACAGCGGTTCACCGGCACGTCCGGCCCAGCGCTGAATGTCACCGAGGGCGGTGAATTCGTGTTCACGCAGTTCCAGGTTTTGCGCCTGCAAACGGCTCAGCCATTGCTCGACGCTTTCCACCGCATCCGGACTGCTGATCACCGGCAAGGTGTTGATGAACAGACCGAGCTGGCTTTCGGCCCCCGGCAAGTCCACCGGACGCCCGGCCACGGTCGCGCCGAAGGCCACGCTGCGCTGGCCGCTGTAGCGTTGCAGCAGCAGTGCCCACGCACCTTGCACCAAGGTGTTGAGCGTGACTTTCTGCTGGCGGGCAAAGTCGCTGAAACGTTGGCTGGTGGCGACATCGAAGGTCTGGCGATGGTCGGCAAACTGCGCCTCCGACGGTTGCTTGATATCGACATGGGCCAGGCTCTGGGCCAGCAGCGTCGGGTTGTCCAGTGTCGCCAGTTGCCCGCGCCAGAACGCTTCGTCCGCCTCGGTATCCTGACGTTGCAGCCAGCCGATGTAGTCGGCGAAACGCCCGGTGGGCGCCTGCACCTCTTGCCCGGCATAACGCTGCAAGACTTCACTCAGCAGCAGTGAGTTACTCCAGCCGTCGAGCAACAGGTGATGGTGGGTGTAGATCAGTTGTTGACGCTCGTCGTCCAGACGCACCAGCGTCAGGCGCATCAACGGTGCTTGGGTCGAATCGAGTTGCAGGCGTTCGCTGTCGATCAACTGCGCCAGCGCGTGTGCCTGATCGTCGCGACCGCGCCAGTCCAGGCAGGTCAGCGGCAATTGCAAATGACGGTGCACCAGTTGCACCGGTGCTTCGAAACCTTGCGGGAAGTGGAAGCTGCTGCGCAGGATTGCGTGGCTGTCGAGCACCGCTTGCCACGCCCGACACAGACGTTCGGCATCGAGCCCGCGGGCCTCGACGCTGAGCTGGTTCACGTAGGCACCGGACGTCGACTCGTAGAGGCTGTGGAACAGCAAACCGGCCTGCATCGGCGACAGCGGGTAGACGTCTTCGATCTGCGCCGGGGGCACCGGCAACCCATCCAGTTGCGCCTGGCTCAGGCGCGCCAGCGGGAAGTCCGCCGGGGTCACGCCGCCCGCGCCGTCGCTCAGGCAATGGTCGATCAGCGCCAACAGTTCAGCGCGGAAATCGATGGCCAGGGCTTCAATCTCGCGCAGCTCGAAGCATTCGCGGCTGAAGGTCCAGTCGAGTTTCAGCTCACCGCCATAGACCTGGCCGTCCACCGACAGCCAGTTAGGCAATGGCGCATCGGCGGATTGCGCGGCACCGCTGGATTCCTTGGCGGGCGTGAACAGCGCGTCCTCGGCAAAGCTCTGGTCGAACTGGCCGAGGTAGTTGAACGTCACTCGCGCCTGCGGCAGCGCAGCCAACGCCGCTTGGGTCTGGGCATCGCCCATGTAGCGCAACAGGCCATAGCCCAGGCCTTTGCCGGGGATGTCGCGCAGTTGTTGCTTGATCGCCTTGATCGAAGCACCGAGCCCGGCGGTCGGTGTCAGGCGCACCGGGAACAGGCTGGAAAACCAGCCGACGGTGCGGGTCAGGTCGATGTCGTCGAACAGTTCTTCGCGGCCATGACCTTCGAGCTGAATCAGCGCCGATGGGTGGCCGGTCCAGCGGCTAAGGGTACGGGCCAATGCGGTCAGCAGCAGGTCGTTGACCTGGGTGCGGTAGATCGCCGGCGCTTGTTGCAGCAATTGGCGGGTCTGCTCGCGGTCCAGGCCGATGCTCACGCCCTGGCGCAAATGCCCGGCCTGACTGGCTTGCGGATTGGCCGCCGGCAGCGAATCGCTGGCGCCGGCCAGTTGCGCTAGCCACCCGTTCAATTCGCTAGCGGCGTCGGAGCGTGCATAGGCATCAAGCTTGTCGGCCCAGACCTGGAACGCGCTGGTCTTCGGCGGCAATTCTTCACCTTGATAGGCGGCCTGCAAATCTTCCAGCAACACCCGCCACGACACACCGTCCACCGCCAAGTGGTGGATCACCAGCAGCAAGCGCTGCGAGCCGTCGGCCTGGGCGATCAGCGCCACGCGCAACAGCGGCCCGTCTTGCAGGCTGAGGCTGCGCTGGGCTTCGTCGCATACCGATTCCAGCGAGGCATCGCTGGCCACGCGAGCGGTCCAGAGCATGTCGATAACGTCGGCACTGTCGGCGCCGACATAGCGCGCCGACCATTGGCCGTCGACCTGACTGAAACGCAAACGCAAGGCGTCGTGTTGCTTGAGCACACGTTGCAAGGCGCTTTGCAGACGCGGCAGTTCAAGGCTTTCGCGCGGCGTTAGCAACACCGCCTGATTCCAGTGCGCGCGTTGCGGGATCGGCTCTTCGAAGAACCAGCGCTGGATCGGCGTGAGTGTTTGCACGCCGTCCACCGACCCCTGTTGCGCCAGCGGTGCTGCTTGTTCTTTGACTACGGCGGCCAGGGCCTGCAGGGTTTGCTGCTGGAACAGGTCGCGCGGTTGCAGGCTCAGGCCAGAGCGACGGGCGCGGCTGACCACTTGGATCGAGATGATCGAATCGCCGCCCAGTTCGAAGAAGTTGTCCTGCCGCCCGACCTGTTCAATACCCAGCACGTCCTGCCAGATCTGCGCCAGCACCTGTTCATGGGCGTTGCCCGGTGCTTCGAATGCACGCTGGCTGACCTGAGCGGTGGGCGCCGGCAGGCGTTTGCGATCCAGTTTGCCGTTGGGGCTCAACGGCATTTGCTCAATCAGCACGGTCTGCGCCGGCACCATGTAATCCGGCAGGCTGCCGAGCAAATGGCTTTTCAGGGTTTCACGCCACACGCCTTGCTGGTCGGCATCGGCGTCAACCAAGGCACGCTCCTGCGGCACAATGTAGGCCACCAGTTGCTTGCCGCTCGGCCCGTCGAGGGCCAGGACCACGGCGTCCTGTACGTCGGCATGTTCTTGCAGACGCGCTTCGATTTCCCCCAGTTCGATGCGCAAACCGCGAATCTTCACTTGGTGGTCGATGCGTCCGCAGTAATCGATGGCGCCGTCAGTGCGATAACGCGCCAGGTCGCCGGTGCGATACAAACGCTCGCCGCTGCCGAACGGGTCGACCACGAAACGCTCGGCGGTCAACGCGCCACGACGGTGGTAACCCCGGGCCAGACCGATGCCGCCCAGATACAACTCGCCCACCGCGCCCGACGGCAACGGTTGCAGTTCGCTGTCGAGGATGCAGGTGCGCAGGTTGGCAATCGGCCGGCCGATCGGCACGCTGTCACGGCCCTCTTCCACGCAGGTCCAGTGGGTCACGTCGATGGCCGCTTCGGTCGGGCCATACAGGTTGTACAGAGTGGCTTGGGGCAGATTGCGCAGGGTCTGGCGTTGCAGTTCCATCGGCAGCGCTTCACCGCTGCAAATGATCCGCGTCAGCGAGGTGCAGGCCAGCGCTTCGTCAGCGCTGATGAACGCCGAGAGCATCGAGGGCACGAAGTGCAGCGTGGTGATCGACTGCTCGACGATCAACGCGGCGAGGCGTTGCGGGTCGCGATGCTCGCCCGGTGCGGCGATCACCAGCGTGGCGCCTTTCATCAGCGGCCAGAAAAACTCCCACACCGACACGTCGAAACTGAACGGCGTCTTTTGCAGCACGCGATCCGCAGGTTGCAGGTTGTAGGCGTCCTGCATCCACTCGATGCGGTTGTGCAACGCCACATGGCGGTTGCCCGCGCCCTTGGGCTTACCGGTCGAACCGGAGGTGTAGATCATGTAGGCGAGGTTTTCTGCCACAGCAAGGTTCGGCAGATCGCTGCCCGGCAGGTCGCTCAGCCAATCGGCATCGGCATGCAGGCACAAGGTGCGCACGCTGTCCGGCGTCACCAGTCGCGCCAGCAAATGCTCCTGGGTCAGCAACAGCGAAATGCCGCTGTCTTCGATCATGTAGCTCAGACGATCGAGGGGGTATTCCGGGTCCAGCGGCACGTAAGCGCCACCGGCCTTCAGGATTGCCAGCAGGCCGATGACCATTTCAAACGAACGGTCGCAGGCAATGCCGACGATCACTTCCGGGCCGACACCTTGCGCACGCAGGTGATGGGCCAGGCGATTGGCGCGCAGGTTCAGCTGTGCATAACTCAGAGATTCGCCCTGGAACACCAGCGCGGTTGCCTGAGGATTTTCCCGCACCCGCTCTTCGAAATGGCGCTGCACGCAGACTTCGCCCGGATAGACCTGAGCCGTGTCATTGAGGTCATCGAGCATGCGCAGACGCTCGTCGGCATCCAGCAGCGGCAGTTCGGCCAGCGGGGCTTGCGGATTCGCCAGCACCCCGGCCAACAGGTTGCGCCAATGCCGGGCCAGATGCTCGATGCGCTCGGCGTCGAACAGGTCGGTGGCGTAGGTCAGGCTGGCGAACAGTTTGTCGCCCTCTTCCTGGGTGTCGAGTTGCAGGTCGAATTGGGTGGTCTGCGCCGTGGCGTTCAGCGCCTCGACCCGCAGCCCCGCCAGCAAACCGCTGACCGCTGCCGGTCGGGCTTGCTGGTGGTTGAACATCACTTGGAACAACGGGCTGTGGCTGAGACTGCGCTCGCCTTGCAACGCCTGCACCAGACGCTCGAATGGCAAGTCCTGGTAATCCTGGGCATCCAGCGAAGTGGCGCGGGTTTGCTCGAGCAACTGACTGAACGGCAGGCGCCCGTCGAGTTCGGCGCGCATCACTTGGGTGTTGACGAAGAAGCCGATCAGGCCACGGGTTTCGGCGCGATTACGATTGCCGATCGGCACACCGATACGCAGATCAGCCTGACCGCTGTAGCGATAGAGCAAAGCCTGGAAGCTCGCCAGCAACAACATGAACGGCGTCACGCCGCGCTGCTTGGCCAAGGCCATCAAACCGCTGGCCAGATCCGCGTCGAGGGCGAAGTCCAGTCGCGCACCGCGTTGGCTCGGTTGTGCCGGGCGCGGACGATCCGTCGGCAGCTCCAGCAGCGGTTGTTCGCTGCCGAGTTGTTCGCGCCACCAGTTCAGTTGACGGTCCAGCTCTCCGGCGTCCATCCAGCGGCGTTGCCATGCGGCGTAATCCGAATACTGGATCGGCAGCGCCTCCAGCGCAGCGTTCTGCCCTTGGCAATGGGCGGCGTAGAGGCGGGAAAATTCTTCGACCAATACACCCATCGACCAACCATCGGTGACGATGTGGTGCAGTGTCAGCACCAGCACATGGTCCTCGGCATCCAGTTGCAACAGGCTGACGCGCAGCAGCGGGCCATGCTGCAGATCGAACGGCCGGGCGATTGCCTGCTCGACCTTTTTCATCGCGGATTCGAAGCGCTGGGCGACAGGCTCGTCGCGCAAATCGTGCTGTTCGATGGACAGCGAAGTGAAGGCCGCCAAGGCTTGCAGCACCTGCCCGTCATCCTCGACGAAACGGCTGCGCAGGCTCTGGTGCCGCTCCAGCAATACATCGAAACTCTGCTGCAGCGCCGCGACATTCAGCGGGCCACGCAGACGCAGGGCGGCCGGAATGTTGTACGCCGAACTCTGTGGATCGAGCTGCCAGAGGAACCATTGGCGTTGCTGCGCATAGGACAATTCAAAAGTTGCTTGCGGCTCGGCGGCGGCTGGAATCGGCAGTTGGCCGAAGCTCACACCTTGCTCCTGCATTTTTGTCAGAAACTCGCGGCGCTTGTCGGCGGGCAGGCCGGCGAAGCGCGTGGCGATACGCATGGCGGTGGTGTGTTCCATCAGTTGATCTCCATCTCGTCGAGAAGCGACTCAAGCGCCTCCAGACGTGCATCGTTGTCAGTCGGGGCTTGTTGCCGGGCGGTGGCGGCATAAGCCTGAAGGTCGTTGCTTTCGAACAGCGCACGCAGCGGCAGCTCGATGCCCAGTTCCAGTTCCACGCGGGCATTGGCCTGGGCGGCGAGCAGCGAGTGCCCGCCCAATTCAAAAAAGTTGTCGCGACGGCCGATCTGCGCCACGCCCAGTACATCGGCCCAGATCGCCGCCAGTTGCTGTTCGAGTTCGTCTTCGGGGGCTTCGAACGGTCGTTGCCAGTCCTCGGCATCCGGCAGCGGCAAGGCCCTGCGGTCGAGCTTGCCGTTGCTGGTCAGCCGCAGTTCATCGAGCAGCAGCCAGTGGCTCGGCACCATGTAATCCGGCAAGTCGACCTTGAGCGCGGCGCGCAGGTTGTCGCGCCAGGCGATCGGGTCGTGCGGGGGATGCTCGGCGACGACATAGGCGCACAGCTGTGGCCCGGCGTCGGCGAAATGCACGTTCAGCACCGCCTGGCGCACGCCCGGTTGCGCCAGCAGCGCGGCTTCGATTTCGCCCAGTTCGATGCGGAACCCGCGAATCTTCACTTGCTGGTCGATGCGCCCGAGGTAGTCGATGCTGCCATCGGCACGCTGTCGCGCCAGGTCGCCGCTGCGATAGAGGCGTTGCGAAGCGTCGAACGGGCTCGGCACAAAACGCTCGGCGGTCAGGCCGAAGCGCCCGTGATAACCGCGCGCCAGGCCGGCACCGGCGATGTACAACTCGCCCGCCACACCCACCGGCACCGGCTGCAACTGGCTGTCGAGCAAGTACCAGCGCAGGTCGCGGATCGGCAGGCCAATCGGGCTCTGGGCCTTGCCGTCGAGGTCGGCCAGGCGAATGGCGCGGTAGGTCACGTGCACCGTGGTTTCGGTGATGCCGTACATGTTCACCAGCGTTGGCTGCTGATCGCCGAAGCGTTCGAACCATGGACGCAGGCTCGCCACTTCCAGCGCCTCGCCGCCGAAGATCACCTGGCGCAGCGCCATATCGCGCGGGCTGGCGCAGGCTATCGGCAGCAGTTGCCGGAACGCCGTCGGCGTCTGGTTCAACACCGTCACGCCTTCATCGCAGAGCAAGCGGTGGAATTGCTGCGGCTCGCGGCTGATGTAATACGGCACGATCACCAGGCGCCCACCAGTGCACAGCGAACCGAACAACTCCCACACCGAGAAATCGAACGCGTAGGAATGGAACAGGGTCCAGACATCGTCCGCGCCGAAGTCGAACTGCTCGGCGGTGGCCGTCAGCAGGCGCCCGACGTTGCCGTGGCTGAGCAATGCGCCTTTCGGGCGTCCGGTGGAGCCGGAGGTGTAGATCACGTAGGCAAGATTGTCCGCCGTCGCCTGCGGCGTCAGGTTGTCGGCGCTGTAGGCTTCAAGTTGCATCGAACTCAGGTCGAGCACCTGCACGCCATCGCGGGACGGCAAACCGTCGATCAAATGAGACTGGGTCAGCAGCAGCGCAATGCCGCTGTCGTCGATCATGTAGCTCAAGCGCTCGGCCGGGTATTGCGGGTCGAGCGGCACGTAGGCGCCACCGGCTTTGAGAATCGCCAGCAGACCCACCACCAGCGGCATCGCCCGCTCGGTGGCGATGCCGACGCGCACTTCCGGCCCGACGCCCTGCTCACGCAGTCTGCGCCCCAGGCGGTTGGCCTGGGCGTTGAGTGCGGCGTAGGTCAGCTGTTCACCTTCGTAGACCAGGGCCACCGCGTTCGGTCGTTGCGCGGCCTGAGCTTCGAACAGTTGATGCAAGGTCGGCGATGGCGGTTCTGCCTGGAATGCCGGGTTCCAGTGCTGGATCAAATCGTCGTACTGCGACGCTTGCAGCAACGGTAGTTCGGCGACGCGCTGTTGCGGATCGGCCACCACGGCGCGCAGCAGGTTTAGCCATTGCCCGGCGAAACGCTGCATCGAGGCTTCGTCGTACAGATCGGTGGCGTAGCTCAGGCTGGCGTCCAGTGTGTCGCCCTGCTCCTGGGTGTCGAGCACCAGATCGAATTGCGTGGTGTGCTGCTGCCAGTGCAAACGCTCGACCTGCAAACCGGCAACGACCCGCTCGACGCTCGCGCCCAACGGCTGCTGGTGGTTGAAGAGCACCTGGAACAACGGGCTGTGATTGAGGCTGCGGTCAGGTTGCAAGGCATCGACCAGTTGCTCGAACGGCAAGTCCTGATGGGCCTGCGCCGACAATGCGGTTTGTTTGACCTGTTGCAGCAAGGTGCTGAACGGTTGCTGGCCGTCGATCTCGGCACGCAGTACTTGAGTGTTGATGAAGAAGCCGATCAGGCCTTCGGTTTCCAGGCGCGAGCGGCCGGCACTCGGCACGCCGACGCTGATGCCCGACTGCCCGCTCTGGCGGTGCAGCAAGGTCTGGAAGCTCGCCAGCAACAACATGAACAAGGTCACTTGCTGTTCCTGTGCACGCTCACGCAAACCGGCCAGCAGTGGGCGATCCACGTTCAGGCTCAGGCTGGCGCCGCGCTCGCTGCGACGGGCCGGACGGCTCAGTTCACTCGGCAGTTCCAGCGGTGCCTGGCTGCCGTCCAGTTGCGTGCGCCACCACGCCAGTTGCCGCGCGCCCTCGCCCGCCTCCAGCCAGTCGCGCTGCCAGCGGGCATAGTCGCTGTAAGCCACCGGCAAGTTGTCGAGGCTGGCCGCGCGGCCCTCGACGGCGGCCTGATACAACGCGCTGAACTCATCGACCATGACCTGCATCGACCAGCCATCGGCGGCGATGTGGTGCACGGTCAGGACCAGCACATGTTCCTCGGCGCTGACTTGCAGCAGCAATGCGCGCCACAGCGGACCGTTACGCAGGTCGAACGGCTGGGCGATTTCTTCGGCCACGGCATCGTGGATCGACGACTCGATAGCTGGCCGCTCGCACAACTGCAACGGCAGTTCGGCGTGCACCCATGGACGCGCCTGCTGGCCGTCCTGTTCGAAGGTCGTGCGCAGGGTTTCGTGACGGGCCTGCAATTGCAGGAAGGCCTGACGCAGCGCCTGCCGGTCCACCCCCCCCTTGAGACGCAGCGCGGCCGGGATGTTGTAGGCGCTGCTCTGCGGGTCCAGTTGCCAGAGAATCCATTGGCGTTGCTGGGCGTAGGACAGCACTCGCGGTTGATCATCCGTCGCACGTTGCAGTGTTGGCTGCACGCTGGTTTCGGCCAGTGTTGCGCGGGAAGCGAATTGCGCCAGGTTCGCAGCGGAAAACAGGCTGCTGACCGACAGTTCGATGTTCAGTTGCTGACGCACCCGCGAGATCACTTGCAGCACCAGCAACGAGTGCCCGCCCAAGTCGAAGAAGTTGTCGTCACGCCCCACTTGTTCAACCTGCAGCACCTGCTGCCAGATCTGCGCCAGCTGCGATTCCAGCCCTTCCAGCGGAGCGACGAACGCCCGTTGTGCAGCGCCGGCCTCTGCGCGCGGCAAGGCCTTGCGGTCGAGTTTGCCGTTGTTGTTGAGCGGCAGTTTCGCCAGCAGGATCAAGTGGCTCGGCACCATGTATTCCGGCAACGACTGACGCATCACGGCCTTGAGCGCGTCGAGATAATCCGTCTCGGACGTGACCGCTCCGCTGGCGACGATGTACGCCACCAGTTGCGTGCCGTCCTGGGCGATGACAGCGGCTTCGCGCACCTCGTCCCGCCCCTGAAGACAGGCTTCGATCTCGCCCATTTCGATGCGAAAACCACGAATCTTTACCTGATGATCGATACGCCCGACGTATTCCAGGTCGCCCCGGACGTTGTAGCGCGCCAGGTCGCCGCTGCGGTACAGGCGTGCGCCCGGCTCACGGGCAAACGGGTCCGGCAGGAAGCGTTCGGCGGTCAGCGCCGGACGGTCGAAATAGCGTTGCGCCAGGCAAGCCGGGGCGCCAATGCACAACTCGCCAACGCCATCGGCGGGCAGCAACTGACCAGCCGAGTCCAGCACATACAGCGCTCGGCCGGCGATGGCGCGACCAATCGGGATGCCGAACGCATCGCTGGCATCTTGCAGTTGGCACTCATGCACGCTGGACACCACGGTCGCTTCGGTCGGCCCATAAGTGTTGAGCAGCCGCACATGGCTCAAACCGGCCTGATGCCACAGGCGCAGCCCTTCCACCGACATCGCCTCGCCACCAACGTGCACCTGACGCAAATCGCCAAGGTGACGCACCACGCCACTGGCGCATTCGCGGGCCAGCAGGAACCAGTAGGCGGCGGGCAAGTCGGCCACGGTCACGCCTTGGTCGACGATTTGTGCAGCCAGTCGACCGGCGTCCCACAGGTCATCGCCACGCATGATCAACGCCGCGCCCACGCACAGCGCCGGGTAGCACTGCTCGACGAAACCGTCGAAGCTGAAGGTCGCAAATTGCAGCACACGGTCGCGGGCCGATAACACCGAATAATCGGCAGCGCTCTGGCAGAACTCACGCAGCGCGCCGTGATCGATGGCCACGCCTTTGGGCTGACCGGTGGAGCCCGAGGTGTAGATGATGTAGGCCAGGTCTTCGGCCACGGCGTGGCTTGGCGGATTGCTGTCGGAGTAGCCGACGGCTTCATCCAGGCCCAACAGGCGCAGGTGCGCCGGCAGCGGCAAGTCGTCCAGCAGGCCGGACTCGCACAGCAGCACGTCGAGACGGCTGTCCTCGATCATGTAGGCGAGGCGCTCGCTCGGGTATTTCGGGTCCAGCGGCACATAGGCCGCGCCGCTTTTCAACACCGCCAGCAGACTGACAATCAACTGCGGTCCGCGACGCAAGGCCAGGCCGACACGCTTGCCGGGACCGACGCCGTGGTGGATCAGGTGATGGGCCAGGCGATTGGCTTGGGCATTGAGTTCGCCGTAGCTCAGGCGCTGGCCGTCGACCTGCAACGCCAGGGCATCGGGGGTGGCGGCGGCTTGCGCGGCGATCCGCTCGTGAACCAAAAGACGTGTGGATAACTCGACCGTGGCCGGTTGGCTGATGGCGAGTACCGCGTGCTTGCCTTCGATATCGAGCAGTTCCAACCCGCCCAGTGCAGCCTCGGGCGAGGCTACGAACTGCGTCAGCAGGTACTGCAAATTGGCCGCAAGCTGCGCGACCTGAGCCGCACTGAAACGCGCCGCGTCGTAGCTGAAATCGAAACTCAGCGCTTCGCCCAACTCGACGCCAAGGGTCAGCGGATAGTGAGTGCGTTCGTGGTTGTGCAGGTTGCCGAACGACAACCCGGCCGGCGCGCCCTGCTTCAGCGCTTCGGCGACGGGGAAGTTTTCGAACACCAGCAGACTGTCAAACAACGATCCCTGATACCCCGCCCACCCCTGAATGTCGTACAGCGGCACGTGCTCGAATTCGCGCAGGGCCAGGTTCAAACGTTGCAACTCGCCCAGCCATTGGCTGACGCTCTGGTCCGGGCGCATCGAGCACACCAGCGGCAGAGTGTTGATGAACAGCCCCAGTTGCGCTTCGATCCCCGGCAGCGGTGCCGAACGCCCGGCCACGGTGGCGCCGAACACCACGCAATCCTGGCCGGTGTAGCGTTGCAGCAACAGGCTCCACGCCGCTTGCAGCACGGTGTTGAGGGTAACTTTTTGCTGGCGGGCGAACTCGGCCAGACGCCGGGTCGCGGGGCTGTCGAGGGCCACGCGAACTTCCTCGCTGCCCTCGGCGTCGACTGGCGGACGCAGGGCTTCGGCGAGCATCGTCGGTGCTTGCAGCGGCGCCAGTGCGGCTTTCCAGAACTGCTCGCCAGCAACGGCCGATTGCTGTTGCAACCAGCCCAGATAATCGCGGTACTGACCCGTCGGCGCCGGCTGCGAATGCCCGGCGACGTAGTGCTGGATCACTTCGGCGAGCAACTGCGCGTTGCTCCAGCCATCCATCAGGATGTGATGGCTGGTGTAGATCAGGTGCCAGGCGTCAGCGCCGGTACGTACCAGTTTCAAGCGGAACAGCGGCGCGCTGCCCAGCTCGAAACCTTGAGCTCGTTCGGCATCGGCCAGTGCATCGGTGTCCGTCGCTTCAAGCACTTGCAGCGGCAGCTTCACCTGACGGGCAATCGCCTGATGCGCGACATCGAGACCCTGCCAGTGGAAACTGCTGCGCAGGATGTCGTGACGCTCGACCGCCGCCTGCCAGGCGCGGGTGAAACGCTCGGTGTCGAGGCCGCCGATGTCCAGGCGCAACTGGCTGATGTAGGCGCCGACCTGCGGCTCGTACAGGGTGTGGAACAACATGCCCTGCTGCATCGGTGACAGCGGATACAGGTCTTCCAGCGTCGAGACCGCCAGCGGCAAGGCGTCGAGTTGCGCCTGATCGATCTGCGCCAACGCAAAGTCCGACGGCGTGGCTTGCGCCACTTCAAGCGCACAGCAGTGATCGATCAGCGCGTTCAGTTCATGCGCGTATTCGTCAGCCAGACGCTGGATGGTCGCGGTGTCGAACATCTCGCGGCTGAACCCCCAGCTCAGGGACAATTCGCCGCCGTAGACCTGGCCTTCGACCACCAGCCAGTTGCCGAGCGGCGCCGATGGGTCCTGCGCCAGACCGTTGCCTTCAGTGGAAGGCGTGAACAGTGCGCCCTCATCGAACTGACGATCGAACTGCCCCAGATAGTTGAAGGTGATGCGCGGTTGCGGCAACGCCGCCAGCCCGGCGCGGATCTGCGGTGCGCCGAGGTAACGCAGCGCGCCGTAGCCCAGGCCTTTGTCCGGGACGTTGCGCAGTTGCTCCTTGATGGATTTGATCGATGCGCCAAGATCGGCGGAGGGTTTCAGGTTGACCGGGAACAGGCTGGTGAACCAGCCGACGGTGCGGGTCAGGTCGATGTCATCGAACAGGTCTTCGCGGCCATGGCCTTCGAGCTGAATCAGCGTGCTGCCCTGCCCGCTCCAGCGGCAAACGGCACGAGCCAGAGCGGTCAGCAGCAGGTCGTTGACCTGGGTGCGGTAAGCCGCCGGAGCCTGTTGCAGCAGCTTGCGGGTTTGCTCGGTGTCGAGTTTGAGCTCGAGTTTCTCCTCGAAGCGGTTTTCCAGCGCACCGTTCGGTCGCTCGCACGGCAGGTTGTCTGGCGCGTCTTGCAATTGGCTCTGCCAGTGGCCGAGGTTGTGTTCGAAAGCTGGCAGATGATCGTGCAAGCGTGCGACCCAACGCTGATAGCTGCTGGTCTTCGCTTGCGCCGTACCGCCGGTGTAGAAGTGCTGCAAATCTTCCAGCAGTACGCGCCAGGAAACACCGTCCACCGCCAGGTGGTGGATCACCAGCAGCAAACGTTCCGAGCCGTCGGCCATCGCCACCCGCATTGCGCGCAGCAACGGACCGTTTTGCAAGTCGAGGCTACGCTGGGCCTCGTCGCACAAGGTGTTGAGCTGCCCGACCGTTTGCGCCTGGCGCTGCCACAAAACCGACTCCGTGGTTGGCGCGGCATAAGCCTGCTGCCAGGTGTTGTCGGCCTGTGCATAACTTAGGCGCAGGCTGTCGTGTTGGGTCAGCAATTGCTCCAGGGCACGCTCCAGCGCCTTGATGTTCAGCGCCTCGCGGGGCACCAGCAACAGCGACTGGTTCCAGTGCTGACGTTCGGGAATCGCCTGTTCGAAGAACCATTGCTGCACCGGCGACAGCGCCACTGCGCCCACCGCCGGACCTTGATCGATTTGCGATTGCCCGCCCGTGCGCGCCGCTTGGGCGAGGCTGCGAATGGTCTGGTGCTGGAACAGGTCCTTGGGGCTGAGCACGAACCCGGCCTGCCGCGCACGGCTGACCACTTGCATCGAAACGATGGAGTCGCCGCCCAGTTCAAAGAAGTTGTCTTCCAGGCCGACACTGTCGATGGCCAGCACGTCCTGCCAGATGGCGGCGAGGGATTTTTCCAGGTCGCTGCGCGGCGCGACGTGTTTGCGTTGTTGCGTAGCGCCATCAATTGCCGGCAGGGCCTTACGGTCGAGTTTGCCGTTGGGCGTCAGCGGCAGATGTTCGAGAAACAGCAAAAACGCCGGGACCATGTAGTCCGGCAAATGCTGACGCAGTGCGGCTTTGAGCACTTCTCGCAGGTTGGCTTGCGCATCGGCATCGGCCAACAGCGCCGAATCGTTCGGCACGATGTACGCCACCAGCTGCTGGCCGCTGGCGCCGTACTGGGCCAGCACCGCCAGTTCGCGCACCGCGTCCTGCTGCAACAGCCGCGCTTCGATTTCACCGAGCTCGATACGGAAGCCACGGACCTTGACCTGATGGTCGATGCGACCCACGTATTGCAGGGTGCCGTCGGCCTGATAACGGGTCAGGTCGCCGGTGCGATACAGGCGCTCGCCGGTACTGGAAAAAGGGTTGGGGACGTATTTTTCCGCGGTCAGGCCTGGCCGTGCGAGGTAACCACGGGTGATCCCCGCACCGCTGAGGTACAGCTCGGCGGACACGCCTTGCGGCACCGGTTGCAGGTCGGCATCGAGCAGATAGCTGGCGGTGTGCTTGAGCGGGCGGCCGATGTTGGCGCGGCCTCTGGCTTCGCGGCGGGTCCAGGTCGAATAGGTGGTGTCTTCCGACGGGCCGTACAGGTCGTAGACGTGCTCGACGGTCGCTTGCTGATACAGCGCCTCCACCAGGCTTTGCTTCAGGGGTTCACCGGCCAGGTTGATGATGCGCACGCTCGGCGGAATCTGCCCGTCGCGTTGTAACGCGTTGATCGCCGATGGCACGGTGTTGATCAACCGCACCTGATCCCGGGCCGGCAGTTGCGGCAACTCCAGGGCATTGCGGGCGATGATCAGCGAACCGCCATTGGCCAGGGTCACGAACAGCTCCCACACCGACAGGTCGAAGCACACCGACGTAGAAGCCAGAACGCCTTGAATGTCGCCGCGGCTGTACACCGATTTCGACCAGTCGATCAACGCCAGCACGTTGCGATGAGCGATGGCCACGCCCTTGGGCTTGCCGGTGGAACCGGAGGTGTAGATCACGTAGGCGAGGTTGTCCGGCGTGACGCGGGTGACCGGGGCGCTTGGCGGGTAGGCGATGAGCGACTCGATGTCGTCCAGCAGCAGGACTTGGGTGCCTGCGCTCACATTCAACGCCTCTGCGACGTCCTGCTGCGTAATCAGCAGCAGCGCACGGCTGTCTTCAAGCATGTAGGCGACCCGCTCGGCCGGGTAATCCGGGTCCAGCGGCACGTAGGCGCCGCCAGCCTTGAGCACCGCGAGCAAGGCCACCAGCAGTTGCTCGGAACGCTGCATGGCCACGCCGACCCGCACTTCCGGACCGACGCCCAGCTCGATCAACTTGTGCGCCAGGCGGTTGGCTTGCTGGTCGAGTTCGCGGTAAGTCAGTTGGGTATCCGCGAAGGTCACGGCCACTGCATCAGGGCTCGCAGCCACTTGCTGGCTGATCAGCTGATGAATGCACAGATCTTCGGCGAAGCTTTCATCGGCGCGGTTCCAGTCATGCACGATGCGCTGATACTCGGCGTGCTCCAGCAGCGGCAAATCACTGATGCGCTGTTGCGAATCGCTCACCATCCCCTGCAGCAAACGCGTCCAGTGCTGCGCCATGCGCGTGATGGTCGTGGCGTCGAACAGGTCACTGGCGTAGGTCAGCGCGGCGTGCAGCTTGCCACTTTTCTCGTAGGTATCGAGGGTCAGGTCGAACTGGGTGGTTCGGCCTTGCCACTCGATCATGCCCAGCGCCAGGCCGGACGCCGTGGTCACCGTGGAAATGTCCGCAACCTGCGGCTGGTGGTTGTACATCACCTGGAACAGCGGCGTGTGACTGAGGCTGCGTTCCAGTTTCAAGGCTTCGACCAGGCGCTCGAATGGCAGATCCTGATGGGCCTGGGCGCCCAGCGCGGTTTCCTTGATGCGACGCAGCAGCTCATCGACGCGGGTCTGGCCGTCCAGTTGCGTGCGCAGCACCTGGGTGTTGACGAAGAAACCGATCAGGCCTTCGATTTCACCGCGGTTGCGGTTGGCGATCGGCACGCCGACGCGGATGTCGTTCTGCCCGGTGTAACGGTGCAGCAGCACGTTGAACGCGCCGAGCAGCAGCATGAACAAAGTGACGTTGTGCTTCTGAGCGGTGGTGCGCAGTTGCTCAGCCAATTGCCCGTCGACCGCGAATTCGTAGCGGGTGCCGCGATAACTCGGCATCGCCGGGCGCGGATGATCCAGGGGCAGCTCCAGCACCGGATGCTCGTCACCCAGTTGAGCCTCCCAGTATTCGAGTTGCCGCGCCTGCTCGCCCGCCTCCAGCCAGCGGCGCTGCCACAAGGCGTAGTCGCTGTACTGGATCGGCAACGGCGAGAACTGCGGTGGCGTGCCGGCATCGAAGGCGTCGTAGCAGCGGATGAACTCGTCGATCAGCACGTTCATCGACCAGCCGTCGGACACGATGTGGTGCAGGGTCAGCAACAGCACGTGCTCCTGCTCGGCGAGTTTGAGCAGAGTGACGCGCAGCAACGGCCCCGTGCCCAGATTGAACGGCAACACCGATTGCTGCTCGGCCGCCTGGGCCACGGCCTGCTCGCGCTCGGTGGCGGGCAAGGCGCTGAAATCAACGTGCTCGATCACCAGCGGCGCCGTGGCCGGCACTTGCAGCAAAGTGTCGTCAGGCTGCGGCGCAAACACGGTGCGCAGGGTTTCGTGACGGGCCACGAGGCTGGCGAAGGCCTGTTCCAGCGCCGGCAGGTTCAGACGACCGGTCAGGCGCACCGCACCGGGCAAGTTGTAGGCGCCGCTTTGCGGGTCCAGTTGCCAGAGAAACCACATCCGTTGCTGGGCGTACGACAGCGCCTGGCGATCTTCGGCGTCGACGCCGGCAGGGATGGGAAACCGGGCGAAATCAACGCCCTCCTTGTGCAAGGCCGCAAGGAACACCTGGCGCTTTTCCAGGGGCAACCCGATAAACCGGCGAGCAAGTTTCAAGGAGTCTTCAGCATTCATTTCTGGGTATCCGGATCAGTGGCGGGAAGCACAAAGGCACGTCGTCCCTATAAAACGAATCCAGGCCGGAAAAATTAGCGAATGAGAACAAGTATCAGAAGGGAGATTTCAGAACGCTGAAAACCACTGTGGAAGCGAGCCTGCTCGCGATGAGGCAGTGTCAGTCGACATCAATGTTGCCTGACACACCGCTATCGCGAGCAGGCTCGCTCCCACAAGGATTGAGTGATATTTGAGTTTGGGTTATCCCACAGCCGCCATGGCATGCCGCCGATGATGCACCTCCAGCTGATCCTTGATCACCCGCAGCACCTTGGCTTCATGCTCATGAATGAAGAAGTGCCCGCCAGCGAACATGTCCACGGAAAAGCTGCCGAGGGTTTCCTTGCTCCAGCCGATCAATTGTTCGGTGGTGGCGCGGTCGGCCTTGCCGCCCAGTACGTGCACCGGGCACTTGAGCAGTGGTCGTTGAATCGGCTCGAAGCGCCCGCACAACTGGAAGTCGGCGCGCAGGATCGGCAGGGTCAGGCTCATCAGCTCTTCGTTGGCCAGCACTTCCTCGCTGGTGCCGTTGAGGATGCGCAGCTGCTCGATCAGTTCGGCATCGGTTTTCGGATCGGCAAAACCGCGGTCGTAGTCCAGGCGCATGGTTGGCGCGGCGGTGCCCGAGGCGAACAGCGCCACCGGCTCCGGAACGCCCAGCGAGCGAAACGCATGGGCCATCTCACAGGCCAGTAATGCGCCCAGGCTATGGCCGAACAATGCATAAGGAGCCCTGAGCATGGCTTTTTGTTCGTGGGCCAGTTGCAACGCCAGCCGGCGCATGTCGGTGTGCAATGGCTCGCCATAGCGCGCGCCACGCCCCGGCAACTCCACCGGTTGCAACTTGATCCACTCCGGCAGTTTGCGCCGCCAGCGGCTATAGACCATGGCGCTCGCGCCAGAGTAAGGCAGGCACAGCAATGTCAGCGGGGTCACCGGACGCACCTCAAAAGTTGTCTGTAAAGAGAACGGATGAAGTACGTCTTGAATTAGTCGCCGATCAAATGAGAAGGCATTTGCTCAGCACATCTTTCGTCAGGCCCACTCCAGCGCCGGCAGGCCAAACGCGCTTGGCGTGAAGGCTTTGAGCGTACGAAGAATGCCATCGGCGTGTGCGTATTTTTCGTCGGCCATGGCCGCATCCGGAATCGCAATCGCCGTCATCCCCGCCGCTTTCGCCGCCGTGACGCCGAACGGGGAATCTTCGAACACCAGGCAATCCTCAGGGGCAATACCCAGCCGCCGCGCGGCGGTGAGGAAGATATCCGGGGCAGGTTTGGCCGCGCCCACTTCCGGGTCATCGGCAGTCACGACGAAGTCGAACAAGGCGAACCAGTCGCGGTGCAACGTGGTTTTCTGACCAAACGACAGGCTCGAAGAACTGGTGCCCACTGCAATCGGGATGTTGTGAGCCTTCAGATGCCGAACCAGCTGCTGTGCGCCAGGCATCGCCTGCGCCGTAGGAAAGCGCTCGCGCATGAGCGGTTCGCGGATCACCAGAAACTCTTCGGCACTGATCGGCAGATCAAGCGCCTCAACCACGTAACGCGCGAGGTCACCGGCCCCACGACCGATGATGTTCTGTTTGACGCTCCAGTCGAACGTGCGCCCGTAGCGAGCGGCAATCGTTGCCGTGACTTCGGTGTAAATGCCCTCGGTGTCCAGCAACAAGCCGTCCATGTCGAAAATCACGGCCTTGATCGGGCCGAATTCCTTCAGCGGTGCATTCATCGCATCTGATCCGTATTAAACGAAATCCCGGGCGGCTCGGGCGCGGCCGGCTCCGTGATTGATTAAAGGTTTCAGCAGCATAGCGAGCACCGCAGCCCAAGAGCAACGGGCAAAACCCGCCCGATGACGAAGTGACGTCGATGATTTAGCGATTCGCCCTACAGCAAACGCCTCCTTTCCCGACTTCTTTCTCGACCGATCCAACGCACAGTTTCTCGCCCATTCACCCTGGCGAAATTGCGCGAATGTTTGATCCCGACAAGCTGCTGGCTCTGAACAACACCATCGGTTTGCTGGTGATGGCGGCGTTGAACCCGCAGCAGCCGGACATCGAAGCCCTGCTCAGTGATTTTCGCCTCAGCCTCAATGCCTACGACACCTGGGCGGAAAACTTCTGGTCCGGCGGGACGCTGGATGTCGAGCAAGTGTTCGAGGTCGGCAACGACGTGCGCCTCACTGCGCCGAAGCATTCGACCACACCTGTCAGTTCCACCGTCGCCACCTGCCCCGCCAGCGGTCCGCTCACGCTGGTGCATCTGTTTGAAGCCGCGCGCTTCGTGCCGATCGGCAACACGCCAGTGATGCTGGAACGGCTGCTGACAGAGGACCGAAAGGGTCCGACATTTGGTGATCCCATCCACAAAACCATCGGCCCCGGCGGCATTCTGGAGATTCCGGAATGCTGGCGCGGCAATCGCTATCGAATCACCTTTTTCCCCAACGTCACCACCGCGCATATCAAGGCACTCTACGACTCCTACCAAGGCGTGCTGAGTGAGCTGGAAGGCTGGCTGCGCAACGAGTGGAACAGCGAGTTTCAACCGCTGTGGGCCGGGTTTGCCGAAGCGGATTTCACTGAACGCTATGGCATGTTGCAACGCGCGGATTGGCGGGGTGTCGACAACGCCCTTCACGGTTTGTGGGATGACGTAAAGCAGCTCTACGACCTGATCTCCGATCTGCAGGCCAACAGCGCGAAGCTCCTTGCGTACCTGACCGAAGCTGAACTGCAAAAGCTCCTGAACGCTTCGGCCGAAGCCATCGCCAACGTGCTGCTGGTGTTGAGCGACGAACCGTTGGTGTTCATTCATCTGGCGGCTTTCACCAGTTGGCTGCGAATGCTGCCGCCGCAGTACATGGCTGAAGTCGTAGCGGAGATTCGTACGGAGTTGCTGATCAGTTTCCTGCTGGTGCGCTTGTTGGGTCCTACAGGCCTGAAGCTCGGCATGAGCGCCAAGGTGCTCAACAAGATCAAGTCCGAACGCGCCCGACGATGGCTGGCAGCGGCGAGTGTGCGCCTGGCGCAACTGACGGGCCGGTCTGACCTTAGCGCCCACGCGAACACGCTCAAACCGTTGCTGATCAATGCACAAAGCGCGGGGTTGAGACCTGCGCCCGCGGTTCCGTTGCAGATCAGCACGGCAGGCGCGGCGGATGTCCGGGTGGACAATCCGCTGGCGATTGCTCGAAGCAAGTCCGAGGCAAAAACGCGTCTGGGCCGGCATGAACCGCACGACGATGCCCCGGCCCAGGCGAAAAACCCCAACGGCGACAGCGCCGATTCCGCCGAGCG
Source organism: Pseudomonas sp. TNT2022 ID1044 (assembly GCF_028656895.1). NCBI lineage: Bacteria > Pseudomonadati > Pseudomonadota > Gammaproteobacteria > Pseudomonadales > Pseudomonadaceae > Pseudomonas > Pseudomonas sp. TNT2022 ID1044. Next base: position 1,005 of record NZ_JAMDHB010000024.1, on the reverse strand, counting down.
CACCGTCACCCACGGCTGCCCGGTGTCGCTGGTCACCGGCGAAGAACTGCTGACCCTCAGCGATGGTTTTCTGGATGGTGTGCTGCCATTCGAATTCACCCGCCTGTATCGCACCAGCGCCGTTGAACTCGACAGCGGCCTCGGTTTTGGCTGGAGCCATTCACTGGCCCAGCGCCTGGAAATCGATGGCGAATCCGTGGTGTGGATCGACGCGGAAAACCGTCGCACGCCGTTTCCGTTGCCGAGCGTGGCGCGCCCGGCGATCCACAACAGTTTGTCGCGCGCGGCGATTTATCGGGGCGATGCGCCGGAAGAGTTGATTGTTGCGCTGGCGGGGGAGTCGGCGCGGTTTTATCACTTTCGTGATGGCGGCCTCAGCGCGATCAGCGATGCCTACGGCAATCGTCTGGGCGTACAGCGCGACGTGTCCGGACGCATTCAGCGGCTCGATAACGGCGCCGGTCGCTGCTTGTTGTTGCGCTACGACCGTCAGCACCTGATCGCTGTCGACTATCAGCGCATTCACCCCGATGACGAGGGATGGCGCACCGAACAGACGCTGGTGACCTACCGCTACGACGCCCGTTGGCGCTTGATCGAAGTCACCAACGCGGCGGGTGAAAGCGAGCGCTACGACTACGACGAACAGCACGTCATCCTGCAGCGGCAACTGGCCGGTGGCGCGAGTTTTTACTGGGAGTGGGAACGCAGCGGCAAAGCGGTGCGCTGTGCCCGGCATTGGGCCTCGTTTGCGCAGATGGACACCCGCTACACCTGGGACGACGACGGCGCTGTGGTGCTCAAGCATGCCGACGGCAGCAAGGAAGTCTACGTCCACGACGACCGCGCGCGATTGGTGTGCCGGATAGCGGCCGACGGCGGCGAGCAGCGCAAAACCTATGACGATCAGGGCCGCTTGCTCGCCGAGCAGGACGCCCTCGGCGCCGTCACCGAATACCGCTACGACGAGCTCGGACGGCTGATCGCGCTGATTCCGCCGGAAGG
>NZ_JAMDHB010000023.1:0-10792 GCF_028656895.1 Pseudomonas sp. TNT2022 ID1044 | reverse complement strand
ACGGCACCTTGGCCAGGACTTGCTGGGTCGCCGGGTTGACGATGTCGTGCCACTCGGTGGATTGGGATTCGACCCACTCGCCGTCGATCAACAATTTGACCTTTTGTACGGTGGTGTCGTTGGGCGTGAGCGAAGCGTTCATGTGGGTCTCCGGATGTTTGTTTTTATTTCAGGAGCCAAGGCGAAAAAGTCGCCTTGCGATGAGGCGTGCGCCGCGAATTGGTTGTCGGGCTGTTTTTGGAGTATAGATGTGCAAACTTCTAATAAGAACGCACATAAAGGCCGGTCCATCATGCAAAAAAACATCACGTCTTTAGGCTCGCTGAACTGGGATGACCTCAAGTTTTTCCTTGAAGTTGCCCGGACCCGCAAGGCCAGTACTGCGGCCAAGCGCCTGGCTGTCGACTACACCACGGTGTCGCGGCGCATCAGTTCGCTGGAAGCGTCATTGGGGACCTTGCTGTTCGAGAAATCCCGGACCAGTGGCTTCGTCCTGACCGCTGAAGGCCAGCGCTTGCTCGGCTACGCCGAGTCAATCGAAAGCACGCTGCACATGGCCTGCGAACAGGTTTCAGGGTCTGGAGTGGCGCTGTCCGGGCATGTGCGCATGGGCTGCACCGAAGGCTTCGGCAGTTTCTTCATCACGCCGCAGTTGAGCCATTTCGTCGATACCTACCCGGCGATCTCGGTCGACATCCTGCCGCTGCCGCACTTCATCAGCCTGTCCAAGCGCGAAGCCGATATCGTCATCGCCCTGGAGCGTCCAGAGCATGGCCCCTACGTCTGCTGCAAACTCTGCGACTATCGGCTGCAACTGTACGCAACGCAGCAATACCTGGATAAACACCCGGCGATCCGCCGCCCGGCGGATCTGGCCAGGCACTCTTTTATCAGCTACGTCGACGATTTGGCGTTCAGTTCCGAACTGCTGTACCTGGCCAACGTGCTCCCCGGCGCCAGCGCCAACTTGCGCAGCACCAGCGTAATTGCGCAGTTCGTAGCGGCGCAGCAGGGCCGATCACTGGCAATCCTGCCATGCTTCCTCGCCGCCCAGGATCCGCGTTTGCTGCCGGTGTTGCCGCAGGAGATCAACATCACCCGACAGTTCTGGATGTACTGCCGCGAAGACCTGCGCAAGCTCAAGCGGATCACTCTGTTGTGGGATTACATCCGCGAAGTCACGGAGCTCAATGGCCCGTTGCTGTTGGGTGAAACGAGGGAGTTGCGGTTTAACGACTAGCCCGTCGCGATCAGGCGGGCAGTACTCGACAACCTTTGCGGCTGACTTCCAGTTGCTTGTAGCTCGCCAGATGGTCGCTACGCGCGTCCATCAACTCAGGCAGAGCGGCATCCGGGTCGTCCAGACGCAAGGTCAGGAGGAAGTCGACATTGCACTCCCACCATTTGCTGTTCAACAACATTGATATGCGCTCAGGGGGATGTCGATACTTGATCACCTTCGCCGGGATGCCGGCGACGATGGCATACGGAGGAACATCATGTGCGACCAGCGCACGCGTGGCGATGATGGCTCCGGTGCCCACATTGACACCTTCCATGATCATGGCGTCATGGCCGATCCAGACGTCATCGCCAATGGTGACGTCGACGATTTGCGGCTCGAATGACAACGGGGTATTGGTGAATTGAAACGGATGCGAACTCACCCAATCCGAAGGATGAGTGTTTTTATCCTGGCCGATGTAGCAGTTGTTTCCGATAGAGCAGAATCGCCCTATCGATGAAACCGCGGACAGCACGCAATCGCTGCGAACATACGTGTGAGCGCCAATGCTCAGTTTTTTGGCATTGATGACCACATTGCCGAGGGAGACGTTTTCCTCAAGCACCAACGTGGTTTTGGCACCGAGCGACGTCACTCCGCCACCCAACTTGCAGTGATGCTGGCGAAGCCACTTCTTCCAATAACGGTTCTGGCAGTATTTTATTATTCTTTTCATTGAGAACTCTTCGACTCCTGCATAAACCCTGAAACGCCCAGACCGTAAAATCGACGCAGAACCCCAGCGGGTTCGAATGATCGTCGAGTTTATGTCGGCTCATGTGTCAGAAGTCATGGCAGAAAACATTGCTAACGTTTTAATCGGCACTGACCACAATCGATACCCTGCGGTTTTCGGTGCGGCCGGTGGCGGTGTTGTTCGATGCCACGGGCTGGCTGCTGCCAAGACCGCGCAACTGGATGTTGTCCTGTTTCATGCCGGCGGTGGCCAGAACGCTGCCGACACTTTTTGCGCGACGCAGGGAAAGCTGTTCGTTGTAAGCCTCTTTACCCGATGCATCCGTGTGACCATCGACTCTTACGCGCTCAATCCCAACACCCAATAACGACTTGCCAATGCGCTCGACAATCTCGGTGCTCTGCGCATTCAGACTGTCGACATCACTGCCAAACAGTACCTTGCCCGACAGACCAAACGCCCAGCCCTCATCGGTCAACTCGAAACCCTGCTGTTTCAATACCGCTATTTGCGCCGGGGTCAGGCCTTTTTGCGGTGCGGTCTGGCAACCCGTGAGGGTCAATACGGCAAGGACCAGAGTAATCGTGAACAGTCGGAAGGATCGGATAAAAGAAAACACGGAAATAAGCTCCTGAGTTAAACGTCGGCGACAGGGTGCTCCGACCCCGCCGTGTGCTGTGCGCCTCGGGCAAGACGCTTGGCCTGGTACATCGCTTCGTCCGCTGCATTGAGCAATGTGCCCGGGGTCACGCCATGATCGGGGTACACGGCGATACCGATACTGAGTGAGGTCAATGCCTGGTGATCACCCGGCAACAGAATGGGCGCTTCCATGCTGGCAATGATTTTTTCGGCAATTCGTTCAGCGTCTTCAGTCTTGTGAAGGGGCGCCAGCAACACCGCAAATTCATCCCCGCCCAGGCGCGCCACCAGGTCCTCTTCGCGCAGTTGGGCGCGAACGCGCTTGGCCACGGCCACCAACACCGCATCGCCAGCGGCATGGCCGAAGTTATCGTTGATTTCCTTGAACCGGTCGCTGTCGAGAAACAGCACGGCGACGCGCTCGTCGAGCTTGTTGGCATTGCGCAACGCTCGCATCAGGCGGCCTTCGAAAAACGCCCGGTTCGGCAACCCCGTGAGGCTGTCATGACTGGCCTGGTGGGCCAGGGTTTCGTTCTCGTTTTGCAGGTGGGTCTGCCAGGACTCGAGTTCATCGAGCAGGGCATTGAAGTCGCTGCCGAGGTTATCGAGTTCGGCAATGGTGGCGGCAGGTACGCGCCGATCGAAAGCCCGCTCGCTGCGAACGGCGTGCGCCACAGACGCCAGGCTGCGCAGCGGGCCGATGATCCCACGAAGTTGCCGACGCGCCAGATAGAGCGCGACCCACGCACTGATGGCGGTGCACAGGACGATGCCCACCAGACCACTGAGCAAAAAGCGCATCAGACTGGCGCCATGCCCGATGAGCACGATGCTGCCGATCTCCCGGCCTTGGTGAACGATCGGCATGTTGATCGGTTTTTCCAGAAAAGCCTTGGCCAACTGCATTTCAAGATCGGACACCAACCCGGTTTCCGGTCGCTGCCACCGCGCCAGCAACTGGCCGTGCGTGTCCAGAACCTGGGCATCGGCGACCTCTTCGGTGGAGGCGATCAGCGCCAATGCCTCCGTCGCGGCGGATTTGTCGTTGAACACCACTGCAGCTTCCACGGTGTAATTGATCGAGCGTGCGATCAGATGCAGGTTGTGATCGGCATACACCCGCAAGGCCAGAACACCCAGCAGCGTCAGCGACACACTGGCCATGGCCACACCCACCAGCGCAACGGTCAAATGACCGCGACCGATGACCGAGCGCAAGGTCGGGCGAGCCCCCCGTTTGGACAGGCTCATGTTGCCGCAGGCTTTCGTCTGGACGGTGACGCGCAGACAAAAAAGGCTGCCAACCGTGCACTGATCATCGCTTTCGCTGATGCTCAATACCGGGCGCCCTGTGAGTGAAGCAAACAGCCGACTGCGTTCGTCGCTGGTCAGTTTGCCGATGTACACCGCATTGCACTCACCTGCGATGGACGGGTTGTCGGCCAACAGCCGTTGCACCGTCACAGGCCGACCGGTCGCCTGAGTCGTGCCTTTGACCAGATCGTCGGTGTATTCAGTGGGGCCAACGACACAGAGGCGCAGTTGCGCGGGCTCAACAGGCCAACGGGCATAACTGAGAATCCCGAGCACCACCTGAGTCACTGACTCGGCACGCTGGTCGGCCATGCTCGACGGGGTTTGCGGCTGAGCGAAAGCGGCAGCAGACAGCAAGCTGAGAAGTCCGGCGAGCAGTGCTTGTTTGCAGCCAGCTATACGCTCTGTCGCCCGGACAGCCACCTTCATGCAGGGATACTCTTCGATCGTTACCAGATGATGCCGCAACGATAGCATAGCGGCGAAACACCAGCGAGGCCGGGCACTACGCCACTTCGGACAGTTTGCGTCACCTCGCGTCGCCGCTTTCAGTGCGTCGTATCACCGCCTTCTTTCAGTTCCAGCATCAGCCCGCTCAAGCGCTTGACCTTGCGTCTCACCGCTTCTTCAAACACCCCGGCGCGCGGCTCGATCAATGTGAACCAGTCCTTGGCCCGGGTGATACCGGTATAGATCAGTTCCTTGGTCAGCACCGGGTTCAGCGCATCAGGAAGAATCAACGCCGTGTGGGTAAATTCCGATCCCTGGGATTTGTGCACGGTCATGGCATAAACGGTTTCAACATCATTGAGCCGGCTCGGCAGAACAAAACGCACGCCGCCCTGCCCGTCGTTACGCGGAAACGCCACGCGGAGAACCTGCCGCCCTGCTTGCGGCCCCTCACGCTCGGGCAGCTTGAGTGCAATGCCGATGTCACCGTTCATCAATCCCAGGCCGTAATCATTACGGGTCATCAGCACTGGCCGGCCTTCGTACCATTGCTGGTCACCGTCGATCAAACGCGCCTTGAGCAGTGCATCGGTAACTCGCTGGTTCAACCCCTCCACGCCCCAAGGCCCTTTGCGAACGGCGCACAACAACTGAAAGGCGTCGAAGGCTTGCAGGACCTGTCGAGCCCAGTCCGTCCAGCGCGGATCATCATAAGGACTATCAAGCGCCGGCCGCTGATTGCGCAGCAGGTTCAGATAGTGCCTGTAGCCTTGCGCGCCCTCACCATGACCTTCGAGCAACAAACGTTCCAGCGCCCTGTCCTGTTCATTCTTGAGGGGCAAACTGAATACATCGTCGTGGCTTCGCACCGCCAACAGCTTGCGGGCTTCTTCAGGTTGTTGCTGGTTCACCCAGCGGGCCAACTGGCCAATGCCGCTGCCTTCGCCGAATCGCCGCGAGTGACGCAACATCACCACTTGCTGGGCGAGTGGATGTGTACCCTGGGTGTCTTCCTGCAAGCCACTGGCCTCCAGACTTTCGCCACTGACCGCCTCCAGCCATTGGCGTGTGTGCGGGCTGTACCAGCCTGCCTCGGCATCACGACACAGGTCACCCAGCACTGCACCGGCCTCCACTGACGCCAACTGATCCTTGTCCCCCAGCAGTACCAGTCGAGCATGAGCCGGCAGTGCATCCAGCAGATTGGCCATCATTTCCAGGTCAATCATCGACGCTTCGTCCACCACCAACACATCCAGCGGTAACCGATTGCCGGCGTGGTGCCGGAAATGTCGCGTCCCCGGACGACTGCCGAGCAGACGGTGAACCGTGGTGACATCGGACGGAATTTTATCGCGAATGGCGTCGGCGACTCTCAGCGTTCGTACTTGCTGGCTGATGGACTCCGTCAGCCGCGCTGCGGCTTTGCCGGTCGGTGCGGCGAGGCGAATGCGCAACGGCTTGCCAGCCTCCACGGCCGGCGCCTGGAGCAACGCCAACAAGCGCACGACCGTCGTGGTCTTGCCGGTTCCCGGACCACCGGTGACGATACTGAAAGCGCTGCGAGTGGCGAGGGCACAAGCGAGTTTTTGCCAGTCGATCAACTCACCCGGTCGGGCCGGGCCGAACAAACCGGTGAGGCGCTCAAGCAAGTCATCCGCAGCGGCTTCGTGTGTTGCCAGACGCTCACGCAATGAGTTGTCGATACGTCGTTCATAGGCCCAATAGCGGCGCAGATACAGACGTTTTCCCGATAACACCAAGGGTCGTGTCTGCACGACCTCTCGCTCGTCGGCCGCCAACGCAACCAGACGGCTCGCCGCCAGAACCTTGCACCAATGGGCGCCATCCAAAGCTTCCAGCAACTGCGAAGGCAGCAACATCACGCCACTTTGCAGATCGCCTTCCGGTGGCAGTGACAGGGCAAAGTCGGGCTCCTTGAGTGTCTCGAACAGGTCCAGGCATACATGCCCGTGTCCCAATTGGTGGCTGGTCAACGCAGCAGCCAGCAGCACCAAAGGGTCATTATCCGGTGCCAGCTCATGAAGAAATGCCACGAAGGCTTTGTCCAGCGCTCGCAGCCAGCCACGCTCGACCCAACGCGTCAGCAGCAGCAACAGGTCGTCCGCACAACTCAAGGGGGCAAGGTCAGCCAGACTGTCCGCCGCCAATGAAACGGGCAGCAAATCGGCGAAGGTGCGGCTCATAGCAATACTCCCTGTTCCCACGCAGGTTCTGTCCTGGGTTCCGGTTTACCCTGGAACATCCGGTCCAGTCGCTCGATCAACTCCCTGGGCGGGCGGGCGAAATAAACACCCTGGCTGGGTGCTCGCGTCCCTCGAAGGAAAAGGTACAACGCACCGCCGACATGTCGATCGTAATCGTAATCGGCCAGCCGGGCCTTGAGTTGACGATGCAGGGCCAACAGGTACAACACGTATTGCAGGTCGTAGCGATTGTCGAGAATCGACTGCTCCATGGCCTGTTCGGTGTAGGCCTGGTCGTCAGCCCCGAGCCAGTTGGACTTGTAGTCGGCGACGTAGTAGCGGCCATCGTGCTCGAACGTCAGGTCGATGAAACCCTTGAACATGCCGTTGAGCAGCACCGGCTCTGCCGCCACCCGGGCCACGCCGTTGTGTGTGAACTGACGCACCAGCGCGTCGAGTTTGAGCACATCCACCTTGTGGCTGGCGAACCAGAACTCCATCTCGACCTGATACTGGTTCAACTGCTCGAAAATCACCGGGGCTTGTCCGGCACCCACGGGCAGAGGCGACTTGAGCAGATGCACAAGCCAGTCACTCAGCGTGGTAATCCAGCCTTCCCAGCCACGGCGATTACAACGACGGCCAATCGCATCTTCCACGGCTTGCGGCGGAGCAGAAAAACCTTCACTGCCAGCCCATTCGAGCAAACCATGAAGAAAAGTGCCCGGGTTCGGGCCACGAGGGAATCGATGAATATCGGCACCGCCAGCAGCCATCTCTCGGGGCGCTTGTGGGTCGAGGCGTTCGTCGTCAAACAGCTTCTGCGCTTGCGGACTCTCAGGCGCTTCGTCCGTACCACTGCTCAGGATGTCGCTGATGCGCAAGGCGCTGTAGGAGGCGATCCACCAATTTTCACTGGCCTTGCGCAGTGGGATCAATGGTGCGAGCAATGCGGCGGTGTTCAGCGGCGGATGGTAATGCTCGCTGGTGATGTCGGGCATCTCACTGTTGTGGATCGCAGGACAGCCTTGTTGCAGATCACGTAACCAAATGCTCAAACCCGTCGACTCGCTCAACGGCGTACCGCCGCCCAACAGATAACCCAGCGCCGACAGGTGCAGCACCGAGCCGTTGTTATTGCCGCGCTTGAGATCCGTAACCCCCAACCAGCAAGCATGTTGCGCCCGGGTCAGGGCGACATACAGCAAGCGCAGATCTTCGGCCAGGCGCTCTTCGTCGGCCAGGGCGATCAACTCTGGCGTGGGGCTCAGGGTCACTTGAGCCTTGCCCGTGGCATCGTGGTAATGCAGCGGTAGCCGACTGCCATCCACCGGTTTTGCCGAGCAGATGAACGGCAGGAATACCAGGGGATACTCAAGCCCCTTGGACTTGTGAATGGTCACGACCTTGACCAGTTGCTCGTCGCTCTCCAGACGCAGAATCTGCTCTTCGCCGGCTTGACCGGACAACGCCAGATGCTCGGACAAGTGCCGGATAAGGGCCTGTTCACCGTCCAGTTCGGCGGCCGCTTGCTGCAGCAATTCGGACAAGTGCAAAAGGTTGGTCAACACCCGCTCGCCGTCGCTGCGGGCGATCAACGTCTGGGGAAGCTGGAAGTCGTGCAACAAGCGTCGCAGCATCGGCAACACACCCTGCTTACGCCACAACTCGCGATAGCCGCGGAACTGCATGACCCGGGATTCCCAGGCCAGTTCGTCCTGGTTCAACTGCTCAAGGTCCGCCAATGACAAATTGAGGGTGATGCAGGCCAGCGCGGCTCGCAGCGGTCGTTCGACATCGGGCTCGGCGCAGGCTTTGAGCCAGGTCAGTACATCGTGCGCTTCCTGCGCGGCGAATACCGAATCCTTGTCCGATAGATAAACACTGCGCACACCCCGGGCTGATAGCTCGGCACGTACGGCCTGAGCTTCCTTGCCATCGCGTACGAGAATGGCGATGTCCGCAGGCATCAGCCCCACAAGATCCTGACCTTCCCGTGCGAAGCCCACACGAGCTTGTTGTCCGCCATTGAGCAAGGCGGTGATTTCACTGGCGCACGCGGCGGCCAGTTGCTGGCGGTAAACAGCACCGGACAACGGCTGCTCGGCAGCCAAATGCCAAATATTCAGCGCCGGGACGGTTTGCCCGTCGACGTACAGAACTTCCTTGCGCCCCTGCGATGCCACCGGCAGGAACGGCACCGGGTTCTCACCATTGTTTTCGCGAAACAGAAAAGCCCCGCGCCCCGATTCGCGCGACTCGGCACATTCGAATACATGGTTCACTGCTCCGACCATGCCATGGCTGGAGCGGAAGTTGGTGCCCAGGGTATGCAGGCGTCCGGTGGTCGCCTGTCGCGCACGAAGATAGGTGTAGATATCGGCGCCACGGAACGCGTAGATCGCCTGCTTCGGATCGCCGATCAGGAACAGCCCGCTTTCTGGGCTGTTGTCTTCAATGCGGTAGATGCTTTCGAAGATCCGGTACTGCACCGGGTCCGTGTCCTGGAATTCGTCAATCAACGCCACCGGGAATTGCTCACGGATCAAGGTCGCCAACCGCTCACCGCCATCGGATTGCAACGCCGCATCGAGGCGCAGCAACATGTCGTCAAAGCCCATTTCCGCACGGCGACGTTTTTCCTCCTCGAACCGCGCGCCGACCCAATGAGCAGCGTGTTGCAGCACCGCAGCATCAGGCGTCGGCAAGTTGTCGAGACTGGCTTTCAACCCGGGCATGGCGTCCAGCCCCGGATGGCTGGGAACCTCGCCTTTCTTCCAGGCCTGCGCCATGCCGTCAGGGGTCAGCCGCGTGAAGCCGGTGCCTATGTCCAGTTGCTCAAGGGCTTCGTCCTCGGCCCAGGCTTTGATCTTCTCGAACCAGGGTTCGAAGTAGCGCGCTTGCATCTTGCGACCGTCGACAGTTTTACTGGCAACCCCTTCGTGACAGATCACAAGAAGCTCATCAGCCCAATGACGCCAGGGCTGCTTGAGCTCGACCAATGCAGCCCGCCGTTCCTGCAAACACTCGGTAATCAACTCGGCAGGCGCCTTGCCTTCAACGTTGCCCCGCTCGCTGGCGAACAAGCCACGAACCCGCGGTAACAAGGCGGCTGGCCCACCCCAGTTGTTGCGTACCCAGTTCAGTGCATCGCCCTGCATCGGATAGCAAAACAATCGCCAGTAGTCGCGTAACACCTCACCCAACAGATCGCTGTGATCGGTTTCCAGTGTCTGGGTAAACAGACTGCCACTGTCAAATGCGTGTTCGCGCAACATGCGCTGGCACCAACTGTGAATGGTCGAGACAGCAGCCTCATCCATCCACTGGGCCGCAATATCCAGACGATTTGCGCAACCGGACCACTGCTCGGACGGGTACTGTTCGCGCAACTCGGCGATCAGGCCATCGGGTGCCGGTGTTTCATCGCGGAAAAACCGGGCGGCCTCAGCCAACCGTGTACGAATGCGCTCTCGCAGCTCTTTGGTGGCGGCATCGGTGAAGGTCACCACGAGGATTTGCGGAGGCAAAAGCTCACGCCCGAAACCGCTGGACTCCGCGCCATGGCCAAGAACCAGGCGCAGGTAAAGCGCAGAAATAGTGAACGTCTTGCCTGTCCCGGCGCTGGCCTCGATCAACTGACTGCCACGCAGCGGGAACGCAAGGGCAAGAGGTGGCTGAGTACTCATGAGCGCGCCTCCTCAGTGGACAAGGAACGCCATGGCGCCTCAAGTAAAGGGCGATAAAGAGCGTCGCACCAACCCGTAAATGTCTCGTCGGCGACCAGAGCGTCGTAATCAGTGAACTGACGCGCGAGCGCCATGCTTTCCCGGCGCTCCCCGTCAGTGGTCAACCCGTCGCCTTCATAGGCCTTGCGGGCGGCCGCTTCGGCTTTGACTGGTTCACTCTGACCCAGCCAGGCAAAGGCTGTTTTCACTGCAACTGGAAGGGGCTGACGCATGCCCGATTGCCAGGCCAGCAAAAGGTCCCCGAGAATTCGCCGCGCTGGATCCGCATCCATTGGAGCGAGCACCAGACTGTCATCACTGGCCACCAGCGCTGTGGTCATCGACAGACCGCTTGCGCAGGCGACCAGATGATTGACCCAGGGCCGGGTCAGGCGATGCCATTTTCGGGACTTGATCGAGCCAATGCTGTTAGGGATTGTCGTGATGGACAGCAAACCACCGTCAGCCC